>NZ_JBHVRX010000113.1:0-1004 GCF_042885515.1 Streptomyces sp. NPDC058052 | reverse complement strand
GGGGACAACTTTAGTTGTGTGTGGTGATACGCCGTTAATCACATCTAAGACGTTAGAATCACTTATCGACCAACACGAAAGTACAGAAGCACAAGTAACTGTATTATCTGCATCAACTCAACAACCGTACGGATATGGTCGAATTGTAAGAGATTCCAACCATCAATTAGAACGAATTGTTGAAGAAAAAGACGCAAATGAAAACGAACGTGCGATTAAGGAAATTAGTTCTGGTATTTTTGCTTTTGATAATAAAGAGCTATTTGATAAATTAGCACAAGTCAAAAATGATAACGTTCAAGGTGAATATTATTTACCTGATGTTTTATCGCTTATTTTAGACGATGGTGGTAAGGCAGAAGTGTACCATACAGATGATTTTGACGAAATCATGGGTGTCAACGATAGAGTTATGTTAAGTCAGGCTGAAAAAACTCTACAAAAACGTATTAATCATTACCATATGAGAAATGGCGTAACTATTATTGACCCAGATTCAACATTTATCGGTCCTGATGTAGAAATAGGTGCTGACACAACAATAGAACCAGGTGTACGTATTGGTGGCCGTACGATTATCGGTGAAGACGTATTAGTTGGTCAATATTCTGAAATTAATAATAGTACAATTCGTTCGAATGCTAACATCAAACAATCTGTCATTAACGATTCAGTTGTAGGAGAAAAAACAAAAGTTGGGCCATTTGCTCAGTTAAGACCTGGCTCAAATCTTGGCGCAGATGTAAAAGTTGGCAACTTTGTTGAAGTTAAGAAATCAGATCTCAAAGATGGCGCAAAAGTTTCACATCTTAGCTATATTGGTGATGCTGAAATTGGTGAAAGAACAAACATTGGCTGTGGTTCTATAACTGTTAATTACGATGGGGTAAATAAATTTAAAACGATTGTAGGTAACGATGCGTTTATTGGTTGTAATACTAACCTCATAGCCCCTGTAACAGTAAATGATCACACCCTTATTGCAGCTGGTTCAACAATTACAG
>NZ_JBHVRX010000112.1:0-1024 GCF_042885515.1 Streptomyces sp. NPDC058052 | reverse complement strand
GAAAAAATATAGTGTTACACCGGACCATTTAGATCAATTTATTACAGAACATCAATTACAAACAAGAACGCAACATAAACTAGAAGATATTACTCTAATTTATAAAGAATTAGAATCTCGCATGAGCGGTGAATTTATAACTACTGAGGATAGTTTAGAGCGTTTTATTGACCAAATGTCTAAATCTGAGTGGCTCAAACGGGCAGAAATATTTATCGATGGTTTCTACAACTTCTCAACACTTGAATATAGGATTATTGAAGCTTTAGTACAACATTCTAAGAGTGTCACAGTTCTACTAACAACAGATGGTAATCAAGACCCATTCAGTCTATTTAGAAAGCCATCAGAAGTTTTAACACATCTTGAAGACATTGCGAATCAATTAAATATTCACTTAAATAAAACCTTATTTCAACAAAAGTTTCGATTTGAAAATGATGATCTCAAACATTTAGAAAGTGATTTTGATGCTTTGCAAATGACACCTCAATCTCATTCAAATCATGTGGAAATACTTGAATCTTCAAATATGCGTGAAGAAGTAAATGAATTAGCAAGACGAATTATTAGAGATGTTCGTGATCATCATTTGAGATTTCAAGACATTGCTATCTTATATCGTGACGAATCATATGCATATTTATTCGAATCTATTTTTTCTTTATACGACATTCCCTTTAATATCGATACTAAAAAGTCAATGTCACACCATCCAATTATGGAAATGATTCGTTCTTTAATAGAGGTCATACAGTCAAATTGGAATATTAACGCAATGTTGCGTTTATTTAAAACAAATGTACTAACTTCACAATTTAAGAATAGTAGCTACTTAATAGATTTATTGGAGAATTTCGCATTAGAGCGCGGTGTATATGGTAAACGTTGGTTGGATGAGGAAGTATTTCATGTTGACCAATTTAATAAAATGGGACGTAAATCTCATGCTCTAACCCCTCAAGAAAATGAAACTTACGAAGAGGTAGTTCGTTTAAAGAATAACGTCATTAATAAAGTTCTT
>NZ_JBHVRX010000111.1:0-1024 GCF_042885515.1 Streptomyces sp. NPDC058052 | reverse complement strand
TGGTATTATATTACTTGGTTAAAATATCAAAAAAATAGGAGGATTAAAATGAAATTTACTAAAAAAAGATTTTCTCAAAGTGTAGTAACACTTACAGCTACAGCCCTTATCATTTCAGGATTTAGTGGTTTTGCGTCATCTGCTTCGGCTGCTGAACAAGACCAAACAGTTCAACCCACAACACAAATTGCAAGTAACTCATTGCCAAACTCATTAGAGAAATATATAGAAACACATAAAACTCCTAGCACACTAGAAGATTCTAAAGCATTTATTAAATTCGCATCACAAACTCGCGAATTTAACACTTATAACCAATTAAACCAAAATGGGCAAGTACATACTAATGGTATTGTTGGTCATTCTCTTAAAGCAATAAAAGCATTTGGATGGGTATGTAGAGTCGGAGGAAAAGCTCTTAAATGGGCCATCAAACCTCTATCTCCATCAAAAGCTAAACTGGTAGACAAATATGCAAGAAAAATTGCATATGCCACAGAAAGACTGAATAGTGCATCAAAAGGCGCTCTAGTAAAAGCCTTGAAAAAAGCAGGAGTACCTTCAAAAACTGCTGATTCTCTAGCAGAAATTATCTTATGGATTGTATAAAAATAAAGCAGACAAAATTGTCTGCTTTATTTAATTAATTATGTAATTCTTAATTCCTACATGCCAATGCGCCATAACCTCGAACGTCTCATTAGCTACCTCGTCTTCATCTTCTTCAATTCTGACAAGATCCCCGTCCTCGGCGTCCGTCAAATTCAGTTCCTTATGAATCTCTTTCAAGATCCCGCCGTAGCCGATCAACCGCCTGGCATTTAACGCATCATCCAAATAATAGACCGTATCCAAATTTTCCTCGGTCACTTCATTCCCACGTATCACATCAGTGTCTTTCACTGGATACTTAGAAATCTCTAAAATAGCTTTCTGTTCTTCCATTTCTTTGCGTACTTCTTTTTCAATCGCTTCCGCATCGATTCCCTTTTTACCTTTGACCCTCTGCACATGCACAATAGGC
>NZ_JBHVRX010000110.1:0-1040 GCF_042885515.1 Streptomyces sp. NPDC058052 | reverse complement strand
TTACGAGCTGGTGCGTGATAGCGGCTGATGCGTCGTTGCTGGTGGCTGGCATGATCCAGGTGTGACGATCATGGTCGACCGGACGGTTCTCGCGCATCAGTTGTTCACGGGCATCTCTCGGCATCATCTCGCCTGCCTGGCTCAGGAGTTGGCCGGGCCGTGGCAGGCAGGTGTCGAGGGGCGCCGTCATGAAGCACGCGGCGGGGCCAGGAGACGGGCTGCGGGGGCCGGCGCCCGGCATCAACTGGTCTTCGTGGACCGCCTGGTCGCCACCCTGATTCATCTGCGGCACGATCTGCCGCACTCTGTTCTCGCCCTGCTGTTCGGTGTCGACCGCTCCACCGTCACCCGGGCCGTCGGGGAGATACGAGCGCTTCTGGCCGAGCGGGGATGCGCGGTCCCCGACCGCCCTGGTATGCGGCTGCGGACCCTGGCCGATGTGTTCGCCTATGCCCAGACCGAGGGCGTCGAGCTGCGTCTGGACGCCACCGAGATCCAGGTCCGCAGGCCCGTGGCAGGCCGCGGCGGCCGACGCGCGTTCGTCTCGGGCAAGAAGAAACAGAACACCATGAAGGCCACCGTCATCGCCGACTCTCAGGGCCGCACGCTCTGGGCCGATGCCCTGCGACCTGGCCGGATGCACGATGCGACCGCCGCACGCAATGAGGGCATCGGCGTCTGCTTCCAGCACTTCCCCGACGTGGAGGTTCTCCTGGACGACGGATACCTCGGCCTCCGCCGCGACCACCCCGGCCAGGCGATCACACCACCCAGGAAGCCGAACAAGATCGCCCTTCCGCAGGTGCACGCAGCCAGAGAGGAAGCCCGACACAACCACTCATCGAAGCGCATCACCGTCGAGCACGCGCTCGCCGACCACAAACGCTGGAAGCAGCTGACCCGCTGGACCCACCGCCGCGAAGCTCTGCCCGCCACCTACCGGGCCATCGCCGGTCTCGTCTCCGACCGCACCGCCAACGCCTGACCACGACCCCGATCAGGCAAACACGACTCCATCGCTATCACGCACCAGCTCGTTA
>NZ_JBHVRX010000109.1:0-1046 GCF_042885515.1 Streptomyces sp. NPDC058052 | reverse complement strand
ATATAACGCCATTCTGACAAACCGTTATAAGTTACTCTTTGTAATAATTGACTAGAATTATAAGGTTGGAAATATATTGTAGATAGTTGAGAGTCTGACCAAACCAATTTAAAAAGCCAACCATTTGTAGAACTTACGTCAGTTGGCAAACCAGTCGTTTTGGTTATATAACGTATCCCTGGAGGTATCTTTTTAATTTCGTCTTCATTGTTTAAATTTATCGTTGTATATCCTTTGGAAAAGTTAGTCCCATCATCGTTTGTCAGTTTGTATTTTTGACCTTGTGGATTAACAGCAACCCAGCCCCTGTCGTCACCGTCTGTGTGAATTGTTTTAGACCAAATATCATTTTGATAATTGTGGATAAGAATAATATGCTTTCTTCCACTCTGTCCTTTTGTAACATTAATTTCTGCTATATACCCCGCACCGCTTGGATCAGCAGGGGCATTTACAGATTTATAGTCGCTTGGTATGGAACATTCATATAATCCAGGTTCAAGTGTTTCTATAGGTTGAGACAAAGTGCCAAGCCATTTTCTAGTTCCATCACTATTTGTAAATTGATATTGTTGCCAATTACTAAAGTCAGGTAGTTTAGGTGTAATTTCAGCTTTTTGTTCTTCTGTAAGACTTTCAAAGTCAAACGACTTTCCATCTGAACCATCTTGTCCGTCAACACCATCTTTCCCATCTCGTCCTGGTGGACCTTGAGGTCCTGGATTACCATTTATACCATCGATACCATTAATGCCATTTTTACCATCTTTACCGTCTTGTCCTGCTGGACCTTGTTCTCCAGTATCTCCTTTAGGTCCTTTGAAGATATCTACATTGTCTTTCATTACTTTTTCTACGATATCATCTAGTAATTCCACACGTATTTCTTTGCCTACACTTTTAGTTATACCGCTGTCGTTAACAGTAAAATAAAAGTTAGCAACATGTGTGCTATCGTTATTTTCAGGATTTTCTAAGAATAATTTACATTGCATTTGCCCTACATGTTTAGTGATATATTCAGGGATAATATATCTTACAAAGCC
>NZ_JBHVRX010000108.1:0-1048 GCF_042885515.1 Streptomyces sp. NPDC058052 | reverse complement strand
AGTTCTGCTTTTAATTGAGCCCTCTCTTCTTTTCTAGCTTTACTCGTTTCTCTTTTGTCTCTAAACGATTCTGAAGCACTTTTACTAGATGATTTCATACTTTCAAATAGGCTTTTACTTACATCTCTATGTCTTAAGTTTGATAAAAGTATGATACTTGAAGCTATTAGTAGAACAGTAATAATTATAACGCCAGCTATTGATATAAGAGGTATTAATAATTTAAATAAGTAAAAACCTATTAAACCTCCTCCGAAGTTAGGAAAGTGTGTATGTTCATATGATTTATAAACATATGATAATACTGGCTCTCTTTCAGATGACACGCCTTTACTAAAATGGTAATAAAGTTGCGTTATACATAGCAAAGCAAGTTGCAAAACAAGCGCACCAATACTTCGACGCGTTTTAGGAATTTTTTTAGAATATGTAATGAAGACTGTACCTAGAATCACTAAAATATAAGTCAGAAATCTACTCATACCGAATAGATAATTGAAGAAACTATCAATCATTTGACCAACTATGCCTAATTGAAAAGCTCCTAAAACGACAAGAATAATTATGACAATAGCAATGATGTAGCGTAAAGGGCTCTCATTTTGTTTTTTTCTTTTACTATTTTTACGCGTAGCATTACTTTTCCTTCTATTCGTTGTTTTTTTCTTTGTTTGTGGCAAGATTTCACACCTTCTTTTTTAATCTTTCACAGTTATTTAATTATGGCCTAATAATAACTATTATGTATATATTTAATAAGATGAAAGAGGCAGGGACAATTAATTGTTTAAAGCCATCTCAATTATTCTTATATCCCAATTAGATATGTTTGAACAAAAATTAAGAAGACCTCGTTGCAGAGCATAATCATCTTAAATCACTTAAATGATTTGCTATACACAATTGTCCCAACCTCTTCAAATGTTATTTATTAAGATTAAATCTCAGAAATTACTGGAATAATCATTGGACGACGTTTCGTGCTTTCAAATAATAATTTGCTAATTTGATCTCGCATATTTTGCTTAATTTCAGACCATTCTATACC
>NZ_JBHVRX010000107.1:0-1048 GCF_042885515.1 Streptomyces sp. NPDC058052 | reverse complement strand
ATATTTGTACAGTAAAGAAGTCAGCCGGCGGAAAGCGTGTTTACGGTAATGCGCTGAGGCGATACCCTTTCCGGTATTTGCCGACAGCACCACCGTACGCGGGCGGCCGTTGGACATTCCGTCCGTCCCTTCGATGACGGCGAGATGTTTTCCCTCCTTCAGGCGTGTCCCGTAATAGCGGTTGAAATCATCTATCGTCAGTTCTGATGCGGCGCGTCTCAGCCAAAACACGTAAGTCCCGCCTGACGGAATGACGGTATCTTCTTTCGGCCTCCATATCATATCTGATTCCGGCCCTTCCTTCGGATAGCGGTAGCGGATATGATAGTCTTTAAAATGAATGGGCCTGTCCGTCGTGTTATACACCTCGATAAATTCATAGGCATCAGCGCCGTCTTCATTTTTCGTATCAACCGCAAGTTCCGTAATCATCAGCTCGGGAATATGATTCAAATCGGCTTGATAGCCGTCCAGCTTCAGCCGCTTTTTCTCCGATTCCGCCCGCTGTCTGCCATTGGTGAAAACGAGGTAATATTCCAATTCTCCATTCCAGATATCCCGTTTTGAAACCTGGGCCGTAAACAGCCGGATTGCGCCTGGCGCGGGCTCCATCGGCACCATTTTAAACCCCAGCTCATTGCTTTGTTTATAAAAAAGAAACGCCGAAAACGCTTGATAGTCAGCATTCCGTACATGAGCCTGTATGAACAGGTTTCTTTTCATTTCCGCCTTTACTTCGATTTGGGGAGGGTTCTCCAGAAGCGGTATGTAATGAGGCGGCTGTCCGAATTCCTGCTGATTCACGGGGATTGCCGATTCTTTGCGCGCCGCATCCGCAGAAGGACTCACACAAAGCAAACCAATCAGAAAAAAGAGCGTCATCACAAGTTTCATCTCATTACCTCCCTATGCATTATGTTGCGTCAGGAGGCCGCCGCTTATGTAAAACGCACATAAAAAAGCTGCCCTCTCGGGACAGCTCGTTTTTTACCCTTTTCTAAGCGGCTCCAATATGCCTTTTTGGATCAGCAAGTGGAAAACGGACAGC
>NZ_JBHVRX010000106.1:0-1055 GCF_042885515.1 Streptomyces sp. NPDC058052 | reverse complement strand
GGTTCAAGGATTGAAAGCGTTAGGTGCCTCTGGAGTTCTAGAAGTAGGAAATAACATGCAAGCTATATTTGGCCCAAAATCAGATCAAATTAAGCATGACATGGCAAAGATTATGAGTGGAGAAATTACTAAACCTAGTGAGACAACAGTAACTGAAGAGATTTCTGATGAACCAGTTCATGTAGAAGACGTCATTGAAACTGAAATTTATTCACCTGGACATGGTCAAATGATTCCATTAACGGATGTTCCGGATAAAGTTTTCTCTGAAAAAATGATGGGCGATGGCGTAGGTTTCATTCCTGAAAAAGGCGAAATCGTAGCACCTTTTGATGGTAACGTGAAAACCATCTTCCCAACGAAACATGCGATTGGTTTAGAATCAGATACAGGTGTAGAAGTCTTAATTCACATTGGTATCGATACAGTTAAACTGAATGGACAGGGCTTTGAAAGCTTTGTTCAAGCTGATGAAACTGTAACACAAGGTCAACCTTTAATGAAAATTGATTTAGCTTATCTAAAAGATAACGCACCAAGTATTGTTACGCCGGTAATTATCACAAATTTAGGTGATAAAACATTAACAATTGAAGATGTTAAATCTGTAGATCCGGGAAAAGTTATAATGAAAATTAAATAACACATAATTGGTAGTGCATATTTTTGAGATTTCAAAGATGTGCACTTTTTTTGTATAACATTGACAACGATAACAATAAATAGCAATGTAGTAATGTAAGTTACATAAATGTTATCACTAAAGCTGGAGGTTAAAAGTATGTGTGATTCTAAAATAAACAAGAATTCTAGAGTTAGTCATCAAGGGAACAAGATAATCAATGTTCTCATTTACGTAATAATGGTAGTCGTAATACAAGTTCCTGTGGGTTTATCACTTGTTGCACTTCCATTATCTTTAAGACTGAATGATTGGTATACAATAGCGATGAGTATGTTTATTCTAGGAATTACACTTTTAATCATTTGGGGGATAAGATCCTATTATTTATATCGTACTTATGAATATCAAGATTTTAAGATGAGTATTAAAG
>NZ_JBHVRX010000105.1:0-1077 GCF_042885515.1 Streptomyces sp. NPDC058052 | reverse complement strand
TTTTGATCCAACTCATTATGATATTAAAGCGAGATACGAGGCTCACAAAGATACACTTGTTGAATTAGCACAATATCTTAACGTCCAACTAGTTAAACATCAAAAACTTATCAATATCATAGAAACGGTTTTATTGATGAATCAAGATACAGAGAATGCTTTTAAAGTGAACCAATTTAGAAAGACATTGCGTCATGTTAAAAATGTCTTACTCAGAAGAAAAAATAAAGATCGTTCTATATATGAACTTACTGATAAAGAAGAAAATGTTAATCAAGGAACGATTGTTTTCGAGGCATTTGGTGGTAAAAATTATAGTGATAGTCCGAAATATATATATGAATATATGCAAAAATACTATCCAAATTACAATTATGTTTGGTCACTTAAAAAACCTGATAAGAGTGTAATTCCAGGTAATGCTAAAAAAGTGAAACGTGGATCTGCTGAATACTATCAAGCATACTCTGAAGCAAGTCATTGGGTATCAAATGCACGTACACCGTTATATTTAAACAAAAAGGATAACCAAACTTATATTCAAACTTGGCACGGTACGCCATTAAAACGACTTGCAAATGATATGAAAGTCGTTCGTATGCCTGGTACAACAACTTCAAGATATAAACGAAACTTCAACCGTGAAACGTCACGTTGGGATTATTTAATTTCGCCTAATAGATATTCTTCAGAAATTTTCAGAAGTGCATTCTGGATGGATGAACCTAGAATATTAGAAATAGGCTATCCAAGAAACGATGTATTAGTGAATCGTGCAAACGATCAAGACTATATCGATGAAATCAAGACAAATCTTAACTTACCAAGTGATAAAAAAGTAATTATGTATGCTCCAACTTGGAGAGATGATGAATTTGTTAGTAAGGGTAAATATTTATTTGAGTTAAAAATTGATTTAGAAAATCTATACAATGAGCTAGGGGATGATTACGTTATCTTATTACGTATGCATTATCTTATCTCTAATGCTCTTGATCTAACAGGATATGAAAACTTTGCAGTTGATGTGTCTAATTATAACGATGTTTCAGAGTTATTCTTGGTAAGTGATTGTTT
>NZ_JBHVRX010000104.1:0-1078 GCF_042885515.1 Streptomyces sp. NPDC058052 | reverse complement strand
GCAACACCTACACATACTGCATCAGAAATTTCATTAAATTGTTTAGCAACTGTTTCTATTTGGTATGGATAAATGTTCTCTCCCCCACTTATAATTAAATCTTTACGACGATCATAAACCATTACGAAACCTTCTTCATCTATCTCAGCAATATCTCCAGTTTTGAAAAAGCCATCTTCAAATGTCTTTGTCAAATTCTCAGGATACAAGTAACCATTCATCACATTTTCACCTTTGATAAGAAGTTCACCGTGACCATCTTGATTAGGATTCTTAATTTTTACTTTTACATTGTCACTCGGTTTACCGACTGTATCATGTTTTTGAGCTAACATTTCAGGTGAAGCTGTTAGAAATTGCGAACATGTTTCTGTCATACCGAAAGAGTTATAAATCGGTAACTGATTGGCAAGTGCTTGCTCTATCAGATTAGAAGAGAGTTTTGCTCCTCCAAGTAAAATTTTTTCTATTGAGAATGGTTGTGTAAGACCACCATCCATCAACCATTTTAATGTTTGAGGAACAAGTGAGACATGCGTCATGTTTTCATCTTTAATAATATGAAGCATCTTATCAGTATTAAATTTACCAACTAAGCGAACTGTGAATCCCTCAATGACTGATCTTAAAATAACGCTCAGACCAGAAATATGATAAATAGGTAAAACTGATAGCCACTTTGTATGTTGATCAAAACCTAAACTTTGTTTACAACCTGTAGCACTTGCTAAATGATTATGGAACGTTTGTGGCACAGCTTTCTGTGGGCCTGTCGTTCCAGAAGTGAACATGATAGATGCAATATCTTCTAAATTGAATTGTTTAGATTGGAGTTGTTGAGGTGTTAAATTTCTAAGACCTTCAATGTTGTATAATTTAAAATCCTCCATTGTTAGAGGCATCGTATGTAATATGGTATCAACACGAACTGATTTCATCTGATTTCTCATTTCTTGCTCAGTTAAACGCGTGTTAAGCATCGCTATTTCGATTTGAGCAATCCAGCAAGCATGTATAAGTATGACCGAATCTAAATCATTTTTAATAAATAAACCTACTCTTTTCTTATGAAGTGACT
>NZ_JBHVRX010000103.1:0-1090 GCF_042885515.1 Streptomyces sp. NPDC058052 | reverse complement strand
GTTTAAGAACTTTAAAGATTAATTTGCTACACCAAGATTTGTATTACCTATGTTGATACAAGGCGTGTCATTTGTTTTATTATTTACTTACATTTCAGCCTCACCATTTATTGTTCAAAAAATATATGGATTTTCACCTTTACAGTTTAGTATCATGTTTGCATCCATAGGTATTACTTTAATTATTTCAAGTCAACTGACAGGTAATTTAGTAGATTACTTTGATAGACAATCTATACTTAGAATGATGACTGTAATCCAAATTTTAGGTGTCATCATAGTAAGTATGACATTAATCAATCATTGGAATTTCTGGTTATTAGCGTTTGGCTTTGTAATACTTGTAGCACCTGTAACAGGTGTAGCAACACTTGGTTTCTCTATTGCAATGGATGAAAGTAAAAGTGGAAAAGGCAGTTCTTCAAGCCTTCTTGGACTATTTCAAACATTATTAGGTGGACTGATGTCACCACTCGTAGGTATTAAAGGGGAAAATGATCCAACACCCTATATTATTATTGCTATAACAGCTGTAATTCTGATTATATTACAACTTTTAAATAGACGCGTATTTAAAAAAAGCTAAACTGTCTAAGATGATTTAATCTAAGTCTACTTCAGAGTTGAAATTAACTTCGAAGTAGACTTTTTTCATCTTCAGTTTAGCTTTTAATGTTTACCTTTGCAGTTTAATAGTATTTGCGAGTAAGACTTCTGCTATGACTTTTGGAGACTCTACACAACCACTTCGTAACCAATCGATAATAATACCGGCTTGGCCTCCTACAGAATAAACAACAAACATGTGTTTATTCTGAATTGAGGTTTCATATCTATTCATCACCTTTTCATAACAATCTCTAGTTTCATTAATATAATCCAAAGCAATATCTTTATTAGGATGAGTAATTAATGTTGCTTTATAAAAAGCTTCCCTACGTTTGATATAACTTGCAACAAGTAAAAAGAATTTATACATTTTCTTTTGATCTTGTTTAATGCTATGAAAGTCATGATAAAAAGAATTAAGTAAAGCTTTATATTTATTGAGATGATAATTTTGTATACGTTCTAATAAATGATATTTATC
>NZ_JBHVRX010000102.1:0-1090 GCF_042885515.1 Streptomyces sp. NPDC058052 | reverse complement strand
GGAATACTAACGGTTTTCAATAATACCCATACGGAGTATGCACAGCATCATACGGCAGTGGAACGATTCGAGAAACATGCGGAACAGACACCTGAGAAGACGGTAATTGAATACGAAACGGGCGTACTTCGTTATGGAGAAGTCAACCGAAAGGCCAATGCCTTGGCATGGGAACTGATTTCGTTAGGTGTTCAGCCCAATGATCGAGTGGCCATCATGGCTTCCCTTGAAGCGGAAACGATCATTGGCATTTTAGGCGTGCTAAAGAGTGGAGCCGCCTATGTCCCGATTGATCCAGCAACACCGAAGGAACGAATAGAGCATATTCTGAACGATGCAGCACCCAAGGTCATCTTAACAAGAGAGAAGACTTTGGAAACGGAAGTCCCATTCATCTCTATGAATCTTGAAGATCTGGGCGAGAATGCGGAAAACCCAGCGTGTGCCGTTGAAAAAGACGACATCGCCTATGTGATTTACACATCAGGAACGACAGGAAAGCCCAAAGGCGTGGCGGTTACACGAGGCAATTTGGATCATTACTTGTCGTATGCAGATCAGGAGTACCAGAAAGAAGCTTGTACGACGGTACTGATTACAAGCTTAAGTTTCGACCTCTCCGTAACGTCCTTGTTCTTACCGCTGATTAGTGGTGGATCTCTTCTATTAAAGGGAGGAGACACGGAGGAAAGGTTACGTGCAGCATTCAAAGATAACAGGGTAACTTTCCTTAAACTTACTCCGTCCCATTTAAAAATGCTGGAAACTTATGCAGACGGCGTAGATGTACCGAATTTAGAAACGCTGATTGTCGGTGGAGAAGAGTTAACCACAGATACGGCATGGAAAACGCAGAAGCTATTAGGAGACAGGGTCAAGATTCATAACGAATATGGCCCTACAGAGACTACCGTAGGATGCTGTGACTATATCTATTCCAGCGAAAAAGATAAGGGTTTAAGTGTAGGAATCGGGCGTCCCATTGCCAATATGCAGCTCTATATACTGAATGAGATGGAGTTATGTGGTATTGGCATTCCTGGTGAGCTATGCATCGCAGGAGACGGAGTAGCCAAAGGCTATCTAAACC
>NZ_JBHVRX010000101.1:0-1096 GCF_042885515.1 Streptomyces sp. NPDC058052 | reverse complement strand
TTTATCGTGCTAAACAACCGGGCAAGGTTTTACTCGTTACAGAAGATAATTTAGAAGGTAGCGTTATGTCAGAGGTTTCGGCAATTATAGCAGAACATTGCTTATTTGAACTAGATGCACCGATTATGCGTTTAGCTGCACCCGACGTTCCATCTATGCCATTTTCACCTGTCTTAGAAAATGAAATAATGATGAGTCCTGAAAAGATACGAGAAAAAATGCGCGAATTAGCGGAATTCTAAGGAGGGTATCAATTGGAAATTAAAATGCCTAAATTAGGTGAAAGTGTTCATGAAGGTACAATAGAACAAGGGTTAGTTGCTGTAGGCGATGAAGTAGGAGAATATGAACCTTTATGTGAAGTAATTACAGATAAAGTTACCGCTGAAGTACCTTCTACAGTTTCAGGTAAAGTTACCGAACTTATAGTTAATGAAGGAGAAACAGTAAGCGTTGATGCAGTAATTTGTAAAATCGATACAGGAGAAGAAAGAGATGATATAGATAGTGAGACAGAAGCAAATCATTCTTATGAAGAACAATCTTCTAGTCATAAAAAAAATTTGTCTCAATCGGAAATAAATGAAAATACTAATGATTCATCTTTACAACCTAAAAATAATGGTCGTTTTTCACCTGTTGTCTTCAAATTAGCTTCTGAAAACAACATCGATTTAACTCAAGTAGTGGGTACAGGTTTCAGTGGACGTGTCACTAAAAAAGATATTGAAAAAGTAATTAATAATCCTGAAATGATTGAAAATACAACTAGCAATTCCACTAGTAATCAGAGTCAAAACAACCAATCATCTCAACAAACTTTACAATCTCAAAGTCAATCTGAGTCCGATATAACATACAATCAAGGAAGTACAATTCCTGTTAAAGGGGTTCGTAAAGCAATTGCTCAAAATATGGTGACAAGTGTTACTGAAATTCCTCATGGTTGGATGATGATAGAAGCTGATGCAACGAATTTAGTTAAAACAAGAAATCATCACAAAAACACATTTAAACAAAACGAAGGTTATAATCTGACATTCTTTGCATTCTTTGTAAAAGCTGTAGCTGATGCCTTGAAAGCACATCCTTTACT
>NZ_JBHVRX010000100.1:0-1098 GCF_042885515.1 Streptomyces sp. NPDC058052 | reverse complement strand
TTTCACTTAGAAACATATTCGCTATTTTATTCGCTACTTCTCATTCAATTTTCTGAATGGAGCCTAACCCCATGCACATACCTCCTTACACGGGTCAGAGAAGACTGTGCAAAATAAATGGCGAGCGTTTGAGACGCTTTGTTTCTCAATAAGGCGTGTAACCTGACAAGAGAGACTGAAAATGCCATTGAGAAGGCTTATAATGGGTCTTTCCTTCTTATATTTTTAAATATCTATAAACAGCTAACGTGCAAGCTCTTTTAAGGTGATGCTTGATAGAGCGATACTAAGCAGTTCACGAGACAACCGTGAATTCTCCGCCGGTGGGGACTTTAAATACGTTCCGGAAAGCGTGTAATATTTGTTGTCATAGCTCATCTGCCAGGTGTAGAAGGAGAATCCGGTTTTCGCACAGCGATTACCGGTTTTTATGCTCATGTACCTTGATGTACAAGGAGTTTCTGAAGACGTTATTTGGCGTCTTTTGTTATTTTCGACTTACAAAGATTTCGATCGATGAATCCGTAATCAGCGTATTCCCTGTCGATTTTGCGTACCTACTTGGGTTAATGAATAATATGTAAGGAAACGCTAATTTCGTATAATTTTCAAGGGAGGACGAAAAAGATGGACACAAATATTCGCGTTAAAGTTATGTATGATGACACGGTATATAATAAGTGGGGCGAGATTATTAATGAAACTTATGCCGGCGAGATTATCGATGCTATCCCTAACGAAGACACTGAAGAATATTTTGGAAAAGATCATGAAGGTCGCGAAGTATTTGTCGCATCTCTCGACATGTACGGTGAGCTCGTATTAGAGCCTGGATTTAAATTAGTAGACGACAAATAACGCAATCAGAACGAGGCTTCCGCACCCTGTGGCGAGGTCTTTTTGTGCTTGCGTTTTACTATGGATCATCCGGAATGTGCTTACGAGCCTTCCGGTACGCAAGTTATCAATAGTCTCCTTCGGGCGTTTCCCCAACGCCTATCCGACTTATCTTTTCATCTCCTTATATCCCCTTTTCGGACGTTACCGATGCTTCGGATCATCGGGCTTCCGAAGGAGCTTATTGAACGTAAATAAAAC
>NZ_JBHVRX010000099.1:0-1100 GCF_042885515.1 Streptomyces sp. NPDC058052 | reverse complement strand
AGAATTAACAGAACCCGTCACATCTCTTAGTGCATATAGTTTTTTATCAGCTGGTGTTAAATTTCCAGATTGACCTATCACAGCAACTTTATTTTCATTAACAAGTTTAATAAAATCTTGTTCACTTATCTCTACATTAAAACCATTTACTGATTCTAATTTATCAATCGTTCCACCAGTATGACCTAAACCACGACCACTCATTTTAGCTACAGGTACACCCAATGACGCTACTAAAGGCGCTAATACTAGTGTTGTCGTATCTCCCACACCACCAGTCGAGTGCTTATCCACTTTTACGCCTTTAATTTGAGATAAATCAATCTTATCTCCTGAATTAACCATTGCCATCGTCATTGCTGCTCTTTCTTCTTGGTTCATATCTTGGAAAAAGATGGCCATAGCTAAACTCGAAGCTTGATAATCAGGGATGTCACCTTTCGTATAACCATTAATAAAAAATTCAATCTCTTCTTCTGTTAGCGCATGTCCGTCACGTTTTTTCTCAATAATATCTATCATTCTCATAAAAATCATTCCCTTAAATGAATCTTTTAATAATCTGAGTTGGAATCAAGACCCTCTATAATTTGGACTCCCGCACTTGCACCAATTCTTGTCGCACCTGCTTCAATCATTTTTTCGAAGTCTTCTAGACTTCTCACTCCTCCAGATGCTTTTACTTCTAAGCGGTTGCCTACAGTATCTTTCATTAATTTGACGTCTTCTGGTGTAGCTCCCCCACCAGCAAATCCTGTAGATGTTTTAACAAAAGTAGCGCCTGCTTTTTCAGCTAATTCACAAGCCTTAACTTTTTCTTCATCAGTTAAAAGTACTGTTTCAATTATCACTTTAACTGTTTTTCCATTAGCAGCTGCGATAACACCCTCAATATCTTTTTGCACTTCATCATAGCGTTGATCTTTTAAAGCCCCAATATTAATAACCATATCTATTTCTGAAGCACCATTTTTAATTGCATTTTCAGTTTCGAAGACCTTTACGTCAGTCGTAGTTGCCCCTAATGGAAATCCGATTACAGTACACACAAGTACATCTGTATCTAGTAATTTTTGACTTGCATAACTAACATGAGTTTG
>NZ_JBHVRX010000098.1:0-1130 GCF_042885515.1 Streptomyces sp. NPDC058052 | reverse complement strand
ATCGTTTAGTTGTATACGTCAATGATTTATTTCATCTAAAGTAAAAAACAGCACTATCTCTTTGATAGTACTGTCTTCATTCCGTTTATTGATTTATTCTTTTCTCAAAATTATCTTCTAATTTAAAAACAATCACGCGCTCACCAGTAACTGTGCTTAAATCACTATGAAATGTCACAACTTTTACGCCTGTCAAATCATAAATAATCGCATTTAAATCATCTTCTCCTGATTCGACAAGTTCTGAACGTGTACGCTTAATATTTAATAAGCCTTCGTTCGTCTTACATACACGATATTCAGCAGGTGTTAATATACCTTGTAAATTAACAATTATCATATCGCGTAAAATGTCAGTTTTTACAGATAATGACCCTCTACCTAGAAAGTCCTTTTCCCATTGCGTAATAGCTTTACTAATTTCGGATTCATAAATACCTTTAGTCTTTTTCATAACTAGACTACTCCTATATCTTGATTAACTATAGTTTAACATTAATCTAGATATTTCCGAAATCGCGTTAATTTAGATCACAATTCTTTATCACACTAATTAACAATTACCAATCTTTCCAGCTATTATTTTCATCAATACTAGCAAGTCTGACCCAACGATGATCAACTTTACGACGAAAATGATCATTTTCATTTAGCAGGCGTTGAATATGCGCATCAGGCGCTTGGATAACTACAAGGAGGCGTATTGGCGAATGATACATCTCATTATCTCCTGCCATTACTGATTGCCATGGCAGACCATACATTAGATCACTTGAGTTCCCTTGCATCACACCTACACCTGAAGTCACAGATTGTGTCGTTTTATTACCACTACCATAAAAGTGTGGTGCCACTGTAGACGCATAATATTGTAAGTTAATCCATTGAGCAACAAGAGCAGGGCCCGAGATAATCGTGTTTAAAATTTGGCCATCTTCATCTTTCGCCCAATCATAATTGTGTAAGAATGCTCGCCCCTCTAGATCACTATTCTCAGTAATTTCACGTTTACCAATTATAAATTCTGCATTTTTAGCTAATCCCCATTCAGGTCGAACTTCACTCCAATCACTTGCATAACGATGCGCTTCACCAATAGGATCCTTGTGATGTTCATCAATACTCGGTAA
>NZ_JBHVRX010000097.1:0-1132 GCF_042885515.1 Streptomyces sp. NPDC058052 | reverse complement strand
GAACTAATAATCGTGGAAAGCATGTCAGAAAGAAAAGAAGTTATTTTAGAAAATGGCGATGTATGTATAGCTCTTCCTGGTGGTCCCGGAACTTTGGAAGAAATATCTGAAGTTGTATCATGGTCAAGAGTTGGACAAAACAATAACCCATGTATCTTTTTCAACACAAATAATTATTATTCTCATATCGAACAATTCTACGATCAAATGGTTTCAAATGAGTTTTTAACTCAAGAAAATAGAGATAAAATACTATTCTCAAACTCGTTCCAAGAAATCGAAGAATTTATAAAAAACTATAAAGCACCAAAAACTAGAACCTATTAATCAAAATTGCTTTATTAACATAAATGCGTGTCCTATTATTTATTTTATTCACTTTAAATAAAAAAAACGTGAAGTAAGCGAACTTGCAACTTACCTCACGTTTTATACCTAAAATGTCTTATTCACTAATAATTTGACATTTATTCACATAGCCATTATAAATATAAAATCTGACATCTTTATTACCAATTTTGTACATATATTCTTCACCCCATGCTGAAGTAGGAGAGTAAGAATTTGGTTGACCATAATTTTGAATTAAAGTATTTTTATTAATAGATTTTCCATCGAGAGAGAAGAAAACACCATTAGCTTTATTCTCAGATACACCATAAAGTGTTTGATCGTATAAATTTATTCGATTGTCACCAGTTGTATTCTTTGATATTTGATAGCCGTTGATAGTAAAATTATCGTATTTCAATGACTCTTTGAAATTTTTGTCTAATATAAATCCACTTTGATACGCAGTATAACCATCATAATTATAATAAGGTTCAATAGACTTTTGTGCCTGTGCTTCCGTTGCATTAAATAGTTCGGGCGTTACAGAGAAACCCAAAACAATACCGCTAGCTAGAATAATTTTAGAAAATTTCTTCATAAAAAACCCTCCTAATTATTTATAATACATCTGTTATTATTACAGATATATTACAAAAAATCATCTGAAGTTATTACTTTATCAACTTCTAATTTTAAAGCACCAATCATTTTTTGTGACAACGGTAGAACCTGTTCTGAACCATACGCTATGCGTATGGTATTCTTTATACAAACAAAAAACAGGGTACTACTTTAAAGC
>NZ_JBHVRX010000096.1:0-1140 GCF_042885515.1 Streptomyces sp. NPDC058052 | reverse complement strand
AGTGGGAGTTAATCCCGTGGAGGTTCAAGTCCTCTCGGCCGCACCAAATCATATATTTAATACTACACGCGGGTGTAGTTTAATGGCAAAACCTCAGCCTTCCAAGCTGATGTTGTGGGTTCGATTCCCATCACCCGCTCCATTTAATATTTATGAACATTGAAAACTGAATGACAATATGTCAACGTTAATTCCAATAAACGTAACGAAACGTTACAAACTATTTAGTATTTATGAGCTAATCAAACATCATAATTTTTTATGGAGAGTTTGATCCTGGCTCAGGATGAACGCTGGCGGCGTGCCTAATACATGCAAGTCGAGCGAACAGACGAGGAGCTTGCTCCTCTGACGTTAGCGGCGGACGGGTGAGTAACACGTGGATAACCTACCTATAAGACTGGGATAACTTCGGGAAACCGGAGCTAATACCGGATAACATGTTGAACCGCATGGTTCAACAGTGAAAGACGGTCTTGCTGTCACTTATAGATGGATCCGCGCCGCATTAGCTAGTTGGTAAGGTAACGGCTTACCAAGGCAACGATGCGTAGCCGACCTGAGAGGGTGATCGGCCACACTGGAACTGAGACACGGTCCAGACTCCTACGGGAGGCAGCAGTAGGGAATCTTCCGCAATGGGCGAAAGCCTGACGGAGCAACGCCGCGTGAGTGAAGAAGGTCTTCGGATCGTAAAACTCTGTTATTAGGGAAGAACAAATGTGTAAGTAACTATGCACGTCTTGACGGTACCTAATCAGAAAGCCACGGCTAACTACGTGCCAGCAGCCGCGGTAATACGTAGGTGGCAAGCGTTATCCGGAATTATTGGGCGTAAAGCGCGCGTAGGCGGTTTTTTAAGTCTGATGTGAAAGCCCACGGCTCAACCGTGGAGGGTCATTGGAAACTGGAAAACTTGAGTGCAGAAGAGGAAAGTGGAATTCCATGTGTAGCGGTGAAATGCGCAGAGATATGGAGGAACACCAGTGGCGAAGGCGACTTTCTGGTCTGTAACTGACGCTGATGTGCGAAAGCGTGGGGATCAAACAGGATTAGATACCCTGGTAGTCCACGCCGTAAACGATGAGTGCTAAGTGTTAGGGGGTTTCCGCCCCTTAGTGCTGCAGCTAACGCATTAAG
>NZ_JBHVRX010000095.1:0-1148 GCF_042885515.1 Streptomyces sp. NPDC058052 | reverse complement strand
TGATTTATGATTAAAATGCTCCATATCCTGTGGCTTAGCGTAATCAGAAATCATATAATCAATCTCACTAAATTCACTAATACGATACGATGCACGAGCATCTCGTTTACTACTATCTGCTAATAAATAACTTAATTGACTTTGTTGAATCATAATTTGACTGACGTGTGCTTCCTCTAAATCAAATTCATAACAATCGTTCTTATCAAATGAACCACATGAAATAAAGGCTTTATCAAATTTGAAACGTTGTAATAATTCGTTTGTTAAATGCCCCTTTACTACATCTTGCTCAGTATTTGTCTTACCTGCGAGCATAATTATTTCTCCTTGAATACGTTGTTCCTCTATTGCACGATTCAACTCATTTGCAATCTTTAGGGAATTAGTGATTATAGTAGTTTGTATAATATCATTTAAATACTGAGGAATTCGACCTGTTGTCGTCCCACCATCTATAACCACGATTTCTCCAGATTGAATTTGTGAAGCTGCTTTTTTAGCTATTCTTTCTTTCACATTTGATTGTTTCTGCCATTTATTCGCGTATGATTTCTCCTTGTTAATATGATTATATTTAACCGCCCCACCGTGCGTGCGAGTAATAAGTTTGTCATATTCTAATGTTTCTAAGTCTTTTCTCACGGTTTCAGGTGTAACTTGTAAAAATAATGCTAAATCTTTAACAGCAACCTCACCGTACTGATCAACACGTTTACGTATAAGGTTTAATCGTTCTTTTCTCTTGTACATTGTTATCTATACTCCTATCTGCTTCATGCGTGCGCGCCATTTATCATTTCGCCATCTGAAATACATGATGATAAATCGCAGCGCTTCATCTGCAATACTCACTAGAATAATACCGGTGTAACCAAACCCCAAATGAATGCCTAATAGAAAGCTTCCAGGCAACAGTAACAACCAATTAGTTATGATATTGACTGTAACAGGAAAACGCACATCCCCAGCTACATTTAATAAATCTACGATTAAATTATTAATTGCACGAATCGGTTCCAATCCTATAAGAATAACTAGATAGTAGATAATTAAATGGTATGTTTGAACATCATGTGTAAGCCATCTACCGACAGCGACGAAACCTACTAAAACGCATACCATGATAATTAAGGATTGAATCACAT
>NZ_JBHVRX010000094.1:0-1202 GCF_042885515.1 Streptomyces sp. NPDC058052 | reverse complement strand
GACGGACAAGGCTTCCGATCGGAAAACCCGTTCCTGGTGCCCGTCTGTATGTATTAGATAGCGGAGGAACCATCCAGCCTGCGGGTGTGGCAGGAGAGCTGTACATCGCGGGGACAGGGGTGGCCCGGGGCTATCTGAACCGGCCTGAGCTGACGGAGGAGCGTTTTCTCGATGATCCGTTTTATCCGGGCGAGCGCATGTATCAGACGGGCGATATCGCACGCTGGACAGAAGACGGCCTTGTTGAATGGCTCGGCCGTTCAGACGGACAGGTGAAAGTCCGCGGCTACCGGATCGAACCGGGGGAGATTGAAGCGGCGATCCGGCGCATCGACGGCATTCGTGAGGCGGCGGTCACCGCCCGGACCGAACACGGCGAAACCGCGCTTTACGCTTATATCGAAGGACGGGAAAGCGATGACGTGCGGGCGGAGCTTGCGACACGCCTTCCGGCCTACATGATGCCGGCTCAGTTTATAGAGATGAGCGAATGGCCGGTCACGCCGAGCGGAAAGCTTGACCGCCGCGCACTGCCGGCTCCCGGCGGAGCGGCAGACAGACGGGCGTACACCGCCCCGCGGAACGTCACGGAAATGAAGCTTTGCGCCCTCTGGGAAGAGGTGCTGAAAAACGGCCCCGTCGGCATCCGGGATCACTTTTTTGAGCGGGGCGGCCATTCGTTAAAAGCGACGGCTCTCGTCTCCCGCATCGCCAAAGAATTCGGTGTTCAGGTGCCGTTACAGGACATCTTCGCCCGGCCGACGGTGGAAGAGCTCGCTTCGGTTATTCAGGACTTGGAAGAGAGCCCGTATGAAGCGATTCAGCCTGCGCAAAAACAGGACACCTACCCGGTGTCTTCGGCGCAGAAACGGATGTATGTGCTCCAGCAGCTTGAAGAGGGCGGTGTCGGCTACAATATGCCGGCTGTGCTGGAACTGACGGGCCCGCTTGACCGCGGCCGGCTGGAGAAGACGTTCCGGCAGCTTGTGGAGCGGCACGAGTCGCTCAGAACGTCCTTTGAAACGGGGCCTGACGGCGAACCGGTGCAGCGCATCCATGACAGCGTACCGTTTCAGCTGGATGAGGCCGAGTCAGCTGACGCATTCGTCCGGCCGTTTTGTCTGGAGGAAGCGCCGCTCTTCCGTGCGGCCCTCGTGAAAGAATCGGATGAACGTCATCTTTTATTAACGGATATGCATCAT
>NZ_JBHVRX010000093.1:0-1207 GCF_042885515.1 Streptomyces sp. NPDC058052 | reverse complement strand
TATGCGATGGGAGTTACATTAGCTGCAGGTTATAGTTTGAATTGGTTGAAGACCACATTCTTTGAAAATGACTCCTTCGCCCAAATTTTAGATTCTGCTGAAAGTGCCAAACTAGGAGCAAATGGCTTATTATTTGCTCCTTACTTAGCTGGTGAACGCACGCCACATGGGGATGCCTACATTAGAGGTAGTTTTATTGGTATTAGTGGACAACACAAAAAAGCAGATTTTGCACGTGCAGTTATAGAAGGTATTACTTATTCTTTATATGATTCAATCAAAATAATGCGAGAAGCAGGACACGAAATCAATTCAATTACCTCAATTGGTGGAGGGGCTAAAAGTAAGTTCTGGCTTCAACTTCAAGCAGATGTTTTTAATATGAAAGTGAAAAAATTAAAACATGAAGAAGGTCCAAGTATGGGAGCAGCTATGCTTGCAGCATACGGACTAGGTTGGTTTGAAAGTGTAGCTGATTGTGTTGAGACATTTATTAAAGTTGAAGAAGTTTTTAAACCTAATGCCGAAAATCATAAACGATACGAACAATTCCATAATGTTTATCAACGAGTCTATAAGCAAACGAAAGAACTAACAAAGGAACTGCTAGCGATTACAAAGTAAAGTACCAACTCTCGGACAATTCTTGTGCGAGAGTTTTTTATCTTGATAACTCTAAATGCAAAACCTAGACTTTATATAGAAATTTATTGAAAAAAGTGAATTATTGAAAAGATGGGAAACAATAATTGATTTTTAGTTTGAGCGACAAAAAAGAAAAATTATTTTCAAGGAAATGAATATTGACATTACACTAAATAGAACGTTTAATAAAATTATATTTTAACAATTAATATATGAGCACAATTAAAAAATAAGACACCGAGAGGATGATAATATGTTAATTTTGAAACAAGAATTGTGTGAGTTTCTAAGCCGTATGTCGCCACGAACGTTTGCGTATATGAATGAACTCGACTATCCTAATTTATTACTTGAACTTGAACACCAAGATATTACACTACCCACTACACACCAACTTCAAAGGTCAATTCAATTCCCTCAATATCAACCACCTTCGCATCAACTAAATAATCAGTTTATCAATCTAAGAGATGAAGCTGAAAGTGATATTAATGATGAAAAGTTACGTTTTTTACAATTCTATCCTGTCAACCAGCACAGTGAAATGTTGAGTGCATACTCT
>NZ_JBHVRX010000092.1:0-1208 GCF_042885515.1 Streptomyces sp. NPDC058052 | reverse complement strand
AGTCATATAAGCTAAGCATTTCTCCGCCCAATAGATTAATAAATCTTGCTCCTGAGGCATAACTAATCATAGACATTGCAGGTATAGGAGTTAATCCTGCAATTCGGTCAGGACCATCTTTTTTAATCGTATATAAAATTTGTGCTGCAATAATATCTGTTACGTCTCTCCAGTTTGCTCTAACATGACCACCTTTTCCTCGAGCTTCTTTATATGCTTTAGCTTTATTTTCATCTTCTACTATAGAGGCCCATGCTGCGATTCGATTGCCGTTATTTTCCTCTAATGCTTGAGTCCATAAATCTAATAATTTCCCTCTAATGTATGGATATTTTACTCTTAGAGGACTGTACTCATACCATGAAAATGAAGCGCCTCTTGGACATCCACGAGGTTCAAATTCCGGCATATCAGGTCCGCAACTTGGGTAGTCAGTTTGTTGATTTTCCCAAGTAATCACTCCGTTTTTAACAAATACTTTCCACGAGCATGAACCAGTACAATTGACGCCGTGAGTCGTTCTAACTACCTTATCATGGCTCCATCTTTCACGATACATTTTCTCCCATTCTCTACTCTTTTGCTCTAAAACTGACCAATTTCCATTAAACTTTTCAGTAGGCTTAAAGAAATTTAATCCAAATTTTCCCATTAATGACATCCTTCCACTTTGAATGCTTTTATCATTTCGCATTTATATCGTAGTATTCATGTTCACAATGATTGTACATTTTTTCACAAAGTTTTAATATTAGGGAAATACCTAATTGAATAGTTTTAATCCCTAAAAAAAGGGACGACAATATTGAATTCGAGTGAATCCAATTTGTCGCCCCACGCTTCCGAGGAGTATCAAAATTAATTCTATTTATGCTTGAATATAACTAATATCGTGTTGGTCCATTATATTTTTGTATAATACTTGTTGAGTATGATGATAACTATTATCAAAATTGAGTAAACAATTCTTCCCTTCTTCATACAATGCTTCAGCTTTTAACATAGCAGTTTCTTTATCTCCATTAATCACGTACAAAATATGATTGATATCTTCCATGGTGCTATCCAATACCATTTTATCTATTTCATTCACTAATGGACCTAATATACAAATTCCCGGTTGTCCCTCTAAATTATCTTCACTTAATAGTTGTTCAATCGTACTTAACTTCCCGGTAATCACTTTTTGATTATAGCAAGTAGCATTA
>NZ_JBHVRX010000091.1:0-1225 GCF_042885515.1 Streptomyces sp. NPDC058052 | reverse complement strand
GGTTTAGCCATGGCCTACGCTTCAGCAGTTGGAGGTTTTGCTGCAAATTTAGTAGTAGGTATGCAAGATGCGCTCGTCTATTCTTTCACAGACCCAGCAGCACGTATTGTTTCTAAAGACATTAAGACAAACGTGGCTATGAACTGGTACTTTATCGCAGCAAGTGTTGTTGTCTTATTACCAACAATCCATTTGGTTACGACAAAACTCATTATTCCTAGGTTAGGACGCTATGATGAAAGCCAGGCCCATGAAGACACAGAAGAAACATCTTCTCATATCACACCACAAGAGAATAAAGCACTCTTTTGGGCAAACATAAGCTTTGTAGTACTCATCGTTTTACTCATTATATGCGCAATACCAGAACATAGTTTCTTAAGAAATGCGAAGACTGGAAGTCTACTCGACGATGCACCGTTAATTAATGGTGTCGGATTAATTATTTTAGTTGTGTTCTTAGTACCAGGCACAATTTATGGGATATTAAGTGGAGAAATTAAAAATACTAAAGACTTAGGCAGTATGATCGCGGAATCTTTAGGTTCAATGGGGTCATTTATTGTCATCGTATTCTTCGCATCACAATTACTTGCCTTTTTAGAATGGAGTAACTTAGGTGTCATTGCAGCCGTTAAAGGTGCCAAATTATTACAACATCAAAATGGAATAGTTTTAATTATAGGAATTATTTTACTAAGTGCTTTAGTCAATATGTTGGTCGGTAGCGCTTCTGCCAAATGGGGTATTCTAGCACCTATCTTTGTACCAATGCTCATCTTAGTTGGATTCCATCCAGCATTTACACAAGCAATTTATCGTGTAGGCGATTCAATTACAAACCCTATTACACCGATGATGCCATATCTACCATTATTACTTTCATATGCACAAAAGTATGATAAAAATATGAAACTCGGTACACTACTATCAAGTTTGATGCCTTACTCTATCGCCCTCACTATTGTATGGATAGCCTTTACATTAATATGGTTCCTACTTGGTATACCAGTAGGCCCCGGAGGACCCCTAAAGGTGTGAAGAAAAGCGCTTAGGTCATGAGCAATAACTAGCAATGAGCTAAAATTGTTCCTCAAATTTTTGCGAATTGAGTATTATTGTCGATTGACCTGCTTTTCGTAACCCGTCTATCATTCCTGGCATTTTAAACTCACTTACAATAAAAATAATCGCTAGTATATCTACCTAGCGATTATTTTTATTG
>NZ_JBHVRX010000090.1:0-1238 GCF_042885515.1 Streptomyces sp. NPDC058052 | reverse complement strand
AGAGGGCTGTATTGCCGCCTTTCATATCCGTTGAACCGCGGCCGTAAACTTTGCCGTCCTTTTCAACAGCGGTAAACGGTTCATACGTCCATGCGGCGGGATTTCCTTCCGGGACAACATCAATATGTCCGTTCAGTATCAGTGATCTTCCGCCCCCGGCCCCTTTCTTTACGGCTGTGATATTCGGGCTTTCATGGAAATCTTCGCGTTCTGATACAAAATAAGGATGCTCTTTCAAATGTTTGACACTCGGCTCCCATACATCAATATCCATGTCAAACTGTCTCAGTTTTTCTAAAACGACTGCCTGTGCGTTAAATTCATGGCCGAACGTGCTTTTTTCCCCGATCAGCCGTTTCAGCAAGCTTACCGCTTTTGCTGTGTTTTCTTCCGCCCACTCAGTGACTTTCTTTTCTAATTGATCCATGGACAGACCCCCTTTTAAGAAAACATTCTCCCAATCTGATTTCGGCATCCGTTGTTTGAATGACATCGTCTATGGTCGTGCCATGCAGCAGTTCCTCAAGAACAAAAGCCCCATCATCTATGCTGATGACGGCTTTCTCTGTAATGATGAGATCTGCACAGCCCGCTGCTGTAAGCGGCAATGAACAGCTTTCGACCAGCTTCGGCCGGCCTTTCTGATCGGTGTGGCTCATGACGACAACCACTTTTTTCGCGCCTTGGGCAAGCTCCATCGCCCCGCCCATTCCGGGCACTTTTTTCCCCGGCACGAGCCAATTGGCGAGATCACCTGTCCTGCTGACTTGGAGCGCGCCTAAAATGGTAATATCTATCAGCCCTTTTCTGATCATGGCAAAAGACAGAGCTGAATCAAAATAGGAAGCACCCTTAACTGTACTGACAGGAAATCCGGCCGCATTGCATAAAAGCTCATCCTCCTCTCCGCGCTCCGGACTTCCGCCGATCCCCAGGACGCCGTTTTCCGCCTGCAGCATTACCTCCATGCCGTCCGGCAGAAAATTCGGCACTAAAGAAGGAATGCCGATCCCCAAGTTGACGATCATTCCTGAGGTAACTTCACTGGCGGCCCGCCTCGCGATACTCTCTCTTTCCTCTATTCCCAAGCCCATCTCCACTTCACTCCTTCACTTTGCACGACACCCTCCACGAAAACACCCGGCGTTACAATATGCTCGCTGTCAAGTTCGCCGGCAGGCACAATCTCTGCCGCCTCAGCAAATGTTCTTTCGGCCGCCGCAGCCATCAGAGGGTTC
>NZ_JBHVRX010000089.1:0-1314 GCF_042885515.1 Streptomyces sp. NPDC058052 | reverse complement strand
AGCTCTGAGTGATGATTCAGGCGTACCACCTGTAGCAATCCATATAGGTAATTCGCCATTTTCTACTCGTGGGTAAATGCCAGTGTCTTCTAAACTTGGTCTTAATTTACCTTCCCAACTTATGATTTCATGTTTGTTGATTTTAAGCAACATTTGAAGTTTTTCATTAAATAGATCTTCATAGTCATTTAAATTATAACCGAATAGAGGGAAAGATTCGATAAATGAACCTTGACCAATCATGATTTCAGCTCGGCCATTAGATACAGCATCTAAAGTCGAAAATCTCTCATATACTCTAACCGGATCATCAGAAGATAAGACCGTAACAGCAGATGATAATTTAATGTGCCGTGTTCTTGCAGCTGCAGCGCCTAAAACTGTTACGGGATCAGAAACTGCATAGTCTTTTCTGTGATGTTCGCCTAAACCATAGATATCTAAACCAAGTTGATCGGCGAGTTCAATTTCTTCGACAATATTTCGAATTCGTTGTGCATGACTAATAGATTCATGCTTGCCATCAGGCATAACAATATCGCTATTCTCAGCAAAAGATGTTAATCCCAATTCTATTTTCATCACTCACACCTACTAGTATATTTTTTATACTAGGTATATATTAAGCTTACACTTTTACTATGTCAATATAAAAGTTTCCTTATTATAAAAAATAATATTGAGCATCATATGCATCATTATAGACTTCAGCTAATTTATCTTTAATATAGGTAATATTCACCAATTAAATCTCCCCTTTAGAATTTAAAATCAAACTGGCATAATAGTAACGTTGACTAAAAATTTGAAAGGAGTATGAAGATGAATGGAAGACAGTAGAAACTATAATCTCAT
The DNA here is from genome assembly GCF_042885515.1 of Streptomyces sp. NPDC058052. NCBI lineage: Bacteria > Bacillati > Actinomycetota > Actinomycetes > Kitasatosporales > Streptomycetaceae > Streptomyces > Streptomyces sp. NPDC058052. Next base: position 459 of record NZ_JBHVRX010000089.1, on the reverse strand, counting down.
CACGACAATTATGTTTATTTCAGGAATTATCGTGATGGGTAGTTTATACACAGCATTGCCTTTAACCGCAGCTTTTGCAGAAGACTTTCATGTTCCTCAATCAGTAGCAACATTGAATGGTGTTGTTTTCTCACTCACTTATTCAATAAGTTGTCTTTTCTACGGCACCATCTCTGAAAAGTTCGGCAGAATAAAAACGATACTGGTGGGTATTAGCGCGCTAGTCATCATTTGCTTAATCATAGGATTCGTACATTCATTTATGCTTTTACTTATCATGCGCGCATTGCAAGGTATCTTCGCTGCAGCATTCTCTCCAGTAGCGATTACGTACACAACTGAAACATATCCTCCCGTCAAACGAATTACAGCTATCAGCTTTATTAGTACAAGTTTTATGTTATCAGGTGTACTCGGGCAAAATATGAGTGAAATAGTAGTCAGTTATCTCAATTGGCA
>NZ_JBHVRX010000088.1:0-1329 GCF_042885515.1 Streptomyces sp. NPDC058052 | reverse complement strand
GTATTAAACTATCGCTCTGATCGTCATTTAGATGAAATAGATGAACTAAAAAATACGATTCAAAATGCTGGCGGACAAGCTATTGCAGTTCAAGGTGATGTTGCTGTAGAAGAAGATGTTAAAAATCTTGTTCAATCAGCAGTTGATCAATTTGGTACATTAGATATTATGATTAACAATGCTGGTTTTGAAAAACCAATCCCAACACATGAAATGTCTAATGCTGAATGGCAAAAAGTCATAGATATTAACTTAACAGGTGCATTTACAGGTTCTCGTGAGGCGATTAATCAATTTCTTAAAGAAAATAAAAAAGGTGTCATAATCAATACCTCAAGCGTTCATGACACAATCCCTTGGCCTAACTATGTTAATTACGCTGCAAGTAAAGGCGGATTAAAGTTAATGATGGAAACTATGTCAATGGAATATGCTCAGTATGGTATTCGTATCAATAATATCTCTCCAGGCGCCATTGTCACTGAACATACTCGAGAAAAATTTTCTGATCCTAAAACACGTGAAGAAACGTTAGAAATGATCCCAGCACGTGAAATTGGTGAAGCTCAAGATATTTCAAACGTCGCATTATTTTTAGCCTCTGATTTAGCAAGCTATATTCATGGTACAACTATTTATGTTGACGGTGGTATGACTAATTATCCAGCATTTATGGGTGGTAAAGGATAACCCTTTTAAAATTCACACTCAAAAAAGCATGCGAAGACTTTTTATAAGTCATTCGCATGCTTTTTTCATACATTGCTATTAGATTTTATTTTTCAAAAATGAATGAACAAACAACTAAACAAAAAGTGCTTGATAAACATATAGAATAACAATACTAATTATTATAGTTAAGTTAGTGACCATCCCTACAAATGGCAACGTCTTATACTTAAATTGAATGGAGTAAGGTATGATAGCTACACCTACTGGTAAGAGCCATGTAATTAATAACGTCGTCTTAATCATTGGATCTGATACCGGTAAAAAGAAATGTACAAGTGTTCCTGCTACAATAGCTAATCCATAATGTAAGCAAAGATACTTAATGGTTACAGGTAAGTATTCTCTATCAATGCTAAAGCTCAACATAACACCTAGTAATATCATAGATAATGGCATATTAGCTTTAGAAAGAATGCTGAAGAAGTCTATAGCTGGCTTCCATATATGAATATTAGACATATTTAGTGTAAACATAACGATATATGTTACTAATGGTACAGACTGAATCAATTTCTTCCCTAAAAATTTAAAATTGAATTGGTCTCCACCTTCACTGAAATAACTTCCCACAAAGTATGTCAAACCGAACATAATCAT
>NZ_JBHVRX010000086.1:0-1385 GCF_042885515.1 Streptomyces sp. NPDC058052 | reverse complement strand
GAAGAAAGGATTGAAACCAGGTTAAAGGATTTTGAGAAAACCGAAATCATCACTAAAAAATGGAAATAATGTAAAAATTGATAATTAAATCATAGTGCAATAATTTCATTACGTTTCTGTTGAATTAGTATTAATATAATTTTTACTAATATTTTGCTATTGAATGACTTAGGTACACCCTAATCATACAAATAAAGTTATTGAATTTATAGTAACTTAAACGTATGATTAGGGTGTATATTAATTATGGAGTGAAAATGAATGATTATAGGTTATGCAAGAGTATCTTCGATAGATCAGAATTTAGAGAGACAGCTAGATAATTTGAAAACATTTGGCGTAGAGAAAATATTTACAGAGAAACAATCGGGAAAGTCAGTAGAAAATAGACCCGTATTTCAAGAAGCACTTAACTTTGTGAGAATGGGGGATCGGTTTGTAGTAGAATCAATTGATCGTTTAGGTCGTAATTATGATGAGGTGATTAACACAGTTAATTATTTAAAAGATAAAGAAGTCCAATTGATGATTACTAGTTTACCTATGATGAATGAAGTCATTGGCAATCCTTTATTAGATAAGTTTATGAAAGACTTAATCATCCAAATATTAGCAATGGTTTCAGAACAAGAACGAAATGAAAGTAAACGTAGACAAGCACAAGGTATTCAAGTTGCGAAAGAAAAAGGTGTATATAAAGGGCGTCCGTTACTTTATTCAGCGAATGCAAAAGATCCTCAAAAACGTATTATTTATCATCGAGTTGTAGAAATGTTGAAGGAAGGCACAGCTATCAGTAAGATTGCGAAAGAAGTGAATATAACAAGGCAGACGATTTACAGAATTAAACACGATAATGATTTGGTTTAATAAACTTTGTTTCAAAGCAAATGAAAGCTTCTCACAGCGTTCCAAAACGAATGATAATAATCTATTATAGTATTTTAATAATAAAACAAAAAAGAGAGCAAATAAGCTCTCTTTTATAAAAAATCGATTGAGACCTTTATTGACAAGGCTTAAAGCCTTAATTCAAAAATTGAGTTATTTCTATATAGTATCAAGACAAGAAGAAACTCGTTTCACTCGTTTTAAAAGCAATGAAAAAAATCGTTCAAAATGATTGTTTTTTATTACTAAATTTAAAACTTATAAAAACAGATAAGACTCTATTAAGAATTAAAAAAAGAGATTAAATAACCAATCGGTTACTTAATCTCTTTATATGTAATGCGCCCTAATATTTATTACATTAAACCAAATGCTTTAGCAACATCTGATACCACACCAATACCATTAGCTACAATATTAACAATTGATTTAGCTAATTCAGCATCATCTCCAGCTTGTGATGCTGAAACTGTATTAACAATAGCTTCACCTAA
>NZ_JBHVRX010000085.1:0-1419 GCF_042885515.1 Streptomyces sp. NPDC058052 | reverse complement strand
GATAAAAAAACTACAAAAATGATAAAGAATTAAAAGTGAAGATTGTAAATGAGGATAAAGAACAAGATACGGTAACCATTCAAATACCCCTTATTAACATAAAAGAAGAAATAAAATCTCGTATCCACATTAAAATACCATCGATACATTACGACCATACGTATACCACTTATATCGTTATGAAACATAGCGAAAAGAATGATGAAAAGGTTAACCACAAAGACGCTCAGAATAACAAGTCTAATCAGTTTGATGATAAAGAGAGCCTAAAAAAAAATTTAAAAACAGAAGAAGGACAATTTAATGAAATAAAAAATGAGAATAGTCATCTAAAAGAGTCAAAACAATCAACTCAACAAGATATGTCGTCAAATCAGATTATCAATAGAGAAGAACAAAATAAATTTTCTAATTCAAATAGCAATCTATCAATTAAACCAAGTACAGATAAACCGAGCTCAGATTCATTAAATCGGACTAATTCAAATACTCCAGCTAGTTTAAATACAAATACTAATTCTAGGTATAGCCAATTGCCTCAACTTAATCCTTTTAAAAAGGAAAAAGATAAACCTAATCCAAGCTTCAATAGAGATGCTGATAAGAAGAAAGTTGCAAAAAAAGACCATAATGAGGATGTACTCCCTAATCATAGAAATACATACTATCTTCTTGGCTCTGTTATTTTATTGGCAATTTTAGCTTTAATCGCAACATATTTTGTTAAAAGAAAGAGTGAGTCGAAAAAATGAGAAAAACCCGAAAAATTTTTACTATCATATTATTTATCGTTTTACTCAGTGGTTGCGAGGCGGATAATAGCAATAAAAAGAAAGATAAAGCTGAATCGAAGGGTATTCGTATCGTACCTACTACCGTCGCTTTAACGATGACATTAGATAAGTTAGATTTACCTATTGTAGGTAAGCCCACATCTTATAAAAAGTTACCAGATCGATATAAAAATGTTCCAGAAGTCGGCCAACCGATGGAACCAAGTGTAGAGGCAGTTAAAAAAGTGAATCCTACACATGTTTTGAGTGTATCTACTATTAAAGATGAAATGAAGCCCTTTTATAAACAGTTAAACATGAAAGGTTACTTCTATGATTATGATAGTTTAGATGGCATGGAGAAATCTATTACTGAACTTGGTAAACAGTTTAATAGGGAGAAGAAGGCTAAAGAACTAAATCATCACCTTAATTCCGTGAAAGCGAATATTGAAAGTAAAGTTGCAAAACAAAAGAAACATCCTAAGGTACTGATACTTATGGGGATACCTGGCAGTTATTTAGTTGCCACTGATAAATCATATATTGGAGATCTCGTAAAAATCGCTGGTGGAGAGAATGTCATACAAGACCATTCTAAACAGTATATTTCTTCTAACACGGAACATTTAGTTAATGTTAATCC
>NZ_JBHVRX010000084.1:0-1420 GCF_042885515.1 Streptomyces sp. NPDC058052 | reverse complement strand
CAAAACTTTTAACTAATACTGTAGGTGCAATTGAATTTAAATCTTCAAAGATAGATTTATGTCTATCCTCATCTGCGAAAATCACTTGTGGCTCAGCATTTTTAATGTCATCAACACTAGGTGTTTGACGATGTCCAACTGATTGATAACTACCTACATTTTTACGAGTTTCACTGTCTAAATTGTCTACATTGTTATCATCTGCAATACCAGTTACATTTACGTCTAATTTCACTAATGCTTCTACAAATGAATACTCTAAAGCAACTGCAGATTCAACTGTATCAGGAACTTCAACTGTGCCAACATTTTGTTTAATTTCTTTAGTCATGCGAAACATTCCTCCAAAAATTAATGATTAGTTCTATTAAGTGCTTTTGAAAATGGTTACATATGATGTATGTCCGAATTTATCATTTTTAAACATCAATATGATTTATAGACAAAAAATATTGATGACAATAGAACGGAAGCATTGTACAATAAATTGTACAACGTTTAAAGGAGCTGTTAATATGCCTTCAGTTAATTATTCAAACGCTAGACAGAATTTCAAAGAACTTATTACTAAAGTGAACGAGGATAGTGTGGCTTACACTATTACGACAAAGGAAAATGAAAATGCAGTGATTTTAGCTGAAAAGGATTATAATGCGATGTTGGAAACGATGTACCTTCTATCCAATCTCGCTAATGTGTCTCACTTAAATCAATCAATTATGGAATTGAATCATAACCAAACAATTACAATAGAGATTGATGATAATGAGTAAGTTTAGTGTAGCTTTTACAGCTCAAGCATTTAAAGATTATCAATATTGGCAACAACACAATCAAAATTATTTTAAAAAAGTGAATTCTTTACTTAAAAGTATTGCAAGAGATGGTTGTGTTGATGGTATTGGAAAACCAGAAGCATTAAAAGGAAACTACGAAGGCTATTTCAGTAGAAGAGTTTCAATAGAACAACGATTAATATACAAAATTAAGGATGATTCAATATTCGTAGTGTCTTGCAGATTTCATTATCAATAAAGTAACCGTTTCGCGTGAAACAGTTACATAATTAAAATTACTTTGAACAATATAACCCTTAGTTACTATTATTTAGTCATTTACTTTAATAATTAAAATGTATATATTTAAAGTAAATCATACAAAAAGGGGCTAAATTATATATGAAATTGGTGAATCAATCTAAAAATCCTCATGCATTTAAAGATGTTTCTGATAATGAAACTACGATTGCTATGGTCATTTGGTTATTATCATTTTTCACAACTTTCTTAGGGCCACTCATTATTTGGGTATTAAAAAGAGATGATTCTGCTTTTATCGATCAACAAGGTAAAAATTATCTTAATTACTTAATTAGTTATCTTATTTATACAATTATTGCATCCGTTTTAGTCTTTGTACC
>NZ_JBHVRX010000083.1:0-1462 GCF_042885515.1 Streptomyces sp. NPDC058052 | reverse complement strand
GGCACATACCCACCATTCGGACTTACAAAATCAACATCATAACCTGCGTCATAGAAATCTTTCGCAAAGTGCGTAACCTCTGAGAACCACGCACCTGTAGGTCTTTCTAAATTATCGTATTTCGCAATGTTTGTTACAACAATTAAAGCCTTTTTCATTGTCTTTCCTCCTCATTCATGTTTATATAGAATACAATATCAGTTAAACCTTGGTTTAAGAGAAAGGATATGCTTACATGAAACGGTTCTGTTGCAAAGTTGAATTTATAGTATAATTTTAACAAAAAGGAGTCTTCTGTATGAACTATTTCAGATATAAACAATTTAACAAGGATGTTATCACTGTAGCCGTTGGCTACTATCTAAGATATGCATTGAGTTATCGTGATATATCTGAAATATTAAGGGAACGTGGTGTGAACGTTCATTATTCAACGGTCTACCGTTAGGTTCAAGAATATGCCCCAATTTTATATCAAATTTGGAAGAAAAAGCATAAAAAAGCTTATTACAAATGGCGTATTGATGAGACGTACATCAAAATAAAAGGAAAATGGAGCTATTTATATCGTGCCATTGATGCAGAGGGACATACATTAGATATTTGGTTGCGTAAGCAACGAGATAATCATTCAGCATATGCGTTTATCAAACGTCTCATTAAACAATTTGGTAAACCTCAAAAGGTAGTTACAGATCAGGCACCTTCAACGAAGGTAGCAATGGCTAAAGTAATTAAAGCTTTTAAACTTAAACCTGACTGTCATTGTACATCGAAATATCTGAATAACCTCATTGAGCAAGATCACCGTCATATTAAAGTAAGAAAGACAAGATATCAAAGTATCAATACGGCAAAGAATACTTTAAAAGGTATTGAATGTATTTACGCTCTATATAAAAAGAACCGCAGGTCTCTTCAGATCTACGGATTTTCCCCATGCCACGAAATTAGCATCATGCTAGCAAGTTAAGCGAACACTGACATGATATATTAGTGGTTAGCTATATTTTTTACTTTGCAACAGAACCAATTTTGTTCTTCAACTTCATAAATCTTTTATAATGTTTAAGATAGGCATTCCCTCTAGTGAAATAGTATCTTTATTAAAGATCACTCACTAGTTAGTAATCAATAAACTATTTTGCATTCCTCTACTAACCAGTGTTATAATTTAGACAACAAGAGCTTCGTGCATTATATGCACCAACCCCCTCACTATTGCGAGTAGTGAGGGGGTTTTTAGGTGTTGGCTAATATCGCCTATTTTTTCTTATTGTTACGTGTACGTAGCCAATGCGTAAATAACGCAACAATACAACCACTGATGACTGTGGTCGTGATGTGAACAAGAGCTTCGACCATCTGATATGCACCTCCTCTCTGCGTCTAAATTGACGCCTGAGAGATAGGCGACCTGTATATTATATCATCTCTGAATAAGGGATAATAGATAACTTCC
>NZ_JBHVRX010000082.1:0-1467 GCF_042885515.1 Streptomyces sp. NPDC058052 | reverse complement strand
AATGATAGGTGATTGGGTTGGTTGGCGCTTTACATTTCTATTTATTATGGCAGTTAGTGTTCTAGTAGGTATATTGATGATTATCTATCTTCCTAAAGAAAGCGAATTAGCACATGCCAATCGTTCTAATCATTCATCGGACCATGATTCCGAAATACCTTCACGTATCTTACGTCCTATGGAAATCGTAAAATATTTAATTATCACTTTCTTAGTTTTAGTAGCAAACTCAGTCACTTTTGTGTATATTAACCCATTAATTTTGTCAAAGGGACACGAGTTATCTTTTGTATCTCTAGCATTGTTAATCAACGGTGTTGCTGGAGTAATCGGAACATCACTTGGGGGAGTCTTTGCAGATAAAATTACAAGTAAGCGTTGGTTGATGATATCAGTATCAATCTTCATTATCATGATGCTTGTGTTAAACCTATTACTTGCAGGAACTGTTATTCTACTTATTGGGTTGTTTGTATGGAATATTATGCAATGGAGTACGAACCCTGCGATTCAAAGTGGGATTATAGAACACGTTGAAGGTGATACAAGCCAAGTAATGAGTTGGAATATGTCATGTCTGAACGCCGGTATTGGTTTTGGTGGCATTGTTGGAGGGTTAGTGATATCTCATATTAATGTTCAAGCCATAACCTATACAAGTGCTATAATTGGCTTACTCGGACTTATTGTTGTTTTAACTTTAAAGAACATTCATTACGCTAAAAATTAAAACCTGAATCGCTCATGTTAGTGGATGAGCGTTTCAGGTTTATTTATATATATGAAAGTATTCAGTATCTTTATGGTATTTAGACCAAGGCATTTTATTGTATCTTACAAAGTGACCTAAATCTGCCATCATGTCATGACTTAATTGAATATCTGATTGCGTATAATGATAATTATTTGCTGATAAAATATTTAAGTTGCCAAACCAAAATATCATATCGAGAATATGGTAAGCAGATTTAAAATGAATGCTTTTAGGTTTACACCAGTCGAAACGTGCTAACCATTTATGTTGAGAATGTGTAGATTGTAGAAAGTTCAATGCCATATTTTTAAAATAAGATGTCGTTATTACTTCTCTTTGTTGTTGTGCATTTTGAACTTCTTCTAAAATGGGAATATCGAATAAGCGCATGATTTCTTTAAAGCGCAATGGTGACAGTTTCCGTGAATCATTCTCTATATAAATATCTCCCTCAGAATTCGTGAAACCAACGAATACTGGTTTTGAAAATGCAGTTACAGATCGTGTCATTTCAGGGCTTTGGATAGGTTGATAAATCAAATCAAGACTTCTCGATGGCCCTCGTTCTACTTTATGTAATCTCATTAAATCTAAAATTTCATTACTAGTTAATGATTCAATTGATTTATCAGGATAATGCTTGTGAACTAAAGATTCAAATTGTTGCGCCTTATTATTTGCAGTTAGAGGAGAATCACTATGTAATGTGCCAC
>NZ_JBHVRX010000081.1:0-1472 GCF_042885515.1 Streptomyces sp. NPDC058052 | reverse complement strand
GCAGTGGGACCTTATTTCACATTTCCTATTACTGCAATTCCAAATGGTGATATTAATAAACCTGAGGAAAGTTTTTATAGTTTACAAGATATAGATCTATCTGAATGGTTAGATAAAATGGGTTATGAGTCACTTACTAAAAATGGAATTAAATATTAATTCGGAGTGAGGATTCATGTCACAACAAAAAGAAAATTCAAATCTTAATAATACAGAAAATCAGAAAAATGGCTCCAAAAAATTGGGATTATGGGCTTTGACTGCGGTAGTTTTATCAGCCATGGTTGGGGGAGGGATTTATGATCTTCCCCAAAATATGGCTGTTCATGCAGGAGTAATCGGACAAATATTTGCTTGGCTAATCACAGGATTTATTATGTGGTTCATAGTCAAAAGTTTTATGATATTAACTGATATATATCCAGAATATAAAACTGGTTTATATCAATATGTAGAAAAAGGGTTTGGTGGATATGCCGGTTTCTTTACGAGCTGGGGCTATTGGATTTGTGAGTGTTTTGCTAATGTAACCTATTCGGTTTTACTTATGTCTACATTAGACTTTTTTTTTCCTGGAAAATTTACTGGAGGAAACAATATAGGATCCATTATAGGTGGTAGTATTATCCTATGGTTGATGAGCTTGTTAATATTGAATGGAGTTAAAGCAGCTTCTTCCGTTGAAATAGCTGGAACGGTAGGTATGTTGTTAACAACAGCAATATTTTTAGTAGTAATGGCTATTTCCTTTAATTGGGGTAGTTTTACTACAAATATGTTTGCAAATCATGCGGTACCTCATCTTAATGATAGAGACTTAGGTTCATTGCAACATCAAATATCATCAACAATGATGACTACACTTTGGGTATTCGGTGGTGTAGAAGGTGCGGTAGTTTTATCTGATAAAGCTAAGTCACAAGATGAAGTTAAAAAAGCAACGCACTTAGGGTTTGTTATCTGTTTAATCTTATATGCTTTGGCAACGTTGTTACCATTAGGTTTAAAAAGCTATGGTCAAATTGCAGCAATGCAAAGTCCATCTTCAGGAGTTTTATTAAGTATAGTTATTGGACCAGCTGGAAGAATTATTATAGCTGTTGGTGTTATTGTAGCTATATTAGCTTCATGGTTAACATGGACTCTAATGTTATCTGAAATGCCTTATGCTGCAGCAAAAGCAAAGCATTTTCCAAAACAATTTGCTAGAACTAATAAGAATGACATACCTTATGTTTCATTGATTACGTCTTCAATTATTATGGAAATAATTATTATTTTAACCCATTTTTCTACTCAGGCTTTTAATACTATGTTAACTATTGTAGGAACAATGACAGTTCCTCCTTATTTATTATCAATTTTATTTTTAGTGAAAAGTTCTTATAAAAAAGAAAATTGGCCAGGACATCATCAATATAGTAGAAAATATGCACTTATTATTGGAATAATAGCTTTATGTGGCATTATGT
>NZ_JBHVRX010000080.1:0-1659 GCF_042885515.1 Streptomyces sp. NPDC058052 | reverse complement strand
TAACTTATCTGAAGACCTTAAACGTGCAAAATATGCGGGAATAGAACAACAAAAATTGAAAGGTAAAAATATAGCTCTTATTTTTGAAAAAGATTCAACACGTACTCGATGTGCATTTGAAACAGCAGCTTATGATCAAGGTGCACATGTAACATATCTTGGACCAACAGGTTCTCAAATGGGTAAAAAAGAGTCTGCCAAAGATACTGCTCGTGTTTTAGGAGGAATGTATGATGTCATAGAATATCGTGGATTCTCACAAAGAGTAGTTGAGGATTTGGCAAAATATTCTGGCGTTCCCGTATGGAATGGTTTAACTGATGAAGATCATCCTACACAAGTACTTGCTGATTTTTTAACAGCTAAAGAAGTATTGAAAAAACCATATAATGAAATTAACTTCACATATGTTGGAGATGGACGTAATAACGTTGCAAATGCCTTAATGCAAGGAGCAGCAATTATGGGCATGACCTTCCATCTCGTATGTCCCAAAGAACTAAATCCAACTGACGAGTTATTAAACCGTTGTAATAATATAGCTGAGAAAAATGGTGGTAAAATCCTTGTAACTGATGATATCGATGAAGGAGTCAAAGGATCTGATGTAATTTATACAGATGTTTGGGTATCTATGGGTGAACCTGATGAAGTTTGGGAAAAACGTATTAAACTGTTAGAACCATACCGTGTAACTAAAGAATTAATGAAAAAAACAGGAAACCCAGATACTATTTTTGAACATTGTCTACCATCATTCCATGATACTGAAACAAAAATCGGTAAACAGATTCAAGAGAAGTATGGATTAAATGAAATGGAAGTAACAAATGAAGTATTTGAAAGTGAACAATCAGTTGTTTTCCAAGAGGCAGAGAATAGAGCTCATACAATAAAAGCAGTCATGGTAGCAACATTAGGAGAATAAATGAAAGGAGGATATAAATATGTCTAAAATCGTCGTAGCTTTGGGTGGTAACGCTTTAGGGCAATCACCTAAAGAACAATTAGATTTATTAAAAAGTACAGCTAAATCTCTAGTAAGTTTAATCAATAAAGGATACGAAATTGTAATTAGTCATGGTAATGGCCCACAAGTTGGAAGTATTAACTTAGGTTTAAATTATGCGGCGGAACACAAACAAGGTCCTCCTTTTCCTTTCCCTGAATGTGGAGCTATGAGCCAAGCTTATATTGGCTATCAAATGCAAGAAAGTTTACAAAACGAACTTCATTCAATGGGCATAGATAAACAAGTTGTTACGCTAGTAACACAAGTTCAAGTTGCAAGCGATGATTCTGCTTTCAATAACCCTACTAAACCAATTGGATTATTTTATACAAAAGAGCAGGCTGATAAAACTACGAAAGAAAAAGGTTATACTTTTGTAGAAGATGCTGGACGTGGCTATCGTCGCGTTGTCCCTTCCCCACAACCTATAAATATAGTCGAGTTAGATAGTATAGAAACATTAATCACGCATGGAACACTAGTTATCGCTGCCGGCGGTGGTGGAGTTCCAGTGATTAAGGAAAATGAAGTTTATAAAGGTGTTGATGCAGTTATTGATAAAGATAAAACGAGCGCTTTATTAGCAGCACATTTACAATCTGATCAATTAATCATATTAACTGCTGTAGATCATGTTTACATTAACT
>NZ_JBHVRX010000079.1:0-1680 GCF_042885515.1 Streptomyces sp. NPDC058052 | reverse complement strand
GGCCGGGTGGCCGGGTGGCCGGGTGGCCGGGTGGCGGGGTGTGGTGGGTGTGGCCTGGGTGGTGAGATCGCCGCGGTCGGTGGAGCGGATTGTGACGGGTTGGTGGTGTCTCTTGCGGGTCGAGCGGTACGTCAGGGCCGATCGTCGTGCTCATGGCGGGATGGGGCGTGGTCGGTTCGAACCGGATCTGGAGGGTCTGGCCTGCCATGGTGGCCTGGGGAGGGATGCCGGGGTGCCGATCGTTTGCTGGCACGACGCTGATTCCGGCGTCAGTGACGTGCAGTCCGATCCGCTGGCCAGGGTGTTCTTCCAGGGTCTTAAGGAGCAGGTTTTTCGGGAGCGTCGCATGGGTGGTGATCTTGTTCAGTGTCGCGGGCGTCAGCCGGTGGTCGGGATACTTGCCGGGCGGCGGCCGGTAGTGCCGGTCCTTCCGGTCTGTCATGTGGAACCGGATTCCGTTCGAGATCGCCTCCAGGCGTACCGGGGGGGCTGCGGCGGCTTGCCGCGGCCGCGGCGAGCGGTTCGTCGCGGTGGGCCGTGTCGGCCCGTGTCTGGTTCGGTGGTTCAGTGGGCACCGGGGTTCGGGTGGAGAGCCGGTATCGGTCTGTCGCGGTCAGGGTGGCTGCCTCATGACCTGCCTCGGTGCGCAGTCCGCCGACTGCGGGCATGCCGGGCTCATGGGCTGCCGCGGTCGGGACCTGTTCGACCGTGTCCGCCGGCACGGGACCTTTCAGGGCCGTGAGGGGAAGACCTGGTGCGTGGCCGGGCGCAGAGGTGATGACGGCGGCCTTCTGCTGCACGGCTGCCGCGTCGCCGGCGACCTTTGCGACGTGTTCATCGAGCAGCCGGGAAGCCTCGCCGGCCCCGGAGCCGAGTACAGCCCCGACCACGGTGAGGGGCATGGCGAGCTCGCGGAGCCGGCGCAGCGCGGTCGCTCTGGCCAGCTGGTCGGTCCTGTCGTAGCGGTAGCCCGAGGCCGGGGCGACTTCGGCAGGGGGCCAGTAGCCCGGAGCCGGCAGAGAACCGCAACGCGCTCGAGGTCGGACCGCTGCGCTGGGCGAAGGTCCCGATCGGTATCAGCTCATCATCTGGCACCGCGTCGTCGTCAGGCTTCAGCCGGCCTGAAGGTCAGCACCGGCGAGCAGCGGCACCCGCCTCATGGCGGGCAACAGCCAGGCCACGCTCGCCCTACCCGGCCCGGGGCCTACGTCGTGCAGACACGCGGCACAAGCACCGAAACCTCGCAGCCGCCGCGTGCGGCCACGAAAATTCACCCACCGCCAGTCCTTGCCGGAGAAGTCCCGGGCCCCGGTCGCCCGCTGCGACACCCCCGTGCAGCGGCCGCTCCACGGCCGGTGCGAGCAGGGGGTACCAGCCGGCCAGGGCCGCAGCCGGACCGCCACAGGCCCCCAACCGCCGTCCACATCGGCGGCCTCCTCCACCACCCACCGGCAGGCCGGCACCAATACGGACACCGCCCTCGCACCGCGGTCCTGAGAAACGGATTCGCCCACCCCGCTGCTCCAGCACACCGCCATCCCACACCGCATGCCCGTGCCACTGCGCCGCATCACCCGGCAGGCTCGACGCGACGTACGGTCACCAGCCGGTCCGGTTCATGTCTGCCGCGCCGCTCCTCCCACACCGCGCGAGCCTGCTCGCGGGCCACGCGGACGCCGA
>NZ_JBHVRX010000078.1:0-1703 GCF_042885515.1 Streptomyces sp. NPDC058052 | reverse complement strand
ATTGAATATGGTACAAGGACCCATTCAAGTAAATAGTGAAATAGGCAAATTGAAAACTGTGTTGTTAAAAAGACCAGGAAAAGAATTAGAAAATTTAGTACCAGATCATTTAAGTGGTTTATTATTTGATGATATTCCCTACTTAAAAGTTGCACAAGAAGAGCATGACAAATTTGCTCAAACTTTGAGAGATGAAGGAATCGAAGTAGTTTATTTAGAAAAACTTGCAGCAGAATCTATTACTGAGCCAGAAGTACGCGAGAACTTCATAAACGACATATTAACAGAATCTAAAAAGACAATATTAGGTCATGAAACTGAAATTAAAGAATTCTTTTCAAAGTTATCTGACCAAGAACTTGTAAATAAAATCATGGCTGGCGTACGTAAAGAAGAAATTCAACTTGAAACAACTCATTTAGTAGAGTATATGGATGATAGATATCCATTTTACTTAGATCCAATGCCCAACCTTTATTTTACAAGAGATCCCCAAGCTTCAATTGGTAGAGGAATGACAATTAACAGAATGTATTGGAGAGCACGACGTAGAGAATCTATTTTTATGACATATATACTGAAACATCATCCAAGATTTAAAGATAAAGATGTACCAGTATGGTTAGATCGTAACTCACCATTTAATATTGAAGGTGGAGATGAATTAGTATTATCGGAAGATGTTTTAGCTATTGGTATATCAGAACGTACATCAGCTCAAGCAATAGAAAAGTTAGCACGTAATATTTTCAAAGATGCAAACACAAGTTTTAAAAAAATCGTAGCTATTGAAATACCTAATACACGTACATTTATGCATCTAGATACAGTACTAACTATGATTGACTACGATAAGTTTACAGTACATGCAGCAATATTTAAAGAAGAAAATAACATGAATATATTTACCATAGAACAAAATGATGGTAAGGACGATATAAAAATTACTCGTTCTAGCAAGTTACGTGAAACACTTGCTGAAGTTTTAGAAGTAGAAAAAGTCGACTTTATACCAACAGGTAATGGTGACGTGATTGATGGAGCACGCGAACAATGGAATGATGGTTCAAACACATTATGTATTCGTCCAGGGGTAGTCGTCACATATGATCGTAACTATGTATCAAATAATTTGTTAAGAAAACGCGGTATTAAAGTGATTGAAATTCCTGGAAGCGAACTTGTTCGCGGACGTGGTGGCCCAAGATGTATGAGTCAACCATTATTCAGAGAAGATTTATAGAATCGTATTCAAACACCTGTTATAGTGTAGTTGAAATCGCTTTCAATTTTAAAACTAATCATATTAAGTTTTGAAGGCGCTAATGATTTACACTGCGACTAATTAGATGAAAGGGGCGTATACTATGGAAAAAATCCGGAAACCATTTGACTTAAAAGGAAGATCACTACTTAAAGAATGTGATTTTACCAAAGAAGAATTTGAAGGTTTAATAGATTTTGCCATGACGTTAAAAACGTATAAACAACAAGGCACACCGCATCGTTATTTAGAAGGTAAAAACATTGCATTACTTTTTGAAAAAACGTCTACACGTACGCGTGCTGCATTCACAGTCGCATCTATTGATTTAGGTGCACATCCTGAATTTTTAGGAAAAAATGATATACAATTAGGAAAAAAAGAATCTGTTGAAGACACTGCGAAAGTATTAGGCAGAATGTTTGATGGTATAGAGTTT
>NZ_JBHVRX010000077.1:0-1734 GCF_042885515.1 Streptomyces sp. NPDC058052 | reverse complement strand
CCGATCACGCCGGCCTCGGACATCCTGCACGAGCTCAGCCGGCACAAGAACTTCGGCGTGCGGACCTTCCAGGCCGAGGACGAGATCGCCGGCATCGGCGCCGCGCTGGGCGCGGCCTTCGGCGGCTCGCTCGCCGTCACCACCACCTCCGGCCCCGGCGTGGCGCTCAAGAGCGAGACGATCGGCCTCGCCGTCTCCCTGGAGCTGCCGCTGCTGATCGTCGACATCCAGCGCGGCGGCCCGTCGACGGGTCTGCCGACCAAGACCGAGCAGGCCGACCTGCTCCAGGCGATGTACGGGCGCAACGGCGAGGCCCCCGTCCCGATCGTCGCCCCGAAGACCCCGGCCGACTGCTTCGACGCGGCCCTGGAGGCGGCCCGGATCGCCCTCACGTACCGCACCCCGGTCTTCCTCCTCTCCGACGGCTACCTCGCCAACGGCTCCGAGCCGTGGCGGATCCCCGAGGTCGGGTCCCTGCCCGATCTGCGGACCGCGTTCGCCACCGGCCCGAACCACACCCAGGCCGACGGCACCGAGGTCTTCTGGCCCTACAAGCGCGACCCCGAGACCCTGGCCCGCCCCTGGGCCGTCCCCGGCACCCCCGGCCTCGAACACCGCATCGGCGGCATCGAGAAGCAGGACGGCACCGGCAACATCTCCTACGACCCCGCCAACCACGAGTTCATGGTCCGCACCCGCCAGGCCAAGGTCGACGGCATCGACGTCCCCGACATCGAGACCGACGACCCGGACGGCGCCCGGACCCTGGTCCTCGGCTGGGGCTCCACCTACGGCCCGATCACCGCCGCCGTGCGCCGCATCCGCCGCGAGGGCGGCCACATCGCCCAGGCCCACCTGCGCCACCTCAACCCCTTCCCGAAGAACCTCGGCGAGGTACTGAAGCGGTACGACAAGGTCGTGATCCCCGAGATGAACCTCGGCCAGCTCGCCACCCTCATCCGCGCCAAGTACCTCGTCGACGCCCGCAGCCACAACCAGGTCAACGGCATGCCGTTCAAGGCCGAGCAGCTCGCCGCCGCCCTCAAGGAGGCCATCGATGCCTGAGCCGCGCAGCGACTCGCTCCTGCACCTGGTCCCCAAGGCCCAGGCGCAGCAGACCATGAAGGACTTCAAGTCCGACCAGGAGGTCCGCTGGTGCCCCGGCTGCGGTGACTACGCCGTGCTCGCCGCCGTCCAGGGCTTCATGCCCGAGCTGGGCCTGGCGAAGGAGAACATCGTCTTCGTCTCCGGCATCGGCTGCTCCTCCCGCTTCCCGTACTACATGAACACCTACGGGATGCACTCCATCCACGGCCGCGCCCCGGCCATCGCCACCGGCCTGGCGACCTCCCGCCGCGACCTGTCCGTCTGGGTCGTCACCGGCGACGGCGACGCCCTCTCCATCGGCGGCAACCACCTCATCCACGCCCTGCGCCGCAACGTCAACCTCAAGATCCTGCTCTTCAACAACCGGATCTACGGACTCACCAAGGGCCAGTACTCCCCCACCTCCGAGGTCGGCAAGATCACCAAATCGACCCCGATGGGCTCCCTCGACGCCCCCTTCAACCCCGTCTCCCTCGCCATCGGCGCCGAGGCGACCTTCGTCGCCCGCACCGTCGACTCCGACCGCAAACACCTCACCGAGGTCCTGCGCCAGGCCGCCGACCACGACGGCACCGCCCTCGTCGAGATCTACCAGAACTGCAACATCTTCAACGACGGCGCCTTCGA
>NZ_JBHVRX010000076.1:678-1749 GCF_042885515.1 Streptomyces sp. NPDC058052 | reverse complement strand
GCTTAATAGAAGATTCATTGACTTGATTCGTTCGTATAAGTTTTGGTGTTACTGCATCAAATTGTTTCATCCATCGTGATATCATTTCGATTGCTTCAGTAGCTAATCCTTCACCTGTATATTTTGGAAAAAGTCTATAATATAAGTTTAAGAATAATTGATAATTAATGGTGCGATATTCAAAACCACTCATCCCTACTAATTCTCCAGTATCTTTGGCTATTAACATAAAGTATCCAAAGTCATTTTCTTCCCAATGTCTTCTCCAACCTTTTATAAATCCTTTAGTAATATCTTTGTTCTCGTGTATACCTTTAGGAGTGTATTTTGTTGATTCATTATTCGTATGTAGTTGGAAAAGCGCATCAAGATGCTCAATATCTGGTTTTAATAAGTAAAGTCTATCGGTTTCTAACATATACTCACCACCTCAATTTGTTTATTACTGACTTTTTAGCATATACCCTTTTTTCTACCTTTTATTTCAAACTAGTCATAAATTCAACGTTGAGCTAGCATGCAGGATGTCTTACCTCAGACAAACCTAAGCCTCACACCCTCACCTACAAATGTATGACTTAATGAGAAATTTTTAGCTAACTCATTTACACATTAAAACTCTATGCGACGACATAGCCACGCTCGTTAAACTATCTCGTATAGTGTTTTATTTTATTTAGATCTATTTAATTTAAAAAAATTTATGATTTTAGTTTTTATTTTCCTAAAAATAGGGAATATATTTATAATGAAAATTAACAAATCGAAGGTTGATGAAGGATGATTACTTATACACTCAGCAATTACTTTGATACGAGATGGAAAACGATGTATGACGATGGGAATCCCTATTTATACATACGTAAATCGTACCCTAACCCATTTATTAAAGGATTAGACATTATTATTCCTCAAGCAGGAATATATACCTCTTATGTCGTTAGGGATTTAGAGAAAAATGTAATATTTACTTCTAAATGTATTCCAAATTTTAGAAACTTTAGAGAGATTCATTGTAATTACAGAGGTACTCATATTGAGATGAAAGAGTTCACATTGGTGAACAAACCG
>NZ_JBHVRX010000076.1:0-668 GCF_042885515.1 Streptomyces sp. NPDC058052 | reverse complement strand
GATAATGAAGATTATTTTATTAAAAAGACGAGCCCAGAAACATGTACTATTACGAATTATGAGAATGAAAAACTATCTCATTGGGCTAAAAATGAAGGACAAGTGAGCTTCCATATTTTAGATGAAAGTAGTAAACCAATAGAAGAGTTATTAATCATACTCTCTCATGCATTAATGAATAAAATTTGAGGCTGGGCATAAATGATTGTCACAGTCTTATTTATTAATATATAAGCTGTAGATGGTTGTACTGAAAATGTGCTTATATCAAGCTTCTTTCAATTCTAGCCCTTCTTGCTGACGGGGCTCCAACTTATGGTAGCCATCTTCTCATTTATTAGGAGTAGGACATATGATTAAATTCAAGTTCTACTCCTAATTTGTGTCTAATCAATGAGCATATTATGTCTAAATTATTACAAAATGGAATAGGTATTATTGAAAATATGTATTTTTGTTATAGATTGTTAGCAATTATAATAAGACTCAGCGCAATAATTTAATTATTTTTGCACGAGTTCTGTTTTAAGAAAGGTGAGCAAAAAATGGCTAACAATGAGTCAAAAAACATAGTTATTATTGGCGCTGGTGTCTTAAGTACGACATTCGGTTCTATGATTAAAGAATTAGAACCTAATTGGAACATCAAACTCTATGAACGTTTAGAT
>NZ_JBHVRX010000075.1:0-1787 GCF_042885515.1 Streptomyces sp. NPDC058052 | reverse complement strand
AGGGCATTTATCGGTACAATAATTACGACACTCATATTGATACTAGTTATTTTCCTATCGGTTAAGGTAGGTCATCTTCAAGGGTTTGCGACAGAACAACAAGATGAAACATATGTGTATTCAATGAATATTGGTATCGATATGATACAGTTTATGGTTTTTACAATCGTTTTGGCTGTTATAGCCGCTGTAATCGATTTAGCCATTACAATTAGCTCACCAATGTATGAATTAAGCGAGACCAATCCGGAACTAAATCAAAGACAACTATTCACTTCTGGCATGCGAGTAGGTAGAGAAATTTTAGCTACTTCTGCCAATACTATTTATTTAGCATATTTTGGGGGTCAATTAACTTTATTTTTCTGGTTCTTTAAATTACATTATTCTTTTGGACATATTATTAATTCTAAAATTTTCGCTCAAGAATTTGTGTCGATATTACTAGGAGGCATTGCAGTTGCACTCAGTATTCCAATAACTGCATGGGTAACTGCTTTGATGATTAAAAATAAAAAACGTAAAAATTCTACTCAATCACAACATCTTAAGAATGATTAATATATTTAAAGACCCCAGTGCCTTATTCTCTTAGCATTGGGGTCTTATTATTATGATCAAATTTTTAGCGACATCACGTAAACAGGTCGCCCTATTAATTCACTATCTTGCGTGTGGCGATAACCAGCTTGCTCATATAAATTGATTGCTTTCTCATTATCTGTATTTACTGCTAATGTAATTTCATTAATGCGTGGATAATGTTGTTTAATATATGCAGGCAATATTTCAAGGGTCCTCTTACCTATGCCTTGTCCTCTATAACGTTGATCAACACTAAATGATCTAAAGAAAATGGCCTTTGGATTATCAGTGAATGGTTTAGGCCCATTTCCTTCGTGTAAAGTGAAAAACGCGATACACGACTCATTATTCATAACTAACGTAGGATGTCTATCACTATCTTGATTAGCCGATTTGATGTTTTCAACTGGTGATTTCGTAAATTTATAGTCACTTTCTAAAATTTCTAAGTTTTCGACTTGCTCAAATAATTCCGGTTCATATGCTTTTAAATACACATTTTTCACCTAGCCTTTAGCTTTTTTAGAAAATTGGTCTATCCAAGTCAATACGGCAGGTGCTATGTTCTCTGAATCATTGATATTAAACCATCTAATATCAGTAATTTCATTGTCAGTAGTTATACTGGACCAATCAATAGCTTTTGTCGTTTTAAATCCGTTTAATTCAGTAAGCGTATCTGGTTGAGGATATGCCTTTCCAACAACGGTGCCTATAAATTCTAAATCAGTTTCAACCAAATCGAGGCGTAACTCTTCTTTAAGTTCTCGTTGTAACGCCTCAACATAGCTTTCACCTTCATCGATTTTACCACCCGGGAAATAATATTTATCTCTATTACGAACTTGAACGAGTAAAATTTGATTTTCTTTCTCTTCAACTAAACAAACACATTTAATCATTCGAATAAACACCCTACCCTATTCTTTATTACTTCAAAAAGCTTTTTATATTTAGTATTATGTTATCATAAATTAAATGATGAAGTGATTGAGTTCAAAATGGATAATTTTGAGTATAACAATATATCAATCATTTATGAGCGTATGCTTTTCATGCAAAGATATCATTCGGAGGGAATTTTTATGGCAAAACAAACTGGCGCTGTACGTTTATCTAACTTATTTAACATGGCAGGTTTCATCGTCGACGGTTATAATGGAATACGTCACGATGCTAAAAATAAACAAATGGTATATTTA
>NZ_JBHVRX010000074.1:0-1952 GCF_042885515.1 Streptomyces sp. NPDC058052 | reverse complement strand
TTTATTTCCCGAAGGGTTATTTGTCAGAATGACAAACCGATTTCGAGCCGGCGAGAACCCATTGTCACACCACGATTTAGGGGGTGTGTATAAATGGGCACTCTCTGTGAAATTTGAAGCTTTGAAATTCCGAATGGCGCACTTATACACTCTGTCGAGTGAGTGCTAAAATGCTGAAGCATTTCCGTCAAGCGTGTGGAGGAATCTTGTAGAGAGATATAGCATAGATACCCGTATCTCTAGAGATATTTTGGTATATCCCTGCTATATCTATGGGGTATCTATGCTATATCTTTGGCTTCAAAAACGGCACCTGTTCTAAGAGCATAGAAACTCAACAGGCACAGCCTGTTTGACACCCTTTTTTTTAGGGTGGCACCGAGTTTCCTTATGCTCTTTTTCTCTGAAGCTAAACCTGTTTTATATGTCGTAGTCTTTTTATTGGGAGTGACCCCTTGCTGTACAATTTCCGGAGGTGCCGATAAGGGACGAATTTTCCCTTGTCGGTTGCCTTTGGGGATTGTAAGGGGTGGAGGCTCGGAATCAAAAGGAAACGAAATATCATTCCGAGTGTGCTTCTTTTTTCTGTTCTTGAATTCTATTATTTCCAATGTTAGAATTATGTTAACAACTTGTTAGGAGTGTGTTTGGATGGAAGAGAAAAAACAAATTGGACCTCGAATTACTGTTGAAACATTTAAAAAGCTAGAGTTATTAGCCGAACATTTTACAAAACACAATGAATTTGGAAGAGTTTCAAAAGATGCTGTAATTGAGTTTGCTATTAAGGAATTGTATAGGGACTATTTGGGAAAAGGACGCTAATTTTTGTTGAAAAACTGACTTCGGATTTGGGGTTCTTTATTATTAACTTGATTTTAATTAAACATTACAGGAAAAATTGAGGGGAAATGGATGGATAAACGCAATGGTGACGCGGTTTTCATAGCTCCAAATGATGTTGTAAAAGTGACCACTATGAATCACGTCATTGAAGTTCAGCATATGGAGAAGATGAACCGGAAAAATAATATCAAAAAATTGGACAAGGATAGGTTTGTAGACCTCTCTACTGGGGAGATCCGGGAGTTCGAGCATTCGGAAAATCGGCAGGAAAATTATAATTCTTTGAGACAAACCTTTAAGAAGCTGCGTTATTTGATAAATAACAATTTTATAGGACGGCCAAATGAATTACATATAACTTTGACATACAAGAAAAATATGACGGACACGAAAAAACTTTATAGTGATTTTCAAAATTTTATCGACAGGTTGCGTTATAAATACAAGAAAGAAAGTTCGATAGATTATTTATCGGTGGTAGAGCCACAAGGACGTGGAGCCTGGCATTGTCATGTTTTAATGCGCTTTAATGATTTGGATAAGATTTATATTAAAAATGCTGAATTAAGGAGTCTATGGGGTTTAGGATTTGTAACAATCAAGTCATTAAAGGATATAGACAACATAGGAGCCTATTTGAGCGCTTATTTGACTGATATAGACCTAGAAGATGTCCAAGACAGGGAAACAGCCTTAAAAGTGGCTTCAGAGGGCTGTGAGGTGCAAACAAAGATCGTAGAAGGTCGGGAAAAGAAATTTTTAAAAGGCGGACGGCTGCACATGTATCCTTCCGGAATGAATATGTATCGAAAATCAAAAGGGATTGTTAAGCCGGAACGGGAAGAAATGAAGTTCGGAGACATAAAAAAAGTAGTGGGTTCGGCAAAACCACACTACGAGAAAAGTTATCATGTCGAAAATGACAATTTTGAAAACACAATTTCGTTTCTCCAGTATAACACAAAACGTGATTTTTGAAGCAAAACGGTTCCTCTTTATGGAGCCGTTTTTTTTATTTCCCGAAGGGTTATTTGTCAGAATGACAAACCGATTTCGAGCCGGCGAGAACCCATTGTCACACCACGATTTAGGGGGTGTGTATAAAT
>NZ_JBHVRX010000073.1:1525-3285 GCF_042885515.1 Streptomyces sp. NPDC058052 | reverse complement strand
GGGTGATGGGTGGCTGGTCGTTGCTTGAGAACTACACAGTGGACGCGAGCATCTGTGGCCAAGTTTTTAAGGGCGCACGGTGGATGCCTTGGCACCAGGAACCGATGAAGGACGTGGGAGGCCGCGATAGTCCCCGGGGAGTCGTCAACCAGGCTTTGATCCGGGGGTTTCCGAATGGGGAAACCCGGCAGTCGTCATGGGCTGTCACCCACTGCTGAACACATAGGCAGTGTGGAGGGAACGAGGGGAAGTGAAACATCTCAGTACCCTCAGGAAGAGAAAACAACCGTGATTCCGGGAGTAGTGGCGAGCGAAACCGGATGAGGCCAAACCGTATGCGTGTGATACCCGGCAGGGGTTGCGCATGCGGGGTTGTGGGATCTCTCTTCTGTCGTCTGCCGGCGACAGGACGAGTCAGAAACCGTTGATGTAGTCGAAGGACATGCGAAAGGTCCGGCGTAGAGGGTAAGACCCCCGTAGACGAAACATTAGCGGCTCGTTTGAGAGACACCCAAGTAGCACGGGGCCCGAGAAATCCCGTGTGAATCTGGCGGGACCACCCGCTAAGCCTAAATATTCCCTGGTGACCGATAGCGGATAGTACCGTGAGGGAATGGTGAAAAGTACCGCGGGAGCGGAGTGAAATAGTACCTGAAACCGTGTGCCTACAAGCCGTGGGAGCGTCGCTCATTGGGTTTACCCAATGGGTCGTGACTGCGTGCCTTTTGAAGAATGAGCCTGCGAGTTTGCGGTGTGTTGCGAGGTTAACCCGTGTGGGGAAGCCGTAGCGAAAGCGAGTCCGAACAGGGCGATTCAGTAGCACGCTCAAGACCCGAAGCGGAGTGATCTAGCCATGGGCAGGTTGAAGCGGAGGTAAGACTTCGTGGAGGACCGAACCCACCAGGGTTGAAAACCTGGGGGATGACCTGTGGTTAGGGGTGAAAGGCCAATCAAACTCCGTGATAGCTGGTTCTCCCCGAAATGCATTTAGGTGCAGCGTCGCGTGTTTCTTGCCGGAGGTAGAGCACTGGATAGGCGATGGGCCCTACCGGGTTACTGACCTTAGCCAAACTCCGAATGCCGGTAAGTGAGAGCGCGGCAGTGAGACTGTGGGGGATAAGCTCCATGGTCGAGAGGGAAACAGCCCAGAGCATCGACTAAGGCCCCTAAGCGTACGCTAAGTGGGAAAGGATGTGGAGTCGCAGAGACAACCAGGAGGTTGGCTTAGAAGCAGCCACCCTTGAAAGAGTGCGTAATAGCTCACTGGTCAAGTGATTCCGCGCCGACAATGTAGCGGGGCTCAAGCGTACCGCCGAAGTCGTGTCATTGCAGCAATAGGGCCAACGCCCGCTGTGATGGGTAGGGGAGCGTCGTGTGCCGGGTGAAGCAGCCGCGGAAGCGAGTTGTGGACGGTTCACGAGTGAGAATGCAGGCATGAGTAGCGATACACACGTGAGAAACGTGTGCGCCGATTGACTAAGGGTTCCTGGGTCAAGCTGATCTGCCCAGGGTAAGTCGGGACCTAAGGCGAGGCCGACAGGCGTAGTCGATGGACAACCGGTTGATATTCCGGTACCCGCTTTGAAACGCCCAATATCGAGCCCATTAATGCTAAGCCCGTGAAGCCGTTCCGGACCCTTCGGGGAAAGGAAAGTGGTGGAGCCGGCGAACCAAGGTGGTAGTAGGTAAGCGATGGGGTGACGCAGGAAGGTAGTCCAGCCCGGGCGGTGGTAGTCCCGGGGTAAGGGTGTAGGGCGTTG
>NZ_JBHVRX010000073.1:0-1429 GCF_042885515.1 Streptomyces sp. NPDC058052 | reverse complement strand
TGAGCCTGAGACCTGATGCCGAGCCGATTGTGGTGAAGTGGATGATCCTATGCTGTCGAGAAAAGCCTCTAGCGAGTTTCATGGCGGCCCGTACCCTAAACCGACTCAGGTGGTCAGGTAGAGAATACCGAGGCGTTCGGGTGAACTATGGTTAAGGAACTCGGCAAAATGCCCCCGTAACTTCGGGAGAAGGGGGGCCACGCCTGGTGATCGGATTTACTCCGTGAGCTGGGGGTGGCCGCAGAGACCAGCGAGAAGCGACTGTTTACTAAAAACACAGGTCCGTGCGAAGCCGTAAGGCGATGTATACGGACTGACGCCTGCCCGGTGCTGGAACGTTAAGGGGACCGGTTAGTGACCTTTCGGGGTTGCGAAGCTGAGAACTTAAGCGCCAGTAAACGGCGGTGGTAACTATAACCATCCTAAGGTAGCGAAATTCCTTGTCGGGTAAGTTCCGACCTGCACGAATGGCGTAACGACTTCTCGACTGTCTCAACCATAGGCCCGGTGAAATTGCACTACGAGTAAAGATGCTCGTTTCGCGCAGCAGGACGGAAAGACCCCGGGACCTTTACTACAGTTTGATATTGGTGTTCGGTTCGGCTTGTGTAGGATAGGTGGGAGACTTTGAAGCAGCCACGCCAGTGGTTGTGGAGTCGCCGTTGAAATACCACTCTGGTCGTGCTGGATGTCTAACCTGGGTCCGTGATCCGGATCAGGGACAGTGTCTGATGGGTAGTTTAACTGGGGCGGTTGCCTCCCAAAGGGTAACGGAGGCGCCCAAAGGTTCCCTCAGCCTGGTTGGCAATCAGGTGTTGAGTGTAAGTGCACAAGGGAGCTTGACTGTGAGACCGACGGGTCGAGCAGGGACGAAAGTCGGGACTAGTGATCCGGCGGTGGCTTGTGGAAGCGCCGTCGCTCAACGGATAAAAGGTACCCCGGGGATAACAGGCTGATCTTCCCCAAGAGTCCATATCGACGGGATGGTTTGGCACCTCGATGTCGGCTCGTCGCATCCTGGGGCTGGAGTCGGTCCCAAGGGTTGGGCTGTTCGCCCATTAAAGCGGTACGCGAGCTGGGTTTAGAACGTCGTGAGACAGTTCGGTCCCTATCCGCTGTGCGCGTAGGAATATTGAGAAGGGCTGTCCCTAGTACGAGAGGACCGGGACGGACGAACCTCTGGTGTGCCAGTTGTCCTGCCAAGGGCATGGCTGGTTGGCTACGTTCGGGAGGGATAACCGCTGAAAGCATCTAAGCGGGAAGCCTGCTTCGAGATGAGTATTCCCACCTCCTTGAGAGGGTAAGGCTCCCAGTAGACGACTGGGTTGATAGGCCGGATGTGGAAGCCCAGTAATGGGTGGAGCTGACCGGTACTAATAGGCCGAGGGCTTGTCCTCAGTTGCTCGCGTCCACTGTGTTAGTTCTGAAG
>NZ_JBHVRX010000072.1:0-3720 GCF_042885515.1 Streptomyces sp. NPDC058052 | reverse complement strand
GTTATCCATCGCCTACGCCTGTCGGCCTCAGCTTAGGACCCGACTAACCCAGAGCGGACGAGCCTTCCTCTGGAAACCTTAGTCAATCGGTGGACGGGATTCTCACCCGTCTTTCGCTACTCACACCGGCATTCTCACTTCTAAGCGCTCCACATGTCCTTGCGATCATGCTTCAACGCCCTTAGAACGCTCTCCTACCATTGTCCGAAGGACAATCCACAGCTTCGGTAATATGTTTAGCCCCGGTACATTTTCGGCGCAGTGTCACTCGACTAGTGAGCTATTACGCACTCTTTAAATGATGGCTGCTTCTAAGCCAACATCCTAGTTGTCTGGGCAACGCCACATCCTTTTCCACTTAACATATATTTTGGGACCTTAGCTGGTGGTCTGGGCTGTTTCCCTTTCGAACACGGACCTTATCACCCATGTTCTGACTCCCAAGTTAAATTGATTGGCATTCGGAGTTTGTCTGAATTCGGTAACCCGAGAGGGGCCCCTCGTCCAAACAGTGCTCTACCTCCAATAATCATCACTTGAGGCTAGCCCTAAAGCTATTTCGGAGAGAACCAGCTATCTCCAAGTTCGATTGGAATTTCTCCGCTACCCTCAGTTCATCCGCTCACTTTTCAACGTAAGTCGGTTCGGTCCTCCATTCAGTGTTACCTGAACTTCAACCTGACCAAGGGTAGATCACCTGGTTTCGGGTCTACGACCAAATACTCAACGCCCTATTCAGACTCGCTTTCGCTACGGCTCCACATTCGCTGCTTAACCTTGCATCAGATCGTAACTCGCCGGTTCATTCTACAAAAGGCACGCCATCACCCATAAACGGGCTCTGACTACTTGTAAGCACACGGTTTCAAGTTCTCTTTCACTCCCCTTCCGGGGTACTTTTCACCTTTCCCTCACGGTACTGGTTCACTATCGGTCACTAGAGAGTATTTAGCCTTAGGAGATGGTCCTCCTAGATTCCGACGGAATTTCACGTGCTCCGTCGTACTCAGGATCCACTCAAGAGAGAATATGTTTTCGACTACAGGATTATTACCTTCTTTGATTCATCTTTCCAGATGATTCGTCTAACATGTTCTTTTGTAACTCCGTATAGAGTGTCCTACAACCCCAACAAGCAAGCTTGTTGGTTTGGGCTCTTCCCGTTTCGCTCGCCGCTACTCAGGGAATCGATTTTTCTTTCTCTTCCTCCGGGTACTAAGATGTTTCAGTTCTCCGGGTCTGCCTTCTGACATGCTATGAATTCACATGTCGATAACATGACATAACTCATGTTGGGTTCCCCCATTCGGAAATCTCTGGATCAACGCTTACTTACAGCTACCCAAAGCATATCGTCGTTAGTAACGTCCTTCTTCGGCTTCTAGTGCCAAGGCATCCACCGTGCGCCCTTAATAACTTAATCTATGTTTCCACCATACTTTTAGTCAATCGCTTTCATATCGCTTCGTTTCATTAATTTAAATGCTCATTTACATAAGTAAACTGCGCTTAAAATTAAATCAACTCATTATCTGAAAAACGATTTCTTTAAAAGTCAAAGTCGAAAACCTGTTATTAATCTTGTGAGTGTTCTTTCGAACACTAGCGATTATTTTTATGAATTCAAGCTTATTTAAAACTCTATTCACTCGGTTTTGCTTGGTAAAATCTATTTACTTACTTATCTAGTTTTCAATGTACAAATTTGAATGTTAATAAACATTCAAAACTGAATACAATATGTCACGTTATCCCTTTCATCTTCGAAGAAGATGTTCCGAATATATCCTTAGAAAGGAGGTGATCCAGCCGCACCTTCCGATACGGCTACCTTGTTACGACTTCACCCCAATCATCTGTCCCACCTTCGGCGGCTGGCTCCTAAAAGGTTACCTCACCGACTTCGGGTGTTACAAACTCTCGTGGTGTGACGGGCGGTGTGTACAAGGCCCGGGAACGTATTCACCGCGGCATGCTGATCCGCGATTACTAGCGATTCCAGCTTCATGCAGTCGAGTTGCAGACTGCGATCCGAACTGAGAACAGATTTGTGGGATTGGCTTAACCTCGCGGTTTCGCTGCCCTTTGTTCTGTCCATTGTAGCACGTGTGTAGCCCAGGTCATAAGGGGCATGATGATTTGACGTCATCCCCACCTTCCTCCGGTTTGTCACCGGCAGTCACCTTAGAGTGCCCAACTGAATGCTGGCAACTAAGATCAAGGGTTGCGCTCGTTGCGGGACTTAACCCAACATCTCACGACACGAGCTGACGACAACCATGCACCACCTGTCACTCTGCCCCCGAAGGGGACGTCCTATCTCTAGGATTGTCAGAGGATGTCAAGACCTGGTAAGGTTCTTCGCGTTGCTTCGAATTAAACCACATGCTCCACCGCTTGTGCGGGCCCCCGTCAATTCCTTTGAGTTTCAGTCTTGCGACCGTACTCCCCAGGCGGAGTGCTTAATGCGTTAGCTGCAGCACTAAGGGGCGGAAACCCCCTAACACTTAGCACTCATCGTTTACGGCGTGGACTACCAGGGTATCTAATCCTGTTTGCTCCCCACGCTTTCGCGCCTCAGCGTCAGTTACAGACCAGAAAGTCGCCTTCGCCACTGGTGTTCCTCCACATCTCTACGCATTTCACCGCTACACGTGGAATTCCACTCTCCTCTTCTGCACTCAAGTTCCCCAGTTTCCAATGACCCTCCCCGGTTGAGCCGGGGGCTTTCACATCAGACTTAAGAAACCGCCTGCGAGCCCTTTACGCCCAATAATTCCGGACAACGCTTGCCACCTACGTATTACCGCGGCTGCTGGCACGTAGTTAGCCGTGGCTTTCTGGTTAGGTACCGTCAAGGTGCCGCCCTATTCGAACGGCACTTGTTCTTCCCTAACAACAGAGCTTTACGATCCGAAAACCTTCATCACTCACGCGGCGTTGCTCCGTCAGACTTTCGTCCATTGCGGAAGATTCCCTACTGCTGCCTCCCGTAGGAGTCTGGGCCGTGTCTCAGTCCCAGTGTGGCCGATCACCCTCTCAGGTCGGCTACGCATCGTTGCCTTGGTGAGCCGTTACCTCACCAACTAGCTAATGCGCCGCGGGTCCATCTGTAAGTGGTAGCCGAAGCCACCTTTTATGTCTGAACCATGCGGTTCAAACAACCATCCGGTATTAGCCCCGGTTTCCCGGAGTTATCCCAGTCTTACAGGCAGGTTACCCACGTGTTACTCACCCGTCCGCCGCTAACATCAGGGAGCAAGCTCCCATCTGTCCGCTCGACTTGCATGTATTAGGCACGCCGCCAGCGTTCGTCCTGAGCCAGGATCAAACTCTCCGATAAAGTAGTTTGACTGACTACGCACATCGCTGTGCGATTTATTTAAAACTTTGAATTAACAGGTACGTTTTGTCTTGTTTAGTTTTCAAAGATCATTACCGCTTGTTGAAGCAACTTTATTATCTTACCACTCAGCTTCTTTTATGTCAACAACTTTTTTTAAGTTGTTTCCGAAGCTTTTTGTTGTTGTCTGCTGTTCATCAGCGACGTTTAATAATATACCATGCATTCTTTAAATTTAGCAAGTGTTTTTTTCATTTTTTTTAAAACGTATTTCGTTATATTCATCTCCGCCGCGGCATACGATGTAATCAAGCATGGACAAGATAAGGAGGCGTCATCAGTGAATCACTTCTACGTGTGGCACATCAGAAGGATAA
>NZ_JBHVRX010000071.1:0-3868 GCF_042885515.1 Streptomyces sp. NPDC058052 | reverse complement strand
TGTTTGAGATACTTTATTCAAAAAGTGATGAGTACAAAAATATTTTTATAGCAAAAATGTAAGTGTTTAATATAAAAAATATCACAAGAATTTATCAAACATGAGTAAGACATTTTTCATTTATTTATACTTTATAAGCAGTATGATAAATAATACAAGTGACCAATACGCGCTTTCTAAAAATCATAATTCGACTTAATTATGTACGCTAATATGACTTTGATTATGTTTTATGGCCACTAAGTAGACTTAATAATAAAGGTAACTTGTTTTTTTATAGATAATACTTTTGACATAAGTTCACTTATCGGAAGTGGATATGCTTACGTGTTTACAGATGATATAATAATAGAGTCGCCTTAACTTCCGGCGGTATTTTCGACGGAAGGAGGTGCTTAATATGCTTATGATCTTCGTTCACATCATTGCACCAGTCATTAGTGGCTGTGCAGTTGCGTATTTTACTTACTGGCTTAGTAGTAAACGTAATAAATAGAAGGCGACGTTAAGCCGCATCAAAAATCCCCTCACTACCACAAATAGTGAGGGGAATGGTGCATATATGCATATAATCTTCGTTAAATGTATTATAACATCATAGTGCATAGGAATGCAAAATATGTAATACGACGTTATGAATTATTTGATGTATATATGTTAATAAAATTGGAGCTTCAAAATTAATAATAAAAAACTATCGACAAAGTTTAGATCTTTGTCGATAGTCTAATCTATCAAATAATTATTTATAATGGATCTGAATTTATGCTTCTAATTGTTTAATAATCTCTCTATTGAAATCATCTAAGTCATCTGGTACACGACTTGTTACAATATTGTTGTCTACTACAACTGATTCATCAACAACATGTGCTCCAGCATTAGATAAATCTTTACGTACATTGATAACACCAGTTATTGTACGACCATTTAAATCATCAGTATCAACTAATAATAGTGGGCCATGACAAATTGCAAATGTTGGTACAACATTTTTAGTGAAGTATTTAGCAAATGTGCCGTAACGTCCTTCTTCATCACCACGTAAATGGTCAGGTGAAAATCCACCAGGAATTAATAAAGCATCATAAGTTTCTGGCTTAGCGTCTGCGATACTAACATCTACAGTTACTTTTTCACCATGTTTACCAACTACTTCATGATTAGCTGTATCACCAATAACTTCTGTCTTAAACCCAGCATTTTCTAGTGCCTCTTTTGGACTAGTTAATTCTATATCTTCAAATTCATCTGCTAAAATAATTGCTACTTTTTTAGTCATATTACAAATTACCTTTCAATTATAATTTTTAAATCTAGATATTATATACACTAAGAAGGAGGGAGTTTAAACATATATTAAAAATGGTTAAGCATTTCCATCAATTATATCACGACATTGTTTAGCAGCAGCTTTTGGATCGTCAGCGTTTGCGATGCCACCACCCACAATAATTAAATCTGGTTGTTCAACTGCCACTGATTTAATTGTATCGGGTTTGATACCACCTGCTACGGCTACTTTTGAATTTGAAATAACTGATTTAACAGTACGTAAACTTTCTAAAGGTGATACACCTTTAGCTTGTAAATCGTAACCCGTATGTACTGCAATATAATCAGCACCCATTTTATCTAATTCAGCTGCACGTTGTTCTAAATTTTGAACCGCGATCATATCAACTAATAATTCTTTGCCATGGTTATGTGCTTCTTCGATAGCACTTTTAATTGAAGCATCTTCAGAAACACCCAGAATTGTTACGATGTCAGCACCGAATTTTACAGCTTGACTTACTTCATAACTAGCAGCATCCATAATTTTCAGGTCTGCTAATACTTGTGTGTTAGTGACTGATTTACTCATATGTTCAACAGCAGATAGTCCTTCATTTATAACAATTGGTGTTCCAATTTCTACGATATCAATGAATTCCTCTACTTCTTGAGCTAATTTTGCTGCTTCTTTTTGGTCTAATAAATCGATTGCTAATTGTAATTTCATTAAAATTTCTCCTCTCTATCTTTTATAATGCTATTATGGTATTAGTTGTTTAGAATAGCAATACTGACATTTTTGTCACTATATAAAAATGGAGGATTCGTTTTGTTAATTGAATATAATAATAAAGAATTTTATACATCGAAAGATTTAGCCCTGTCTGTCATTGGTGGAAGATGGAAAATTGCCATTGTTTACCATCTTTTGCAGAGTAATCGTTTAAGGTTAAGTGAATTACAAAATAAACTACCTGATATCAACCAGCGAATGTTAATAAGACAACTTAGAGAACTAGAACAAGACAAAATTCTCGAAAGGACGGTCTATCCAGTAGTCCCTCCTAAAGTAGATTATAGATTGACTGAAATAGGACTAAAGCTTGATAAAGTAGTGTTTTCAATTTGTAATTGGGGAGATGATTTTCTAGATACAGTTAGAAAGTAATAATCATAGATAATGAGAGAACCTACAATTATCAGAAGTTTTCATCTAAAAAAGATATATTAAAGTTTTATAAATCTTTAACGCATCTTTTAGAGTTTTTTAGTTGCTTTTAAACCTATTCTTTTATGGAATAAGTCAGATTAAAAATGAGTATTTTTATTATAAGTTGAATTGTATTATACTACTACTTAGTTACAAAAAAAGGAAAGGGAATTATTTATGAATACTAAAGAGTCAAAAACAGTTGTCATTATTGGTGCTGGGGTATTAAGTACTACTTTTGGTTCTATGCTTAAAGAAATAGAACCTAATTGGAATATTAAACTATATGAACGTTTAGATCGTCCAGGGATTGAAAGTTCTAATGAACGTCATAATGCCGGAACTGGCCATGCTGCTTTATGTGAACTGAACTATACAGTAAGAAAGCCTGATGGTTCAATTGATATTGAAAAAGCAAAAGAAATTAATGAGCAATTTGAAATTTCAAAACAATTTTGGAGCCACTTAGTTAAAAATAAAAGTATTTCTAACCCTAAAGAATTTATTCAGCCTTTACCTCATATTAGTTTTGTGAGAGGTAAAAATAATGTTCAATTCTTAAAAGATCGCTATTATGCGATGAAAGATTTTCCGATGTTTGACAATATTGAATATACGGAAGATATTGAGGAAATGAGAAAATGGATTCCTTTAATGATGAAAGGGCATAATTCGAGTGACATTATGGCCGCTAGTAAAATTAATGAAGGTACAGATGTTAATTTTGGTGAGCTTACTCGAAAAATGGCTAAAAATATTGAACAACATCCGAGTGCTAATGTTCAATATAATCATGAAGTCATAGATTTTAATCATCGAAAAGATGGTAAATGGGAAGTTAAAGTACGTCAACGCAATAGTGGTGATGTGCAAACAGAACTTGCTGATTATGTATTTATTGGTGCTGGTGGTGGAGCCATTCCATTATTACAAAAAACAGGTATTCCAGAAAGCAAAAATTTGGGTGGTTTCCCAATTACAGGTCAATTCTTAATTTGTACTAACCCTGATACCATAGCTAAGCATGACGCTAAGGTATATGGTAAAGAGCCTAAAGGTACACCACCTATGACTGTACCTCACTTGGATACACGTTATATTGATGGTGAACGTACCTTATTATTTGGCCCATTTGCTAGTGTAGGCCCTAAATTCTTAAAAAATGGTTCGAATTTAGATTTATTTAAATCGATTAAGCCATATAATATTACAACACTTTTATCTTCTGCAGTTAAAAACCTTCCTTTAATTAAATATTCGTTTGATCAAATATTAATGACTAAAGAAGGGTGTATGAATCATTTACGTACGTTTTATCCAGAAGCACGTGATGAAGATTGGCAGTTATATACTGCTGGTAAACGTGTACAAGTCATCAAA
>NZ_JBHVRX010000070.1:0-2500 GCF_042885515.1 Streptomyces sp. NPDC058052 | reverse complement strand
TTCACCCTGGACATGGGTAGATCACCTGGTTTCGGGTCTACGACCACGTACTCAATTCGCCCTATTCAGACTCGCTTTCGCTGCGGCTCCGCATCTTCTGCTTAACCTTGCACGGGATCGTAACTCGCCGGTTCATTCTACAAAAGGCACGCCATCACCCGTTAACGGGCTCTGACTACTTGTAGGCACACGGTTTCAGGATCTCTTTCACTCCCCTTCCGGGGTGCTTTTCACCTTTCCCTCACGGTACTGGTTCACTATCGGTCACTAGGGAGTATTTAGCCTTGGGAGATGGTCCTCCCGGATTCCGACGGAATTTCACGTGTTCCGCCGTACTCAGGATCCACTCAGGAGAGAACGAAGTTTTGACTACAGGGCTGTTACCTCCTATGGCGGGCCTTTCCAGACCTCTTCATCTACCTCGTTCCTTTGTAACTCCGTACAGAGTGTCCTACAACCCCAAGAGGCAAGCCTCTTGGTTTGGGCTGGTCCCGTTTCGCTCGCCGCTACTCAGGGAATCGCATTTGCTTTCTCTTCCTCCGGGTACTTAGATGTTTCAGTTCCCCGGGTCTGCCTTCTCATATCCTATGTATTCAGATATGGATACCACTCCATTACGAGTGGTGGGTTTCCCCATTCGGAAATCTCCGGATCAAAGCTTGCTTACAGCTCCCCGAAGCATATCGGTGTTCGTCCCGTCCTTCATCGGCTCCTAGTGCCAAGGCATCCACCGTGCGCCCTTTCTAACTTAACCGTTAAAAAGAATCACTACGTGATATCTTGCATTACTAATTGAATGTGAATTACTTCTGTTATCTAGTTTTCAAAGAACACGTTGGTGGAGCCTAGCGGGATCGAACCGCTGACCTCCTGCGTGCAAAGCAGGCGCTCTCCCAGCTGAGCTAAGGCCCCGAAGTGGTCGGGAAGACAGGATTCGAACCTGCGACCCCTTGGTCCCAAACCAAGTGCTCTACCAAGCTGAGCTACTTCCCGTTTTCAAAAGTATGTATGGCGCGCCCGAGAGGAGTCGAACCCCTAACCTTTTGATCCGTAGTCAAACGCTCTATCCAATTGAGCTACGGGCGCAACAATAAGTGCCGAGGGCCGGACTTGAACCGGCACGGTAGTCACCTACCGCAGGATTTTAAGTCCTGTGTGTCTGCCAATTCCACCACCCCGGCATGGATGGTATAGTATAGTTGGAGCGGAAGACGGGATTCGAACCCGCGACCCCCACCTTGGCAAGGTGATGTTCTACCACTGAACTACTTCCGCGTTTGGCAATGCGGATGAAGGGACTTGAACCCCCACGTCTGTAAAGACACTAGATCCTAAGTCTAGCGCGTCTGCCAATTCCGCCACACCCGCGTAACATGGTGAGCCATGAAGGACTCGAACCTTCGACCCTCTGATTAAAAGTCAGATGCTCTACCAACTGAGCTAATGGCTCTTTTTAAAAGACTTATGTTATTCTCTTGTCCAAAAATGGTGCCGGCCAGAGGACTTGAACCCCCAACCTACTGATTACAAGTCAGTTGCTCTACCAATTGAGCTAGGCCGGCTATCATGGTGGAGAATGACGGGTTCGAACCGCCGACCCTCTGCTTGTAAGGCAGATGCTCTCCCAGCTGAGCTAATTCTCCTATTTCAAATATTGCCTGGCAACGTCCTACTCTAGCGGGACGTAAGCCCGACTACCATCGGCGCTAAGGAGCTTAACTTCTGTGTTCGGCATGGGAACAGGTGTGACCTCCTTGCCATTGTCACCAGACAAATGAATGTGTTATACATTCAAAACTAGATAGTAAGTAATGATTTTGCGTCGCAAAACATTTTAATATTGATTAAGTCCTCGATCTATTAGTATTCGTCAGCTCCACGTGTCACCACGCTTCCACCTCGAACCTATTAACCTCGTCATCTTCGAGGGATCTTATAACCGAAGTTGGGAAATCTCATCTTGAGGGGGGCTTCATGCTTAGATGCTTTCAGCACTTATCCCTTCCGCACATAGCTACCCAGCGATGCCCTTGGCAGAACAACTGGTACACCAGCGGTGCGTCCATCCCGGTCCTCTCGTACTAAGGACAGCTCCTCTCAAATTTCCTGCGCCCGCGACGGATAGGGACCGAACTGTCTCACGACGTTCTGAACCCAGCTCGCGTACCGCTTTAATGGGCGAACAGCCCAACCCTTGGGACCGACTACAGCCCCAGGATGCGATGAGCCGACATCGAGGTGCCAAACCTCCCCGTCGATGTGAACTCTTGGGGGAGATAAGCCTGTTATCCCCGGGGTAGCTTTTATCCGTTGAGCGATGGCCCTTCCATGCGGAACCACCGGATCACTAAGTCCGACTTTCGTCCCTGCTCGACTTGTAGGTCTCGCAGTCAAGCTCCCTTATGCCTTTACACTCTGCGAATGATTTCCAACCATTCTGAGGGAACCTTTGGGCGCCTCCGTTACCTTTTAGGAGGCGACCGCCCCAGTCAAACTGCCC
>NZ_JBHVRX010000069.1:0-4285 GCF_042885515.1 Streptomyces sp. NPDC058052 | reverse complement strand
GTGCTGCTGGTTGTTCCCCCCAGCCCCATGGGCTGTGGGCCGCCCTTTGGGTACAACGTGTAGCGCCACGGTGAGGCCAGGGTCAGAGTCCGAAGCGGTCGCGGTGCGCCGCGGGCACCAGGCCGGCGTACTCGGGGTGCTTGCCGATCCACCCCCGGATGAACGGGCAGTACGGCAGGACGCGCAGTCCGCGGACCCGGACGTCGTCGAGGGCGCCGCGGGCGAGCAGCCCGCCCAGACCCTGCCCCGCGAACCGGCTGTCGATCTCGGTGTGGATGAAGGCGATCTCGCCCTCCGAGAGGTGGTACTCGGCGAAGCCGGCGGTCTCCGTGCCGTCTTCGCCCGCGAGGATCTCGTACCGGGACCTCTCGGGCCGGTCTGTCACCTGCGGTTCCATGGACGCTCCTGTCTGGTCGTGGTGTCACGTGGCGGTCGGATACGGCACCTCATGCGGTGCCCTCGCGGAGGTCGTCGGCGAACACGACGTCGCCGTACGCGCCGTCAGCCGCGTACCAGAGGGGTGTCCACGAGGTGTTCGGCGAGGAACCAGACCTGGGCCTCGCCGGTGCGGATGACGTCGGAGACGAGCAGGTCGGTGCTGCCCTCGTCCCCCTCCTTCGAGAGACGGGCGGCGGCGTCCCGGGCGTCGATCAGGATCCGCTCGTGCGCGTCGAGCAGCCTCGACAGCATCACCGGCACCGGCTCCACACCGTCCGGGGGCCGGGGGATCGCCGTCAGTTCCGCGACGTGGCGGGGGTCCCCGACGGCGACGCCGCCGAGGCTCTGGACCCGTTCGGCCAGCGCGTCCACGATGGCCAGCTGGGCCTCCGCGTGCTTGTCCAGCATGAGGTGCAGCGAGTAGAAGGTCGCCCCGCGCATCAGCCAGTGGTGCTTCTTGTAGAGGGAGTAGAGGATCTGGGTGTCGGCGAGGACGCGGTTGAGCCGCTGGCAGGCGTACAAGCGGGTGTCATGGCCGAGGCCGATCGGCAGCTGCTTGAGCGTGCCGTACGCCTGGGTCTCGGCGCCCTTCTGGTGCAGCAGCGGCTGACCGCCGCCGTGCGAGGTCGTGAGGGTGTCCATCAGGTGTTCCTGTTCAGTGGATGAGCGAGGGAAGGGGCCGGCCGCCCGGTCGGGGGTACGCGGGCGACCGGACCCGGTCCGAGTGGCTCGCGCCGGGCGCTCAGCGCCCGGTGTTCGCCGGGGCGGCGGGCCGGTGGAGGACGAGCCGGGCGATCAGGCCGGACCCGAGACCGGCCGCGAGGACGAGGGCCGCCCACCACGACGGGTACGGCGTGAGGCCGAGGAGCGCGTCGAGGGACCAGGCGCCGGGGCCGGTGGCGGCGAGGGCGGCGGCGGTCCCGATGAGGACGAGGGGGTACTCGTAGCCGTCGTTCTGGACCCAGAGCCCGTGGCTCCGTTTCACGGTGAGTGCGACCGTCATGACCCCGATGGTCCCCGTCGCGGCGAGCGGGGTCAGGAAGCCGGCGGCGAGCAGCAGGCCCGAACCGATCTGGCCGCCGCCCGCCGCCAGGGCGGTGAGGACACCGCCCCGGAAGCCGTCGGCGCGGAACTCCTCGGCCCCGCCTTCGAGCCCGCCGCCGCCCAGGTGAGAGCTCACCTTCTGCACGCCGTGGCCGGCGACGAGCAGACCCACCAGCAGTCGCAGGATCAGAATGCCGGTGTCCACCGAGGTCAGCCGGCCGCGTGCGCGCCGATGACGGCCTGCGCGTACACGACGCCCAGGCCGTACGCGCCGGCGTGGGCCTTGACGATCTCCATGACCGCGCCGTACGACTCCTGGCGCGCCCAGTCGCGCTGCAGCTCCAGGAGGACCTGCACCCAGGTCACCGGGACGGCGCCGGCGGCGATCATCCTCTGCAGCGCGTGCTCGTGGGCGGCGGGGGTGACGCCGCCGGAGGCGTCGGCGACGACGTACACCTCGTACCCCTGGCCGAGGGCGGAGAGGGCGGGCAGCACGAGGCAGACCTCGGTCCACAGGCCCGACAGAATGATCTTCTTGCGCCCGGTCGCCTTGACCGCAGCCACGAGCGCCTCGTCCTCCCAGGCGTTCATGGAGGTGCGGTCGATGATCTCGTTCTCGGGGAAGACCTCGGCGAGCTGGGGCAGCAGCGGCCCGGAGAAGGACTCGGCGGCGACCGTGGTCAGGACGGCCGGCACGCCGAACGCCTTCGCCGCCTTGGCGAGACCGACGGTGCTGTTGATGATCGCGGCGCGGTCGCCGCTGCCCGTGCCGAAGAACATCTGCGGCTGGTGGTCCACGAAGAGCATGACCGAGTTGTCGGGCGTGAGGAGGTCCTTGCTCGGAGCGGCCTGAACCTTGGCGATGTCGAACATGAGGGGTCCTTTCGGAGCTGTCGGTGGCGCGCCCGCCGCCGGTCGCGACGGGGCACTCCCGCAAGCTACGAGCGACCGGACCAGCCGGGTTGCCCCCCGGCGCACAGGGGCTGGCACGACAGCGCACAACCGGTCGAGGCCCCCGTACCTCCCCTGAGCGGCGTCTTCGCACGTACGGTGCCATCGGCGGCACCCGTGGAGCATGAACCCGCGAGGACGCACTCGGACAGAGGGATGTGGAGAGGAGATCGCATGTCGCAGGAGGAACGTGACGCGCGACTGGGTCTGACGGGCCTGACCGGTGCGGAACGCGAGGCTCGCATACGCCTGCTCACGGAGGAGCTCGAGCGGAAGAAGGCGGCCGCGCGGGCGGCACTGGAGGCGCAGCGGGAGGCGCGGAGGCGGGCGAGTGCGACCCGGGCCGGGGACGGCGGGGACGAGGGGCCCACCGGGGTCGCCTGAACGGCCGTGCGCGGAGCGACGCCCACCGGCCCCCGGCAGCCCCTGCGGCGCCGGCGGCGCCGGGACCGCGGCTTCGGCCGAGATCATCCTTGCCGAGCGAGCCCTTGGACGACGTGCTGGAAGCGGCTCGGACCGGTGGTCTACGCTTCGCGACCATGACTACCGGGACGGCCTCGCGCCACACACGGATCGGTGACCCGGTGCTCCTCTGAGCGCCGTACGGGCCGGCGAAGGCCCGCTGCCCGAGCATGGACCCGACGCCGCCGCGCGGGCTCCGCCCCTGTCGTGTCGATCCAAGGAACCGACACCTCGACCACGACAGGATGATCATGCCCATCAAGACGCTGCGCATTCCCACCGCGGACGGTCGGACCGACGCGTTCGCCGCCTTCCCCGACGACGGTGAGCGGCACCCGGGGGTGCTGATGTACGCGGACGGCTTCGGCCTCCGGCCGGTGCTCAAGGACATGGCCCGCGAACTGGCCGGGCACGGGTACTACGTGCTCGTCCCCCATCTGTTCTACCGGCACGGTCCGGCACCGGTGGTCGAGCTTCCCGAATACATCGGGGAAGACGTCCGGCCGGCGATCTTCGCCGAGCTGATGCCCGTGATCGTGGCGCACACCCCCGAACGCGTCCTGAGCGACGCCGACGCCTACCTCACCTTCCTCACCGCCCAGCCCGAGGTCGCGGCGGGTCCGGTCGCGGTGACGGGCTACTGCATCGGCGGCCTGCTGGCGATGCGCACCGCCGCCGCGCACCCGGGCGAGGTCGCGGCCGTCGCGGCGTTCCACGCCCCCGTGGCCGCCGACGGCCCCGGCCTCTTCGCGAAGCTCACCGCCCAGGTCCACCTGGGCCACGCCGAAGGAGACCTGACCCCTGAGGCACTCGAGGAGCTCAACGGCTTCCTGGACGCCGCAGGAGTCGCCTACACCTCCGAGATCTACCCCGGGACTGTCCACGGTTTCACCATGTCGGACACCGACACCTTCAGTGCCCCAGGGCTGACGCTCCACTGGGACCGCCTGCTCGCTCTCTTGGCCCGGACCCTCACCGACGACTGAGGGGCCCGTCCGGCGGGTGCCCGCCCCGCCCCGCCTTGTCGGGCGGGGCGGGCACCGGGACCGAAGTTGACATGGGTTTTCGCGATCCGTAGTGTCCTCCCAGTTGTCCGACGTGAGCACCGACTCCGGTCGGCCCCGGACAACCATTCCGCAAGACCACTGAGCCGGACGGCTGCGCTTCGTCGTGCCGTTCGGCGACGTATGTCTTCTGCGGAATGAGGAATCCAGGACCGATGGTCCAGAGATTCTCCGATTCGCTTCGGAGGCAAGGAATCCGCTAATGTCTCACTCGTCGGAACGGCCCTTTCGGCCGGGAAGACAAACCCCGCTGACTGGGAATCAGACGCCGAAAGGATCTGATAGAGTCGGAAACGCCGGAAGGGCCCGGAGCGAAAGCGAAAGGG
>NZ_JBHVRX010000068.1:0-4891 GCF_042885515.1 Streptomyces sp. NPDC058052 | reverse complement strand
CAGCGGCCCCGGCCCCGGCCCCGGCCGCGGCCGGGGCCGGGGCCGGGGCCGCTGTGCCCGTACCCGTCGGGCCGTGCGTGCTGTGCGGACAGCCCGCGGCCGAGGAGGTCGACGGCTTCCCCCAGCACCTGACCGCCGAGGAGTGCGCCGCCGCCCTGTCCGCCCACCACACCCCCCTGGTCCCCGAGGGCCAGGAGCCGCCCCTCGTCCCGACCGACGATGCACTGCCCCCGGTCCCCGAGAACAAGACCCTCCTCCCACCGCCGGCCGCGCCCGCTCCCCCCGCCGCGCCGCCCGCTGTCCCTGCACGGCAGGGGCAGCCCACTCCCGCCGCTCCGGCTCCCGTCCAGCCGCCGGCCGCGCCCGCTGCCCCCGCCGACCCCGCACGACAGGAGCAGTCGGCTCCCGCCGCTCCGGCCCCCGTCCCGCCGTCGGTCGGGCCCGCTGCCCCTGCCGCGCTGCCCGCTGCCCCGGCCGTGCCGCCCGCCGGCCCCGCACGGCAGGAGCAGTCGGCTCCCACTCCCGCCGTCCCGGCCCCCGTCCCGCCGCCGGCCGCGCCCGCCGCCCCTGCCGCGCCGCCCGCCGACCCCGCACGACAGGAGCAGCCCGCCGCTCCCGTCCCCGCCCGGCCCCGCCGTCCCGTTCCGGCGTATGCCTCCGGGAGCCTGGTGGAGCAGATCACCGGCCGGGTGCAGGACGTCGTGGCCGGGCACGGCGGCGACATCGACGCCGCCGAGGCCGCGCTCATCAAAGCCGCGATTCCGGACGTCATGGCACTCATGAAGTCGTCCCGGGTCGGCGGCCGGTACGAGCATTCCGAATTCCCGCCCACCGCGGAGATCCTGCACAAGAAGTCCCAGAAAGGCGCGGACGAGATCTGGGAGGGCCGCCCGAAGTGGCGGAACGCCGAAATCTTCAAGGCGGCGAAGAAGGGCGCGCAGTTCGACGTCACCGCGCTCGACATGAACGCCGCCTATCTCTCCGCGCTCAAGTGCTGGCTCCCGATCGGGCAGCTGCGCGAGGACACCAGCGGCGTGCACGACAAGCGAAAGGCCGGCGTCCACCTCATCACCCCCGCCGACTGGGACCACGCCGACCTGCCCAACCCCCTGGGCAACCGCCTGGAGCCGGGGGAACTGTGGGTGACGGAGTCCACGCTCCGCCAGCTCCTCGACTGCGCCCGCCAGGGCCTCGCCGACGCCCCGGTCATCCACCGCTCCCTGGTCTCCGGCGCCACGGAAGCGCTCCTGGAGAAGATGCGCCGCGCACTGGCCGAGGTCCGGAAAGAAGCTCTCGCCCAGGGCGACGACATCACCGTCGCCTACGTCAAGGCGATGTATTCGAAATTCGTCTCGACCATCGGTGAATCGAGCGCAAACCGCGACATCCGCCGCCCGGACTGGATGCACATCATCCGGTCGAAAGCATTCGCGAATCTGTGGATGAAGGCCCACAAAGCACACCGTGCGGGGCTCCAGGTTGTCGAGATTTCCGGCACGGACGAACTCCAC
Organism: Streptomyces sp. NPDC058052; assembly: GCF_042885515.1. Lineage (NCBI taxonomy): Bacteria > Bacillati > Actinomycetota > Actinomycetes > Kitasatosporales > Streptomycetaceae > Streptomyces > Streptomyces sp. NPDC058052. The sequence continues at coordinate 3,380 of NZ_JBHVRX010000068.1, read as the reverse complement.
CTCGTGGGAGACTGGCGGAAGGTCTTTTCGGAAGGCCGGGACCTGTCCCAGGTCAAGGTGAAGAACGAGTACGTTCTCGGAGGTAAGCGCTGATGACCGGTTCGCCGGAACTCTGGGCCCAATGGGGAGAATTCCACAAGTACAACGCCCGCGGAATGAAAGGCGGGGAAGCCCTCATCCAGGAACTCAACCGCATCGTGTATTCCTCGGGCATCTCCTCGCCCATCACCTCCCACCGCGGCCTTACCGCCCGCCTCCGCTACCTCGACAGCAAAGCCGGCCGCGAGGAACTGAAAGCCCAAGGAGTCTCCCCGCGCACGATCCGCGCATGGATGCGAGGCAAGGGCAAGACCTCCCCGACCCCCGCGAGCCGGGAGAAGATCGACGCCGCGTACTGGCACCGCCGCCGCGAGAACCTGACCCGCTCCGGCTGGCTCGCCCGCCACCTCGACAACGCCGGCCGCGGCCGGCGCATGGAGATCTACCCCGTGGACCAGGCCCACGTCCCCGAGGAACGCCGCCGCCCGACGCTGTCCCAGCGCACCATCACCGTCCGCTACATCTGGGGCGACCTCGTCGACGCCTGGGCCAGACAGGACGCCGACACGATCGACGAGATCTGGGACGACGTGATCACCGACCTCGACTCCGACTACGCCGCATACGCCTACGTCGCATCCGTCGGCATCAGCGCCTGACCCCTCGGCAGCACCCCGCGTCCGCCCCAGCCCCTCCCGGCCGGGGCAGACGCGTATGCCCCCCGGACAGGGGTAGCCGCGTCGGGCAGACCCTGCAGGCCCCCTGAGCCCGGCTGCACGTCGCTTCCCCCTCCTGCACGTGCAGCCGGCCCCGCACCCACCTCGCCCGGATCCACACCGTGGGAGAGGCTGAGCGGATGAGCATGACGCCGATCACCATTCACCTGCCCCCGCCGCCCCGGGGCCGGCGGGTGACCGCACACCGGCACGGTCACGACGACACCCTGAGCATGGCCTACTCGCATCACGACCTGATGGCGTTCCTCGACCGCGCAGACGTCCCCGACCCCGAGACGGCCCTCGACGACCCGGCATGGGCCGAGTGGCGCGAAGGCCGCGCCCACCAGTGGGACGCCGCCTGAGCCTCAATCTGACCCCGCTCCGGTTGCCGGCTTACCGCTCGTGGCTCTGTTCACGAGGAACCGACAGCATTTCTACGGGGATTCGGGAGGCACCGAAGCCCTGGGCACGGCGGCTACAGCCCGGCTGCGCGTTGCTTCCCCCTCCTGCACGTGCAGCCCGGCCACGTCCAGCCTGTGGGCACGGCGCGGTGTCCCAGGGGTTGGCGTGGGGCCTTGCGCGCACAAGACTGGGCCTTCCAGGTGGCAGTGGGCGAGGAGGGCGGGGGCCATGGACGCGGGCGAGGTGTCGGACGGTTTCGGGGAGCAGCTGGGAACGACTGTCTTCCTGTCTGCGTGGGCCGGTCTCGTGGCGGGCTGTCTCACCGCATTCGCGAGTCTGGTCATCACCGGCAAAGACCTTCCCTGGGGTCTCATCTGGGCGGTGGGTCTGGCGGTGACGGCGGTCTCCGGTGTTCTCATCTGGCGCAAGCTGGAAAGCGACCAGGCGCACGACAACGGCTCGGACTCAGGAGCCGACTACGGAACCGGCGCGATCGATTCGGACTAACCGGCCCCGCCTCCTCTGGCACAACGCCCAAACTGCGTAAGGCTGAAATAGTCGCCCCTCAATTCTTCTGCCCGCCTCTCACTCTGATGCGGTTTCCGTATTCAGAGTGAGGGGTTTTCTTATGCGTTTTGTGTATAGGATTTGGTGGTGCGTCAGTTGCGTTTCCGGGCAGGGGTTATGCGGGTTTGTCATGTGGGTTGGTAGGGGCTTTCCGGCGTGCTCCACCCGATCCCTCCCTGTAGTTGCTAGACCAGCCTCCGTCCCGGCCGCCCCGCCTGCGGGGGTTCTGCCGCTGGCCGATGCCGCTGAACTCCTCCCGGTCGCGGACGAGTCCCGCGCGGGCTACAACCGTGACTCCTTCAGGCGCTGGAACAAGGGGCTCGACCCCGCCGACGGCTGCAACACCCGCGCCGAGATCCTGCTGGGCGAGGGGGTCGAGGCAGGCTGCAAACTCTCCGGTGGCCGCTGGATCAGCTACTACGACGCCGCCGAGGTCACCGATCCGGGGAAGCCCGACATCGACCACATGGTCCAGCTTGCCGAGGCGTACGACTCCGGCGCGAGCGCCTGGACCGCGCAGCGCCGGGAGGCGTCCGCGAGCTGCGGTGACCCGGCCGCTCCTCGACCGACACCGCCGCGCCCCGGGGCCGTGGAGCGCGCCCAGGGCCTCGCTGGTGTGAGGTCGGGGACGGTGGGTAGGCGGGTGGTCGAGCGCATGGGACTGCACTCGACTCGCGTGTCCGGCGGCCTTCCCCCCGCTGCCGGCCCGCGGTTCTGCGACCGCCCCCCCCGCGGGTGCGGGGCGGTCGCCTTCTCTGAGCAGCGGAGTGTCCTCGACCTGACCGGTCCTGTGCGGGGACGGCGGTTCCGGCGCGGACGCGGTTGCTCCGGTGAGGGGTCGGGCAGATCCGAACCATGGATAGGTGGGAGATCAGGCGCGAGGTGCAGCGCGAGCTGGACCGCCAGGCTGGAAGGGACGACGGAAGCTGCGGCTGTATCGCCGTGTTCCTCGGCCTCTTCGCACTCATCAACATCGTTGCGTTCCTTCTTTTCGTGATCGGGCAGATCATCCCCAGATGAGATGTGCCGGCGAGGTAACCCCCAGGGAACCTCTCACCTCTGATGCGGTTTTTGTATTTTGGGTGAGGGGTTTTCTTATGTGGTTTGTGTATGGGGTTTTGGTGGTGCGTCAGTTGTGTTTCCGGGCAGGGGTTATGTGGGTTTGTCATGTGGGTTGGTGTGGGGGATTTCCGGCGTGCGCCACCCGATCCCTTCCCGTAACTGCGTCTTTTCGGTCTAGACCACTTACCACCCGGTGAGAGAGTGCTGCGGTACTCTGCGTGACGTGCCGAATAGCCGGCCCGCAGGGCTGGAAATGGCTACGCGGAGTGGGCATACTGCTCTCAGACAAGAGGATAGCGGGTAGGCGGTCGGTAGGAGAGGGGCCCGCAGGGTCCCGGTCCACCCTCGACGTCAGCCCCGGGAAACCCACTCAAACCGCTTGCGAGCTGCGGAAATACCCCGAAGGGGCACCGGAGAAACGGCCCGCAGAGAGGCCCGCCTCCACCCCACCGGCCCGCAGACCCTGAATCGACCGGTACAGCCCGCAGTCACCGAAGGTGACTGCCAGCCGGGTCACCCCCCGGCGTCGCGCAGCGACGCGGCAGCGTTGGGAGTGACGCAGTCACTCCGCGTCGTGTCTCCGCAGGAGAC
>NZ_JBHVRX010000067.1:0-5472 GCF_042885515.1 Streptomyces sp. NPDC058052 | reverse complement strand
GTGAACGTCATCAAAGGAAGGGCGTCTCTGACGCCGGCGAAGGGGCCGCATGACCAGTCGACGCCCTCGGGACCTGGAAGCCGAACGTGCCGCGCTTCTGGCCGCGGCCGACCGCCTCCTGGCCGGCACGCCTTTGCGCTCGGCCTCCGGGAAGCTCACCGTCTCGGAGCTGCTACGGGAGTCCGGCCTCCGGCGCGATGTTGCCTACGGCGACCACAAGGACCTTGTTGAGGAGTTCCAAGCACGTGTCAAGGCACAGAACGCAACGCCGGCTGCCATGCAGCAACTGGCCGACAGGTACAGCGAGGTGAAGGAGAAGCTGGCGGCGGTCACAGAGCAGCTCGCGAAGGAACGGGCCGTCAGCGCCGCACTGCGGCAGATCGTTGCTGAGCTCGACCTCGAACTAACCCATGCCTTTGAGGAACTCGGTCAGTCCGACAACATCACCCGTCTGCCCGTCCCGCGACGGCGAGTGCGGCGGCGCTGACCGGATTACCCCTTTGGCCGTGTCTGACTGTCCCCGCCTGCAGCTCGCCCAGCAGCGGTTGCGGCAGGTCCAGGATGTTGCGGGGCTGGCCGGGAGGGGCTTTGCCACGCGGGTGATCGCCGACCCGGCCGAGGCCAAGTGATCAACTACTCACACCTGCTCGACAAAGATGATGTTGACAGGCAGGCGCCTGGGTTCGTCGTCGACGAGCTCGCCGACGGCGATCTTCTGGAACTCGGTCGTTTCAGCCGCTGTCTCGATCCCCTCGTCTCTCCTCCGTGGTGTAGGTCAATCCGAAGCGAGCACATCCGTCCAACAGTCGCCACACACCAAGTCGTCATCGCCAGTGGACGGGAAATGCCTTCCGCACCGAATGCAGTCGTCGAGACCCGTGAAGCTCTGCGAGCAGGTGAAACAGAACGCCCTCTGCTGCTCTGGCGCGTCGGCAAGGTACGCCTCGTCGACCAGCGTGTTAGCCCCACAGTCTGGGCAGATATCTGCGGGCTGCCCGGTCTTGCGATAGTCGCGCCAGGAATGGCCGAGCACGAGGACGGCGTAGAACAGAGGGAACGTGGCGGGCTCCCAGGACTTCTGGCAAAGGCGGCAGTCGATCTCACCGCCGTCCGCGACGAGGGTCCACTGGCCGCAGTCCGGGCAGCGCAGCGTGGTGTTCTTAAGGGGCGCGAGGTCGGGTTCGAGCCTGGCCATCCGGGCCGTGGTGTAGCTGCGGATGCGCGGTACACCATCGCGGACGAACTGCATCTCGGTGGCCAGGTGCTCGGCGTCGGCGGCGTCGAGTTCGGGGTCCAGATACTCGTCGATGAACCGCATCAGGAACTCGAGCACGGTGCCGGCCTGCGCCTCGATCGCCGCAGCGTTCAGCGTCGCGCCGAAGTGCTGGAGTTTGTTGCGCTCGCGAGCGAGCGCAGTGATCTGTCCCTTCTCCGCCGGAGCGATCTCGACACCGAGCTGGCGGAGCCGCTTGATCGCGTCCTCGATCTTGCAGCTCTGGAAGTCGGCCGCTCTGTAGGCGTCCTCGTCGGCCGTCTCGGGCTTCATGAACACCTGGGTCCAGTCGATGGAGGCCAGACACGCCTTGACCAGGACCTCGGTGGCGGCCTGGAGGTGCAGGACGGCAAACTTCATCGAGCGGCCGTCCGGTACGTCGCGGTCCAGGAGTTCGACCACGCTGCGCAGGAAGTCGAGGCCGTTGTGGACAGCTGGATAGTCCAGCTCGGGCGCGGGGGTCTCATCGCTCATGCGGGCCACTCCGAGAGGGGCGCGGACGCCTGGGGCTTGAAGTAGAGGCGGTAGTCCGGACCTTGCACGTGCTGTCTGTCGGGAGCCTGCCTGGGAGGTAGCCGATGAGGTTGTGTGGTGGTTGCAGCTCTTGACTCACCTCGGTCGGCTGCTGGCTCGCTGTATTCTCGTCGCGCAGTGAGCATCGGTGATCACCCGCTTGAAGGAGTAGCCGTTACCCTGCGTGCTGTACCGGAATCCGATCTTGGAGAGAAGCGCCGCTTCTTGTTGCCCGGCTTGCCGGAGTAGGTCGTTCAGGCCAGCCTCGTTGATCGACTCCAACGATGTCGGCACCGACGCGTACAGCTCAAGTCTTCCAGGCCAGGTGTCCCCAACGTAGTCGTCCCAGTCCTGTTTTCCGCGCGCGGAGAGACCCGCCAAGCCTGTCCCAGCCAGGCCAGACCGGAAGGCCGCGAAGTACGCCAGGTGCTTGGAGTACCAGTCATGAGTCCGGGCGATCGCTTCGCTCAGCCTCCTGGGGTCAGCCGCGTTGGCCGGGTCCAGCAGCGCTTCCATGACCTCGACATTGAGGTGATGCAGAGCGAGTTCGGCGCTCGGAATCGTCGCCGTCTCGGCGATGGGGTACCCGAGGCCAGCCAGGCTGCGCTCGATGCGAAACTCATCCAGCGCCAGAGCACCGACGCACAGCAACAACCATTCCCACTCGGCGCTCACCAGGTTTCGTCGACCCTCGGGGCCCTCTCCTCTCTCGTTCAGCTGAATGTGGCCAGCTTCGTGAGCGAGTAGGCGTTCGATGTCCCCTGTCGGGCGCATACGCGCCACCTCTGCGTTCACGACCACAGTGGATTCGTTGTTGGCGTGAACCGTGCGGGCTGCGACTTCGCCGGAGCCGCGAGCAGTCGAGTACTCCGTTTGGGATGTCAGCCCACGCACGGTGTCCACGAAGCGGTCGGTAACGATAACGGTCGCTTCGGCTTGCCCCATTGCAGACAGGCCGGCCTTCATCGCGTCAAGTCCATCGTCGGTGAGCCCGCGCCCATCCACGGTGAGCCTCATCGCTCCTCCTCTACACATTTCCCAGACCGCAGCCAGTGGATCGAGACGAGCCAAGAGCCGCTACCGCCAGATTCCGGTTCGCCCCTCCGGCCCCTAATCCAGGGCGCCGCAGTTACACAGCGACCGGAACCGCTCGCGGTTCTCAGGGGTGCTCATCAGCGTGGCATGCTCAGCCACGTCCTTGAGCGTCACTGATTCCCACTCCGGCAGCTCCGCGAAGTACGCCAGGGTGTCCGTGAGTGCCATAGCAGACACCTCGTCAGCCCCCTGCTCGGCGGGCTGCTTGATGAGAAGGCCAGCGGCCGCGACGGCATGACGCAGCCAGTGGACTGCGTAGAGCGGGCACGCCTCTGCATGCTGAATCACGGACCCTCCAGAGAGTAGGCCACTCGGCATATAGGTGAGCTTATCCGGGAGCCACGAGGCTGGCGGGGTTCGAGCGGCTCGCCGCGCCGTTGCCAGGAAGGATGGCGACAGTTGAATGTGCGAGCCCGCCAGTACCAAGGCCGTGGCCTCTCGTCCGGCTCCCGTGAAGGCCGGAGAGATTCATGAGAGTCGCCACGCCGCATTCTCCTGAGCCCCAGGACGCACACTTGCGTGCACCCTCGCGGTGCCAGCCGACCCCGACAACTCTGATTCCGACAAAGGACTTGCCTAAGGGATGTCCCGTATAAGGACGTGAGCTGGAGGTTCGCCTGACAGTACGGTCGACACGTGGAGTCGAAGAGGGGAAGCGAGTGCCCGTTGCACGGGGCCGGTGTGCGTCCTGACTACCTGGTCGGACGCCGTCTTGAGCACGTGGTCGCCTCGTGGCACCTGTACGGCTCAGAGGCTCCGTCCGGCCCGCTGGACGTGTGGCTGATCGACAGCGAAGCGGTCGCCACGCGCATCACGACCGGGTCGGACTGGTGCCTGATCGTGGAGACATCGGCCCCCTTCGCGGGATACGACATGGCAGAGTCAGGCCGCGTCGAGGTGGCGCCGATCAGCGGCGAGACCCCGTTCGCGGGCCATCTCGGCGAGACGGTGCTGGCAGTCAGCGAAGAGAGTGTCCCGGTCGACGGGCGGATTGCACTGGAGATCACCTTCGACTCCGGCCGTGTCCGGTGTGAGACCTGGTCCGGCGACCTTCGCCTGTCCAGCAAGTGATCAACGCACCAGCCACGGCGTGAACCGTGTGAGGCTCCCGCAGTGGCTGGTGTGATCACGGCGTCGCAGCCGTCCTGGATAGCCCCGTTCACCGGGTTGAGCCCCCGCTGTTTCGGCACGTTGGTGGCACAGCTGCGGCATGAGGGGGCTGACGCGGTTCGCAGAGGCCGGCCGTGGAGCTTGCCGCTGGAGGACCGGGTGCTGCTGGTCACGGCCTACTGGCGTACCAACTTGACGCTGCGGCAGCTCGCCCCGCTGTTCGGCGTCTCGAAGTCCGCGGCCAACCGCATCGTCAGCCACCTCGGCCCCCTGCTCGCGCTCAAGCCCCGCAGGCGATTCCGCAAGAGCACCGTCCTCATCGTGGACGGCACCTTGGTCCCCACTCGCGACCACACGGTGGCCGAGCGATCGAAGAACTACCGATACTCCACCAACCACCAGGTCGTCATCGACGCCGACACCCGGCGCGTCGTGGTGGTCGGCCGGCCGTTGCCCGGCAACCGCAACGACTGCAAGGCGTGGGCGCTGTCCGGAGCCGAGGACGCTGTCGGCCGCACCACTGTGATCGCCGACGGCGGCTACCGGGGCACCGGCCTGGTCATCCCGCACCGCCGTGAGCGCGGGCAGAGCGAACTGCCGGCCTGGAAAGAAGAGCACAACACTTCCCACCGCCAGGTCCGCGCCCGTGTCGAGCACGCCTTCGCCCGCATGAAAACCTGGAAGATCCTCCGAGACTGCCGGCTGAAAGGCGACGGCGTCCATCACGCGATGAGAGGCATCGCCCGCCTGCACAACCTCGCACTCGGCCGGCAGGCGAGCGGTAGATGAGGACCTACCCTGCCCAGATTTCAGGCCCCTGCTTGACGACGACGAGCCCGTACGCCTGGCCGGAGGGCCAGAGGTCCACCTGATAAAGGAAGTGGTCACCGGAACCTCTGCCGGTGCCGGCCGGTGGTGGTCCGGCCGGGACGTAAGAGACCCGAGCACGTAGCAGTCCAGCGGGAACAGTCAGGCTCGGCCCGTCGGCAGGATCGGTGCCGGGGCTGGACATGGTGAGCCGACCGGTTGGCACGTCAAGGTCGGTCTCCACGATGTGCTCGGCCGCCGGGTCAGCCGTTGGCGCGGAAGCGTGAACAGTGATGAGCGACTCGACGATGTCGTCCCGAGCGGTGCCGACCGAGATCGAGTGCGGTTCCACACCGATGCGGTGGACGTAGACCGCTTCGTCCGTCCAGCCCGCGGGTGCCAGGTCCGGGTCCATCGCGTGCTCGGCGATCCACGCGTCATAGGGACCAAGGTCTTGGACGTAGAACTGCCCGTGATCGGCGTCGATCATGAATCTCAGCGAAGCGTCAGCCACTAGCGCAGACTATCGAAGCCGATGGGGGCTGCTGAGGCGGGTGCAATCCAGCTGGTCAGCCCAGGGCAGACGAAACCAGGCGGCCAGCGCAACCCCACCTCGATCACTCAGTCGACCGCGTGGTGCAGAGGGACGCCAGACTCGTTTGCGGGACAGCCCT
>NZ_JBHVRX010000066.1:0-8200 GCF_042885515.1 Streptomyces sp. NPDC058052 | reverse complement strand
GGCCCCGGCCGCGGCCGGGGCCGGGGCCGGGGCCGGGAGTGCGCCCTGGGCGGGCGGGGGGAGGTGTACCGGGGGGACGGCGAGGGTGCCGCCCTGGAGAGCGGGCACGGTGCCGTGCAGGACGTCGACCGCGTGCGTCGGTCCGGCGAGGAGGTCGAGGACGGGCAGGCGGTAGTGGGCGGCGAGCTGGTCGACGTCCTCCAGCGACCAGTGCGCGGCACCCGACTGCTTCCGGGACACCTGCGCCTGGGACAGACCGATGCCGGCGGCGAGCACGGCCTGCTTCTCCCCCGTCCGCGTCATGAGCGCGGCGACAGTCAGCCGGAGACTTTCCTCAGTACTCAGCATGATGCAAAACTAGCAGGCATTATGCAATTAACGCATGACTAATGCTTAAAGGGGATCCTGGGAGGGGTGCCCAGGTGGGTACCGGTGGACGCCCCTTGCGTGCACACGATCACCCCTGCAACGTCGAGGCCGGGGCAGGCGTCACGGAGGAACCACGGCGGTGGTTGCACAGCAGCCCAGGCGCCGCGCGCCGGGGAGCTGGAGTGACAAGGCAGAAGCCAGGCCCGTCCGGGGGGAGTCTCCTTGGCCGCGGCTTCGTCCGGCCCCGGGCAGCAGCGGTTCGGACTGACCCCACCGGGGTCCGGGCAGCCCTGCCGGCGTCCATGCCGGTGACCGCGTCTTCCTGGGTCTTGATGCCGTCCCAAACACGCCGCCGGCTGCGACGAGACCCCGGCCGAGACGCCGGCGCTGACGGTGAGGCGGGTCCCGAACGCGGCACAGCAGCCGGGCGCCCGACCGCGCTCCCTATACGGCACGGATATCGAGCACCGCGGTGTAGTCCTGCGCGCAGGAGACCGCCGTCGCGGGCACGTCGATGATCGGGTTCGGCCGCGGGGTAGGCACCGCCGTCAGTGCCGGCTGCGAGGATCACCGGTCATGGGAAAGAGACGTGGGCCCAGTGAGATCGCGGCAGTCCTGACTCGGCTGCGGACGGAGTTCGTCAGCAACATCTCCAGCCCGGGCTACGCCCTGGAGGACCTGCCGATATCGTCCCCGGACCAATGCCAGTGGCGCTGTGCCGAGGAAGAGTGCGGCCACGAGTGGGAGGCCCGCTTCCAGTTCAGGGCGCGAAGTATCAACCCCACAGGGTGCCCGGAGTGCTGGAAGCGCCGGAACCGTGCTCCAGGGCCCGGGGAGTCGCTCGCCGAGCTGGACCCGGTCTTGACCGCGCAGTTCCGGCGCAACAAGGACCGGCCCTCACGCGGGCCCGAGACCCTGCGACCCCAGTCCCACGACATGTGTGATTGGGAGTGCGGACAGGGCCATCACTGGTCGGCCACCGTCGCCAACCGCACCCATCAGCGCGGCTGTCGGGACTGCTCCGGGCACGGGCGTTCTCAGTTCGAGTGCAAGGTCGCGATGCTCGTCGAGGCGGCTTCGGGACTCGTCGTTGAACTCGACCACCGAGTCCGCCTGCCCGGCAGGAAGGAGGACCGCTTCGACCTGTTCCTACCCGGCCCCGACCTGTTGATCGACTTGGATCCGCTGTGGACACACAGCCAGCCCGACAGCCTGCGGCGTGACACCGCGAAGGCTCAGGCCGCCCGAGCCGCCGGACTCGACTTCGAAAGGATCCGGGAGCGGGGGCTGCCGGCGATCCCGCTGTCCGCAACCACCGTCCTCGAGGCCGGCCCAGGAACAGACCCCGAGGACTGGGCATGGGCCGTCGGCGCGCTGCTCCGGATTCGGGGACTGCCCTGGAAGGAACTGGCCCCCGCCGAGGCCACGGCGGCGCTCACGAAGGGAGCGCAGCTCTGGCAGCATGCCGTGGCGGCACCCGCCGTCTCAGCGCTGACCGCCGCTCCGCACCTCGAAGCCGAGTTCGTCGCGAACCTCACCAACCCCGGCGTGGGCCTCGCCCGTATGGCGCCGGGCTGCAACGACCTCTGTACATGGAGATGTCAGGAGGCGGACTGCGGACACCAGTGGGACGTTCCCGTATACACCCGCGCTCTCGCCGGGCGCGGGTGCCGCAAATGCGGCTACAAGAGGATGGCCGCGAAGAAGCGGCGTCCCGCCCCCGGCACATCGCTCGGCGAGGTCAACCCCGAGATGGCCGCTGAACTGGTGGAAGTGATCGGTCACCCGGACCGGACCGCATTCGATCTGCTTCCAAACGCGAACCAGGACTGCCTCTGGAAGTGCCCGGACCCGGTGTGCGCAAAGGTGTACCCCGCTCCGCTCAACCGCCGCACAGGCCAGTTGAGCGGTTGTCCCACGTGCGCCCGCGAGCGCAGCACCGCCGGCCGGATTCGCCCGAAGCCCGGCCAGTCGCTCCTGGACCGGCACGAAGCACTCGCAGGTGAACTCGTCGAGGTCGTCGGTCAACCGGCGTGGACGGCGGCGGACCTCCGGCCCAGTTCCACCCTGCTGTGCAGTTGGCGCTGCCGGAAGCCAGGCTGCCACGGCCACTGGGAGGCCACTCCTGACCAGCGGACACGCCGTGGCGGCACCGGCAAGCCGTGCCCTGTATGCAAACCACCACGCAAGAGCCGGGCACGGCCCGCGACCACCTGACTGCACCCCCCGGCACGGCCAGATCACATCGCCGCCTTCAAAGAGCCTGTCGGCCGGAGCGGAGCAGCTCTGTGCCTCCACCGACGCCTTGCGACGCGCTGGAGGTTCCCGCGCGACGCACACAGGGACGTCTGCTCACTGATGCCCGCCCACTGGCCGGATGGCGGGTCCGGGACCCATCCCCATCCCGCGGCTTCGATGCTGCCGTCCACCTGCCGAAGGAGGCGGTCGCTCTGGTGCGGAACGCGGCATCCGGCTCGATCGGGGTCGCACTGGTCGGCCGTCAGCTGCGTGCCTGGAGTGCTCTCTGACGGATAATCGGGGTCCAGACGACGTGAGGGCTCGTCACCTGACAGCTGCCGTCCGGGGCCCTGGCAGGTGGAGGGAAGTGCCCTCGGTCCCGCGAGGGGACAGAGGCGACTGAGAAGGCTGCCCGGTTTCAGCTCCAGGCCGAGGCGGTGGTCTCCGCGCAGAAGGCGTTCCTGGACATCTGCCGAGAAGAGCTCTCGTACAACGCCCGCCCGGTACCAGATCCTGCGCAAGCGCAAGAAGCAGCGTCCTCCGGCAACGCGCATCGGGCTGACCCTGCCCACACACCAGCCTCCCGGTGCGCAGCGGCCGGATCAGGGAGCTCGTCGGCATACGGGGAGCGGTGTCGGTCATGACGGGACGCCTGACCGACGAAGGAGCACGATGTCGAAGTCTCTCCTCATGGGGGAATCGTGCCAGACAGCCCAGAGGGACTCAGTCCTGTTTAGCGCACGTTCGCGCCGGTCGTTACACGGTTGGCCGCTGGATCGGCGGGGAGTTGACCAGCCCGCACGAGGTGGCCGCCTCGTCTCCCGAGACGGGCCCGGCGATCACCAGCTCGGCGACCTGGGCCACCGCCACGCGATGCTCGGCGAGCAGCTCGTCGGCGATGGCCCAGTACCGCCAGTAGTCCCGGGGGTCCAGCTCCTCGCTCGTGTTCTCCCGCACGACGGACTTCGCGAACATCCAGTCGCCGCGGCCGCCGCACTCCGCGAAGAACATGCGGTCGGGGGTGGCGAGGCCGGACTCCCGCAGCAGCCACGCGTTAGCGGCCACCCCGGCCGCGAGGACGGTCAGCACGGTCCGCTTCGTGTGCTCGAAGAGCAGATCGTTGTTCGCTCCGGTCACCTGGGTCACCTGCCCGCAAGTCTGGTCCAGCTCGGTGAAGGTGAGGGTGATCGAGGGGACGTGGACGCCGAGGACGAAAGCGGCGACGGCGTGGCCGGCCTCGTGGACCGCGACCGCGGCAGTCCGGTTCCTCAGGTCGAGCCTCTCACCGTGGATGGCGCAGCAGGGGAGCTCCTGCGGCGGCGGGTTGAAGAAGGGGCCGAGCTCTCCCCAGAAGTAGGGCTGCTGGCCAGATGCGGGCATGAGGCCCGGAAGTATCGAGGTCACCACTAAAAGGGTACGACGGACTTAAACGATCGTCGGATCGGGCGACGAAACGACAAGCGAGGTGCCTTATTCTCATTCTGCCGGGTCGTCGCATGACGATCCTGATCAACCGCAACGGCCGCACCTTCACCTCCCAGGGATGGCGAGCCTCCGGCTACTCCGTCGCCAAGAAGCACAGCGCCCCGGACGAAGAACTCGAAGCGGGCGGCCGCTGGTCACCGAAGTCGGAGAAAGCCCAAGGGCTACGGCCGCAGCCGCTCCGGCCGCTCCGCCGCCATGCGGCACGTCGAGCCCCGCGCCGGCCGGCCCTCAGGAAACCCGACCGAGGAGAACACCCCGTGAAGCACCACGACGACGGCCGGATCCGCCGCGGTCCCGGAGGGTTCATCGCTCCCGTGCACTGCGGATGCGGACCCAGCCCCACCTGTAAGATCTCGTGCCAGCTCGGCGAGATGTGGTGGCAGTACATAGGGCACCGGATCGCCGAGGAATCCCTGTCGGGTCGCAGGGCGTACGACTTCGGCACCGACGTCTTCAGCACCAGGGAGGAGGTACTGGAGTTCGAGGAGAACCTCCGGGAGGAAGCCCTTGCAGGAGACGTCAGGACTGCGAGCCGGGCCGCGTCCATGCTGCCTGTAGGGCGCTTGTCCGTGCTCGGACTCGATGACGTCGACCAGCTCAACGGCTACACCTTCGAGGTATTCGTCGCCGAACTCCTTACGGCCTCCGGTGGCCGGAACGTCGTGGTGCGCGGCGGTGCCAACGACGGAGGGGTGGACATCACGGGGACGCTCGAACAACTGGGGCGGATCATCGTGCAGTGCAAGCATTCGACGAAGCCGGACAAGAACTCCGTGGACGCGTCGCACATACGCGAGCTGAACGGAGCCCGTGCCGATCACGACGTGGACGTCGCGCTCATGGTGACCAACCGGAAGGTCACCCGGCAGGCGTGGGAGGCGGCAGACCGGTTCCGGATACACATCGTCGGCCGGATCCGTATGGAGCGGTGGGCTTTTCTGGGGTGGCCGATGGAGTACGCGCTGACCGCACCCGAGGCCAGCTCACCCTCAGGTTTCTCCAGGCAGGTTCGTCGCTTCGGGCTTCCCGGGTTCGAGCCCGAGCGGCTCATGCCGAAGCCGCCCGTGCAGGACGACCCGGAGATCGAGACGGAGCTGCCGCTCGCCCTTCCGCCTGTCGGCACCCCGCGGCGCGGCCGCTTCTGGGCACACCGGCGCCGCCCCTCGGAGTCCTCCCCCTGGTACGCGGAGCAGCTCGGCGACGAGTAGGCCGGGGCCGCGCACCTTCACCCCGGGCCCGGGTGCCCGGCGGGACATTGAACTCCCCGGGGCCCCAGGGGCGGTCACGATACCGGCCCCCGCGCCCCAGCTCCTCGAAGAACGCCTACGCGACCGAGCCGCCGAAGAAGCGGCCCCCGGGGCCGCGCAAGCCCGTGGGCACCTGCCCCAAGTGCGGTGCGCCGCCGGGAGAGCGCTGCACCGTCCAGTACGCCGACGGCACGACCGGGCAGGTCGAGATCGGGCACCTGCAGCGCCGGACCGCCCCAGACGCGTAGACGACGTACCAGCGGACCGTCGCAGACCTGCGGGAGCCGACCACTGCGACGGCGACGCCGTCATGCCGGGCCGTCCGCAAGGTCCGCCGAGGCCGCGGCGCTGCGGACGGCCTGTCAGGCACGCTCAGCTGGGGTCGAGCTCGTCCTCCAGGGCGGGCGGTGCCTGCCAGAACGCTAAGCGGCCTGCAGTGCCATCTCAACGAAAGACTTCCGTGGCATTTTCGCGAGAGACAGCAGGTCAAAGTTCCATCACGCCTGCTCAGAGCCGTCTTCCGGCTGCTTTCGCAGGCCGCGCCGCCATGAGCGCACACGCGCGGGGCGTCCACTGCCCCGTAACTCCGTTGGCCGGCACTTCGTTGTCACGGTGGAAGCCGCCCGTAACGGCCCCGGCTCCCGGTGCGGCCCGTGACCACGCCATGAACCCAGAGCCGAAAGTGGCTGAGCAGCAGCACAGGGGGTTTCCGGTGCACGTTCGCTTCTGCAGCCAGGTCACGGGACTGTGCTGGTGGAAGGACGACCCGTGAACCCGCATCACTATGCGAAATAGAAGGCCAAGGAGCTGACCCGGCACAACGGACTGTCGTACGCGGCGAACCTCGAGCGAGTCGTACGCGAGATGGCTGCGGTCAGGGAAGCGCAGTCCGCAGGTCCGTACGCGACCGGTGGCGGCATCGTGCTTGAGCATCGGTTCGGCGCCGTGCTGTTGTCCCACCTCCTCACGGGTCGGCCGGTTCCGGCCCTTGGCGACCACATCACTCCCACACACGTACGTTTCCAGGGCCATCCGATCAGCAGGGTCGACGACATTCTGGTCCGCGGGCAGAACTCCGCGGGGGCTGAGCACCTTCTGTCCGTGGGAGTGCGTCGCCAGCCTCGGCTGGTCGCGAGCGATGCCAAGTCGGTGCAGTTGGTGGAAGCGTTCCTGGACGTTGTGATCAGCCAGTGGCCTCTGCTGCAGAGCGGTCGGCGGAGGTTGGCGCTCGGGGTTGTGCCCGCCTGTCGGCCGGCACATCAGCTGGCGGCTCTGGCCGTCGTGGCTGCGGCGGCGCCGAGTGCCGGGGAGTTCCGGCGCCGCATGGCCCAAGGCAGCCACACGAACAAGGAGGTACGTGACCGTCTGGTGCAGTTCGACGCGCTGGTGGCCGCTGCCTTGCCTGCCGGGCACGCCGACGGCGTCATCCCAAGGCAGGCCGAGTTGGCATGGCGTCTGCTGAGCAAGCTCTCACTGATCGAGCTCACCCCTCGGGGGCTCGCGTCGGAAGCCGATGCGCTGTTCTCGCATCTTGCCGAGCTCGTGGGCATCTACGCTCCGAGCGGATCAGAGGTCGGCCTGGCCTCGCTGATGGCAGACCTTCAGGGCCTTCCCTACTTCGTCCCTCCAGCCGGCCCTGTCCTCACCGCGGGGGCGAGGTCCACGTCGGGTGTGCCAGCCCGCCCAGCCGCGAGGTCCAAGGCGATGCGTGCGGCGGCGAGCAGTCGGCAGGACGTTGTGGTGTGGAGTCAGTCGACCCTGAGCGATAAGGCCGTGCAGCCTGTGCTTGCCGGCGGCACTCTCGTGGTGCGCGATGGCTACTGGCTCCTGGGATTCGACGCGGTGACAGGTGAGCCGACACGGCCTATGCAGACGGCTTTCAACTCGCCGCCGGTGATCGGAGGCGGTCAGGTCTTCGTGGCGGACCGGGAACGCAGGATTGTGTCCGTGGATCTGCGGGCGGGCAGGAAGGGTCAGCCGCTGCCCGCTCACATGCTGGATGACGCGGCTGTGGTCGACCACGGGACGCTGTTCGCGGCCACACCGGATGCGCACCTCCATGCGGTCGACCTCGCGTCTCACGTATTGCTGTGGACTCTTCCTGTCAGCGGTATCCCGGTCGCCCCACCGCAGGTGCACGCAGGCGGGGTGTTCCTGCATACCGGGAGGCGGGGCGATGCCGACGGCGCCGCCGCGGACAGCAGCCTGTGGGCCTTCACCACCAAGGGCTCCCTGCAATGGGTCCACGAGCAGCAGGACGGAGCCCTGTTGCACTGGGCCGCTCTCGGCGAGCGCGTGTACGTGGTCAGCCGACACGAAGCCGACGCGCACAAGATCACCGCTCTGGACGTACCCAGCGGCCAGACCTGCTGGCAATACGCCTTCCGTCCCGATGCGCGGCAATGCCAACAAGCGCCTCGCGAAACTGCTGGAGGACGGCGAAGCCGATGCCCTGCTCCTGGCCTGGAGCGGATCGGCAGCATGGACGTCATCACCGAGATCCTGTCGACCGACGATGATGGCGCCGATCGGCGCCGGTGTCCTCGCGATCCTGTGCTGCGAAGGCGACACCGAGCGAATGCTCCTCCACGTCCTCCAAGGCCACTGCAGCAGCCCGATCGCCGAATTCACCCGGCTCGGGCGCAGCGGGGAGCTCGCCTCGATGACCTCACAGAGGATCTCGTTGTAGCAATCTCACCCATGGCGCCGACACGTGATCGGGACCCGGCGAGCTGGCTGGGACCGCCTTCGAGTGCAGATCAAGCACTTAGAGGTCCTAACAGAAGCTGTTGATCATGTGACTTTCGGTTCGGCTGGTCGTTGGTCTAGCCGTGGGGAAACGTCAGTCGCGGCCGTGGATC
>NZ_JBHVRX010000065.1:0-10850 GCF_042885515.1 Streptomyces sp. NPDC058052 | reverse complement strand
TCCCTCCTGCGGGGGCCCCCGCGCCTGTTCCCCCCCCCCCCCCCCCCCACCGGTGGGGCGCCCTGGCTCGCCCCCCCGGGCCCCCCCCCCTCTCGTGTCCGGGTGCCGGGGTCAGCTCGTGACGTGTTCCTGGCGGGTGGTGGCGGCTTCGGCGGCCCGCGGGGTGGGCGCGGGGGTGCGCTCGGCGACGGGGACGACGGGGGGCTTCAGGCCCTTCTCGGCCAGGAAGACGGCGCGGACGACCCGCTCGGCGGCGTGGCCGTCGTCCCAGGCGCAGAAGCGCTCCCGGAAGGCGCGGCGCAGGGCGGCCGCGGGCTCGGCGGCCCAGGCACCGCCGCGGAACGCCTCGATCAGCTCGTCCTCGGTGGTGGCGATCACGCCGGGGGTGTCACCGGGCTCGCCGGAGAGCAGGTCGAAGGTCACACCGCGGCAGGTGCGGTACATCTCCCAGTCGTCGGCGTAGGTGACGATCGGCCGGTCGAGGTTGGCGTAGTCGAACATGATCGACGAGTAGTCCGTGATCAGGGCGTCCGCCGCCAGGCACAGCTCCTCCACCGAGGGGTGGCGGGAGACGTCCACCAGGGCGCCGCGCTCGGCGAGCGCGCTCAGCTCCGGGTCGCCGCCGTAGAAGTAGTGGGCGCGGACCAGGAGGACGAAGTCGGGGCCGAGCTCGCGGGCGAAGCGGGCCAGGTCCAGACGGGAGACGAACGCGTCCTTCTGGTGGTCGCGGACGGTGGGCGCGTAGAGGATCGCCGTCTTGCCGGGGGCGATGCCCAGCGCGCCGCGGATCCGGCGGACGTCCTCGGCGCCGGTCCGGTAGTAGACGTCGTTGCGCGGGTAGCCGGTGTTGAGGGTGCGGAAGGAGGCCGGGTAGACCCGCTCCCACTGCTCGGTGGAGTGCTGGTTGGAGGAGACGCTCCAGTCCCAGCGGTCCACCCGCTCCATGAGCTTGCCGAAGTCCAGGCTCTTGGCGACGGCCGGGTAGGACTGCTGGTCCAGGCCCATCCGCTTCAGCGGGGTGCCGTGGTGGGTCTGGAGGTGGACCTGGCCGGGGCGCTTGACCACGGAGTCCGGGAAGTTCACGTTGTTGACCAGGTACTTCGCCCGGGCCATGGCCTTCCAGTAGCCGAAGGTGGCGGGGGCGACCCGGGTGATGCCCGCGGGCAGCTTGCCGGCGTACGCCTGGTTGACCACCCACACCCCGCGCAGGTTCGGCGCGAGCTTCTTGGCGGCGTCGTGGATGGCGAGCGGGTTGCAGCCGGGGGTGCGGCCCCAGTAGGCGGAGTAGACGGCGAGGTTGTCGTCGACGGGGAGCCGGCGCTGCACCGCGTAGTAGGTCTTCAGGGCCTTGCGGCCGCCCCAGCGCTTGGACCTGCCCAGCGCGCGGAAGGCGGTCTCGCGGGTGCCGTTGGCCGCCTTGAGCGACTCGAAGGCCGCGTACGAGCCGGTCCGGAGCACCTTGAACTTCAGGCCGACGATGCCGGGCGGCGGGGTGAAGCCCTTGGGCTCGTTCCTGCGGTACGCCTTGCCGGCCTCGCGGATGTAGGCGGGGCGGTGGCTGCGCGGTATTCGGAAGCCGCGGGCGAGGGTGTAGAGGAAGTGGCTGACCATCCGCTCGAAGACGATCGTGCGGTAGGCGTCGAGGCCGGGGCGGCCTTCGAGGTAGTCGAAGACCCGCTGGTACTGCTCGAAGATCACGAAGTGCTTGCGCGGGGAGCTGCTCCGCATGGAGCTGCCCTGGCGGCGCTGGCGGTACTCGACGACGACGTACTCCAGGCCGGCGACGCTCCGGGCGGAGGCCATGGTCGTGTAGACCATGAGCGCGTCCTCGTAGAGGCCGTCGGTGAAGCGGAAGCCGTCGCCGGCGAGGCCGCCGGTGGTGAAGAAGTCGCGGCGGTAGACGCGGTTCCAGACCACGGCGAAGATCCGCAGCAGTTCGAGGTGGTCGGCCGGGCGGACGACCTGTCCGCCGAGGGAGGCGATGTGCTTGCCGGACTTGCTGGGCTCGACGGTGCCGTCCACATGGGTGCGGACGTAGTCGAAGAGGAGGATCTCGGGGTCGTCGGTCTCGGCGAGCCGGTCGGCCAGGGCGCGCAGCGAGCCGGGGCGGATGGAGTCGTCGCCGTCGAGGAAGAGCAGGTAGTCGCCGCGGGCGTGGGCGATGCCGGTGTTGCGGGCGGCGCCGATGCCGCCGTTCTGCTCGCGGTGGACGGCGCGGACCCGCGGGTCGCGGGCGGCGAACTCGTCGATGATGGCGCCGCTGCTGTCCTGGGAGCAGTCGTCGACCGCGACGATCTCGAAGTCCGGGTAGCTCTGCGAGGTGATCGATTCGAGGCATTCGCGTATGTAGCCCTCGACCCCGTAGACCGGGATGATCACGCTGAAACGGGGGGTAGCTGCAGACGGCATACCGTGTGTCTCTCCTCAGTCGAACCGCTCAAGCGCAGTATGACAGGAGTACTCGAACGCCTCTCGGGGGCGCGGGTGCCCGTACGGGCCTCCGACCGGGTGAACGGGGTGTTCCCGGCGGGTGAGGCGGGGGCCAATCGGACTCGAACGGCCGGGGGGCCCATCGTCTATTCTGAAGAGCTGTGGCGGTGCTGCGCTCCGGCGCCGGGGCGCAGCGGGCCGGCGGCCGGGTCCTTCTCGGAGGGGAGACACCCCTCACAGGCCCGCTGGAACAACGAGAGCACGCCCCGTCACTCTCAGACGCTCGAGCCTGTCGAGCGGGTCTGAACCGGAAAGGAACGCAGAACTACATGACTCCCAGGCTCAGCGTCATCGTCCCGATCTACAACGTGGCGGAGTATCTGCCCGCTTGCCTCAACTCGCTCGCCGTCCAGACCTTCCAGGACCTGGAAGTGCTGATGATCGACGACGGGTCGACGGACGAGTCGAACTCCATAGCCGCTGAGTTCGCGGAGCGGGACGAGCGCTTCCGGCTGATCCGCAAGGAGAACGCCGGTCTGGGTGCCGCGCGCAACACGGGCCTCGCGGCCCTGGCGCCGGAGAGCGAGTACCTCACCTTCGTCGACAGCGACGACGTCATCCCGCCGGACGCCTACCGGATCATGGTCGAGACCCTCGACGAGACCCAGTCCTCCTTCGCGTCGGGCAACGTCGAGCACATCAACTCGTCGCGGGTGTGGCAGTCGCCGATGCACAAGTTCATCTCCCAGGGCACGGTCCGCCAGACGCACGTCCGCAAGAAGCGGATCCTGCTCAACGACCGCATCGCCTGCAACAAGGTCTTCCGCCGCTCCTTCTGGGACCAGCACGCGTTCCGCTTCCCCGAGGGCGTGCTGTACGAGGACATCCCGGTCACCATCCCGGCCCTGTACCTCGCCGAGTCCGTCGACATCATCAGCCAGACCACGTACTACTGGCGGCTGCGCGACGGCATCTCCAACCCGTCGATCACCCAGCGCCGCAACGTGCCGAAGGCCGTCCGCGACCGCGCGACCGCCGTGGAGGGCGTCAGCCGCTTCCTCGCCGGGCAGCCGGGCGCCGCGGCGCTGAAGCGCGACTACGACCGCACGGTGCTCACCGGTGACCTGCGCATCTTCCTCAACGTCATGCCCGACGGCGACGCGGATTACCACGCCGAGTTCATGCGCACGGCCAACAAGTTCCTCGACGGCATCGACTTCGATCTGATCGAGACGCTCGCCACCCCGCTGCGCGTCAAGTGGCTGCTCACCCGCAAGCACGCCGTCAAGGAGCTCATCGCCTTCATCCAGGCCGAGCGCATCGGCGAGCCGGTCCCGCTCGAAGGCGTCCTGCGCAAGTACGCCAAGTACTCCGCGCTCGACACCCAGCCGAACCTGGTCCCCAAGAAGCTCCTCCGGGTCGACAAGGACCTCCAGCTGCGCTCCCCGCTCACCGAGCTGCGCTGGGAGGACGGCAAGCTGAGGATGGCCGGCCACGCCTGGATCGACCGCGTCGACCACTCCGGCAAGCGCAGCGTCGTCAAGGTGCTCCAGCTGAAGAAGGACGGCACCCAGCGCCGTACGCTCATCCCGCTCGGCAACACCTTCGCCCCCGAGGCCACCACCGAATCCGGGCACAAGGGCCGCGGCCACAACTTCGACTGGGCCGGCTGGGAGACCGTCATCGACCCGGCGCGTCTGCGCAAGGGCGACCAGTGGCAGGAAGGCATCTGGCACGTCGGCATGCGCGTCATGTCCGGTGGCCTGGTGCGCTCCCGCTCCGTGCACTCGTACGGCTTCGACCGCCTCTCCTACCCGCCCTACCAGTGGCTCGACGCGGACTACCGCCTGCTCCCCGAGGTGCGGAAGGCCGCGCTCAAGCTGCGTGTCGAGAAGGTCTCGGCCCTCATCACGGACTTCCGTCCCGAGGGTGACGAACTCGTCGTCGAGTGCAGCTTCCGCGAGGCCGTCGCCGAGGGCACCGAGATCTTCCTGCGGGTCATCAACCAGGGCAGCGGCGAGGTCCTCCTCTACCCGGCCGAGGTCCTCGACCACTCCGGCAAGCACAAGCCGCTGCGCGTCCGCGTCCCGCTCCGTGACATCGCCCTGCTCCCCGAGCACCTCGACGCCGCCACCCCCGACGCCGCGAAGGCCATGCGCCGCAACTGGAGCACCCAGATCCGCATCGAGGAGCCCGGCGAGCGCCCGCGGAACTTCAAGACCGTGATCAAGGACGGTCTCGCCGACCTCCAGGTCCGCCTGCCCAAGTCCTTCGGCGAGGGCGCCGACCTCAACGAGGTCGCGGTCATCGGCGGCACCAACGGCTACTTCAAGTTCTCGGGCCGTCCGCTGCGCGGCAAGATCACCGACATCGCGGAGTCCGGCGGCACGTTCACGATCCGCGGTACGGCCCCGGCGGACCTGACCGGCTACCACCTGGTCGTCAGCGCGAAGAGCCGCTTCGACGAGCGGAAGGTCCCGCTGACCCTGCACGCGGACGGCACCTTCGAGGCGTCCTTCCGTCCCTCCCGGATGTCGGGCCCCACCGACAACCTGCCGCTGAAGACCGGCCGCTGGGTCTTCCGCCTGGACGGCGCGGAGGCGACCGACCCGCAGCTGACGCTCGTCGCGGACCGGCTCGCCGTGCCGCAGTTCCCGCTGAAGGGCGCCGCGGACGGCCGCGACTACCGCCTGGAGATCCTCTGGCAGGACCACGCGCAGCTCATCTGCCTGCCGGACCTCAACGACCTGGAGCGCGGACCCAACCGCCAGTACCAGCTCCGCGAGGAGGTGTACGAGGCCGGCCGCAAGCTGCCGCTGCGCGACCAGGTCCTGTACATCAGCTACAACGGCAAGCAGTTCTCGGACAGCCCTCGCGCGCTCCACGAGGAGCTGCTGCGCCGGGGCTCGGACGTCGAGCACCTGTGGGCGGTCCGTGACGGCCAGGTCGAGCTGCCCGACACGCTCAAGGCGGTCCGCTTCCAGGGCACCGACTGGTACGAGGCGCTGGCCCGCGCCCGGTACATCGTCACCAACGCCCACCTGCCGCACTGGATCAAGCGGCGCGAGGGCCAGGTCATCGTCCAGGCGTGGCACGGCACGATGCTGAAGAAGATCGGCCTGGACATCACCGCCCCGGCGTTCGACCCGAACTACCACGCGCGTCTGGTCCAGGAGTCGGCGAACTGGAACATCCTCGTCTCGTCGAACCGCTTCAGCACGCCCATCCTCAAGCGCGCCATGGGCTACGAGGGTCTGATCGCCGAGACCGGCTACCCGCGCAACGACTACCTCTACGCCGAGGACCGCGACGAGCGCGCCGAGGCCGTGAAGGAGAAGCTCGGCCTGCCGAAGGGCAAGAAGGTCGTGCTGTACGCGCCGACCTGGCGTGACGACCTGTCGCACAGCCGCGGCCACTTCAAGTTCGACCTCCGCGTCGACCTGGAGGACGCCCGCCGCCGTCTCGGCGACGACCACGTCTTCCTCGTGCGCCGCCACTCGAACATCGTGGACCTCGTCCCCGGTGCCGGGAACGGCTTCGTCTTCGACGTCTCGGAGTACCCGGACATCGCGGACCTGTATCTGGCGGCCGACGTCATGATCACGGACTACTCCTCGGTCATGTTCGACTACGCCCACCTCAAGCGTCCGATGCTGTTCTTCACGTACGACCTGGAGCACTACCGGGACCGCCTGCGCGGCTTCTACTTCGACTTCGAGCAGGACGCGCCCGGCCCGCTCATCGGCACCTCCGACGAGCTCATCCAGGCGATCCTCGACATCGACGAGGTGGCGGCCGAGTACAAGGGCAAGTACGACGCGTTCCACCACAACTTCTGCGACCTCGACGACGGTCACGCGTCGGAGCGTCTGGCCGACCTGATGTTCAAGACGGCCCAGGACGGCGCGCCGCTGTAACCCCCGGCACGGAAGAGGGCCCCGGCCCGCAGGTCTCCCTGCGGGCCGGGGCCCTTTCGCCGTTCCGCGCTACTTCTTGTCGATGATCTTCAGCGACAGCTGGCCGTTGCTGGAGAAGTACGGGCGCAGCTCGTGGTTCGCGCCGCCGCCGGTGGTGGCCGCGACGGTGGTGGCCACGACCGCCGGGGCGGCGCCGAGGCGACCGCGCCAGCCGCCGGTCTTCGGCTTGGTCTCGGCGGCGGCCGGGACCGGCGCGCCGGAGGACTTGACGACCGGGTACGGGAAGGTGAAGACGTTCATCGGGACGAGCACGTCCGTGGCGAGCTTGCAGATGCGGATCCGCGCGGACTTCTCGTCGGGCAGCAGCCACAGGTCCCAGATGTCCTCGGTACCGCTCGCGTGGAGGCGGGCCGCGGCGGCGTTGTCCAGGGTCGCCGTGAAGCGCCCGTCGGCGCCGGGCTTCACCGGGAAGGTGAAGTTCTTGTCGGCCTCCTTGCGGTGGACGGCCTCGACGACGCTGCCGCTGCCGAGCCCGGCGCCCCAGGCGGCGGCGTCCACGACGATCGAGGTGGAGCCGGCCTCGATGGCCGCGACCTCGACGTGCTGGGCGCGCACGCGGCTCTGGACGCGCAGGGTGCCGTCCGTGTGCGCGTACGGCAGCAGCAGCGAGAGGGCGGGGCCCCCGCTGCGCGGGTGCTTCAGCGACAGGATGTGCAGGGTGTCGCAGCCGGCCGAGTTCAGCGGCAGCTGGGAGCCGGCGGCGCGGATGGTGAGCTGCCAGTCGCCCTCGGCGAGCTTGCCGAGCGTGGGGACCAGCGCCTCGCCGCCGACGAAGGGCAGGACGACGTCCTCGGCCTTCTTGCGGATGTCCTTGCAGACCAGCTCGGCGTCGCTGCCGGCGGCCAGGCCGTCGACGCGGACCCGGACGTCGCCCTGCGGGGTGACCACGGCGGTGGCCTCGCGCGGGACGGCGCGGCGGGCCCGCATGTCCTCGACGAGCCGCTCGAACCGCTCGGCGGTGGCGGCCTCCTGGAAGCGGACCACGTTGGCCACGGCGGCCGCGGCCATCTTCCGGCGCAGGTCGTCGTCGGAGATCAGCTTCTCGATGTGCTCGGCGAGCGCTTCCTTGTCGCCGACGGGGACGACGTAGCCGTCCTCGCCCTGCGTGATGATGTTGCGGGGGCCGTGCGGGGCGTCGTAGCAGATCGCCGGGAGGCCGGCCGCCATCGCCTCGACGGTGACGTTGCCGAACGCCTCCAGGCGGGAGGGCAGCACGAAGACGGACGCCTTGGCGAACTCCGGGGTGACCGGGGTGGCGGGGCCCATCAGGAAGACCTGGTTGTTGCTGCCGGTCTCGTTGATCTTCTTGCGCAGGTTGGCGTGCTCGGGGCCGGAGCCGTAGATCCGCAGGCTCCAGTCCGGGTGGCGCGGTGCCACGGCGGAGAACGCCTCGATGAGATCGGCGAAGCCCTTGTGCGGCTTGAGCAGACCGGCGGTGACGACGATCTTGTTCTCGCCCGTGGACATCTGGCCCTCGTGGGCCGGGATGCAGTTGGGCAGCGCTGCGAGCATGTGGCTCACGCCGGGGACGTGGTGGGCGATGGTCTTCAGCTCGTCCGGCGTCGGCGCGGTGATCGCGTCCATCTTCGGGTACGCGTCCCGGAAGAGGGGCTCACGGATGTGCGCTCCGTACTGCGCGGGGCGCGAGTGCTCCGTCGCGACCTTGAGGTAGTCGCCCTCGGCGTAGGCCAGCATGATCGTGATCTTGGGGTTGGTGCTGACCACCACGTCGGCGTCGGTCGTCGCCAGGTACTCCATCAGCCGCTTCTCCGCGAGACGGCTGATCCACGGCTTCTTGTCCGCGGGCTCGTTCGGGTAGATGTGCGGGAAGACGTCGATCTGCGGGTCGTCGCCGTCGTAGGCGTGGGAGTGCTTCCGGTAGTCGGTCAGGGCGATGGTCTTCACCCGGGGGTCGAGCGGGAAGAACGCCTGGTCACGGTTGCGGCGGAGCGCCACCAGCTCGACCTCGTGGTCTTCCACGAGGGCCTTGGCCAGGTTGTGGATGGCGCTCACTACGCCGCCGATGTGACAGCGGTCCGTCAGGATGAAGGATATTTTCACGCCGAGCCTCGATGTCTGCGGGTGGAGGGCCCCCGAGGGGGGAGGGGCATGCGGGACGTGCGTCGAGCACGGATGGTGACGCACCTTAGGTTACGGGGCCGTGACCCGGAAGCGGGGCTGGTCCGTCCGCCACCGTACGGATGCCCCGGGTACGCCGTCCCGTAACGCCTTGGTATCGGCCGCCGCGACCGGAACCCGCCGGCCGTCCCGAAACGTCGTCCTGGGCATGAACACGGAAAATCCAGGCTGCCTCACGGGGGTGGCGCGCGCCATCGCCCTCGTCGTCGTCCTGCCCCTCCGGCTGGTCTGGGACGCCCTCGCCTGGTGTCTCCGGCAGCTGTGGCGCTGGATCCTCGCCCCGATCGGCCGAGCCCTCGGGTGGCTGATCCACCATCTCGTCGTCATCCCCCTCCAGTGGCTGTGGGAATGGGTGCTCGCCCCGGTCGGCCGGGCCCTGTGGTGGCTGATCGACCTGCTCGTCGTCACCCCGCTCGTGTGGCTGTGGGAATGGGTCCTCGTCCCCGTCGGCAAGGCCGTCTGGTGGGTCGTCGACCTGCTCGTCGTCACCCCGCTCACCTGGCTCTGGCGGTACGTGCTCGGCCCGGTCTGCCGCTTCGTCGGCGCGGCCCTCGCCTGGGCCTGGCGGATCGCCGGGGAGATCGTGGGGGCCGTCGGCCGGGCGATCCGCTGGGTGCTGTGGAACGCGATCGGCCGTCCCCTCGCCTGGGTGTACCGGGTGATCCTCACCCCCGTCGGCCACTGGCTGCGCACCTGGGTCTGGGGGCCCGTCGCCGCCGTCGGACGCGCCGTGCGCAGCGCCGCCCGGGAGGTGCGGACCGCCCTCTTCGGCGGCCCCCGCTGACCGGCCCGCCCGCGCCCCCGGCGCCCCGCCGGGGAACCCGAGGTGGCCCGGGCGCGTACTCTGGGTAGTACAACGAACGTCCCCGGCGCGGCGCCCGCCCCCGAGATCTCCCCGCCCCGGGCGGGGGTGATCCGGGCGGGAGCCCACGGGACGCCCATGAGCTTCCGGGCGGAGCGCCACCCGCGCCCGCCCCGCACCGAGGAGAAGAACCACTGGGCAAGCGACAGCCCGAAGGCCCGCCGCCCGCACCGGCGGTGCAGCGCATCCGTCTGCGCTACACCAAGCGCGGCCGCCTCCGGTTCACCAGCCACCGCGACTTCCAGCGCGCCTTCGAGCGCGCCCTGCGCCGCGCCGAGGTGCCCATGGCGTACTCGGCCGGCTTCACCCCGCACCCCAAGGTGTCGTACGCCAACGCCGCCCCGACGGGTACGGGCTCCGAGGCCGAGTTCCTGGAGATCGCCCTCACCGAGCGCCGCGACCCCGAGACCCTGCGGGCGCTGCTCGACGAGTCCCTCCCGGCCGGCCTCGACATCACCGACGCCGTCGAGGCCCGCACCTCCGGCCTCGCCGACCGGCTCACCGCCTCCGTGTGGGAGCTCCGGCTCGACGGCGTCCCCGTCGACGACGCGCGCAAGGCCGTCGACGCCTTCCTCGCCGCCGAGACGGTGGAGGTGCAGCGCAAGACCAAGAACGGCATCCGTACCTTCGACACCCGCTCCGCCGTCGCCGAACTCGTCGCGGACCGTCCCCAGGGTGATCCCCAGGGTGATAGGCCCGCCACCGATGCCTGTGCGATACTGCGGCTGGTTGTTCGGCACGTGACACCTGCCGTGCGACCCGACGACGTCCTGTCCGGTCTCCGAGCTGTGGCCGACCTGGCGCCGCCGGTCCCCGCAGCGGTGACCAGGCTGGCGCAGGGGCTCTTCGACGAGGAGTCCGGCACGGTGACCGACCCGCTCGCGCCCGACCGCGAGGCAGTCACGGCCGCTTCTACCACGGCCGCCGCGACCGCCCCGGCGACGGCGCCGGAGGCAGGCCCCGCGTAGGGGACGGAGTCGAGCGCAGCCCTGGCACTCGGGAGCCACCTGGGTCGGGCAGCGCACTGACCAGGAGACTTTCGCCAGGCCGTACGCATCGGGCGTACGGAACCGGCGAGCCAGACATTCAGCTCCCGTGCGGCGCCCGCGCCCCGGACGGCGGCACCGCGCACGACGCGCGTCCGTGCCGCCCACCGGAATCAGACGCGGCGCCCGGGAGCGTGACGGGAGAACCGCCCGCATGCTCGAAGACACCAACGAGACCGCCGAGAACAACGACAGCAACGCCCCCGGGGACAAGCTGCCGCCGCGCCGCCGGCGCCGCGCCGCTTCCCGGCCCGCCGGCCCGCCGGTGACGGCCGCCGGCGAGACCGCCGAGGCCCCCGCCGACGTCGTGGAGCCCGCCGCGGCCCCCGCCGCCGAGCCGGCCGCCGAGGCCGCCCCGGCCCGGACCCGCCGCCGCGCGACCCGCCGCACCGCCAC
>NZ_JBHVRX010000064.1:0-13707 GCF_042885515.1 Streptomyces sp. NPDC058052 | reverse complement strand
CGGATCTGGTCCCGCGCCATCTCCACACAGTCGTCCCAGCGGCCCTCCAGCATGGCCTCGCGGAACTTCTTCGACCCGTTCGCGTTCGTCCGCTCACCGATCGCCAGGTACGACGTGTCCTGCCGGAACGGCACGTGGGAGTAGAGCGAGGAGGCACCGGCCTCGTGCTCCGGGCGCCGGTCCAGGACGGCGGCGCCCCGCACCCGGTCGACGATCGCCCGCAGGTGCTCGGGGGTGGTGCCGCAGCAGCCGCCCACCAGCGCGGGGCCGTAGGCGCGTACGAACTCCTCCTGCGCGTCGGCCAGTTCCTGCGGACTCAGCGGATAGTGGGCGCCGTCGGAGGTGAGGACGGGCAGGCCGGCGTTGGGCATGACGGAGATCGGGATCCGGGCGTGCCGGGACAGGTGCCGCAGGTGCTCGGCCATCTCGGCGGGGCCCGTGGCGCAGTTCAGGCCGATCATGTCGATGCCGAGCGGTTCGAGCGCGGTCAGCGCCGCGCCGATCTCCGAGCCGAGCAGCATCGTGCCCGTCGTCTCGACGGTGACCTGCACGATCACCGGCAGGTCCACGCCGACCCAGTCCAGGGCGCGGCGGGCGCCGACGACGGCCGCCTTCGTCTGGAGCAGGTCCTGCGAGGTCTCGATGAGGAGGGCGTCCGCGCCGCCCCGGATCAGGCCCTCCGCGTTCTGCTGGAAGGCGTCCCGGAGGGGCTCGTACGTGACGTGGCCGAGGGTCGGCAGCTTCGTGCCGGGGCCCATGGAGCCGAGGACCCAGCGGGGGCGGCCGTCCGTGGCCGTGTGCGCGTCGGCGGCCGTACGGGCGATCCGGGCGCCGGCCTCCGACAGCTCGTACACCTGGTTCTCGATGCCGTACTCGGCGAGCGCGGAGAGGTTCGCGCCGAAGGTGTTGGTCTCGACGCAGTCCACGCCGACCGAGAAGTAGGCGTCGTGGACGGAGGCGACGATGTCGGGGCGCGTGAGGTTGAGGATCTCGTTGCAGCCCTCCAGCTGCCGGAAGTCCTCCATCGTCGGGTCGGCGGCCTGGAGCATCGTGCCCATCGCCCCGTCGGCCACCACCACGCGGGTCGCGAGCTCCTCGCGGAGGGAACGCCTCATGCCAGCCCCCTCAGACGCGTGACGAGCGCGGCCGTGCCACCCACCCCGTACGTCGTCCTGATCCGGTCCAGGAGGGAGTCACGGTGCAGCCGGTACTCCTGCGTCCCCACGGAGCCGAGGACGGTCGCCGCGACCGCGCAGCCCAGCTGCGCCGCGCACCGCTCGGGCACGCCCCACAGCGTCCCGGCGAGGAAGCCCGCCCGGAAGGCGTCGCCGACGCCGGTCGGGTCGGCGACCCCGTCGGCCCGCACGGCCGGGACGGCGAGCGTGTCGCGGTCGGCGCCATGGATACGGACGCCCGCCGCGCCGTGCGTCGTGACCCAGGCTCCGACCCCGCGCAGCACCTCGGCCTCGCTCCAGCCGGTCTTCTCCAGGAGCAGGGCCGTCTCGTACTCGTTGGTGAAGAGGAACCGCGCCCCGTCCACCAGCTCCCGCACCTCCGCGCCGTCGAGCCGCGCCAGCTGCTGCGAGGGGTCGGCGGCGAAGGGGATCCCGAGGTCGCGGCAGGCGCGGGTGTGCCGGAGCATCGCCTCGGGGTCGTCCGGGGAGACCAGGACCAGGTCCAGCCGGCCGGTGCGCGCGACGACGTCCCGCAGGTCGATCGCGCGCGCCTCGGCCATCGCCCCCGCGTAGAAGGTGGCGATCTGGTTCTGGGCCCGGTCGGTGGTACAGACGAAGCGGGCGGTGTGCAGGGAGGCGCTGACCCGTACCGAGTCCGTGTCGACGCCGTGGTCCTTCAGCCAGACCCGGTACGGCTCGAAGTCGGCGCCGACCGCGCCCACGAGGACCGGGCGCAGGCCGAGCACGCCGAGTCCGAAGGCGATGTTCGCTGCCACTCCGCCGCGCCTGACCTCCAGGTTGTCGGCGAGGAACGACAGGGAGACCCGGTCGAGCCGGTCGGCGAGCAGCTGCTCGCTGAACCGGCCGGGGAAGGTCATCAGATGGTCGGTCGCGATGGAACCCGTGACAGCGACACGCATGATCAGACCTCCGCCGCCTTCTTCAGGGCGTCGGCCCGGTCGGTGCGCTCCCAGGTGAAGTCGGGCAGCTCGCGGCCGAAGTGGCCGTACGCGGCGGTCTGCGCGTAGATCGGGCGGAGCAGGTCGAGGTCGCGGATGATCGCCGCCGGCCGCAGGTCGAAGACCTCCGTGACGGCGGTCTGGATCCGCTCGACGGGGACGGTCTCGGTGCCGAAGGTCTCGACGAAGAGGCCGACCGGCTCCGCCTTGCCGATCGCGTACGCGACCTGCACCTCGCACCGGCGCGCCAGCCCCGCGGCGACGATGTTCTTGGCGACCCAGCGCATCGCGTACGCCGCGCTGCGGTCCACCTTCGACGGGTCCTTGCCGGAGAACGCGCCGCCCCCGTGCCGGGCCATCCCGCCGTAGGTGTCGATGATGATCTTCCGGCCGGTCAGGCCCGCGTCGCCCATCGGACCGCCGACCTCGAAACGCCCGGTCGGGTTCACCAGAAGGCGGTAGCCGTCGGACTCCAGGGGCACGCCCTCCTCGGCCAGCTCCTTCAGGACGTGCTCGACGACGTACTCGCGCACGTCGGGGGTGAGCAGGCCCTCGACGGAGATGTCGGCGGCGTGCTGCGAGGAGACGACGACGGTGTCGAGGCGGACCGGGCGGTCGCCGTCGTACTCGATGGTGACCTGCGTCTTCCCGTCGGGCCGCAGGTACGGCACGGTGCCGTCCTTGCGGACCTCGGCGAGGCGGCGGGCGAGCCGGTGCGCGAGGGCGATCGGCAGCGGCATCAGCTCGGCGGTGTCGTCGCAGGCGTAGCCGAACATGAGGCCCTGGTCGCCGGCGCCCTGCGCGGCGAGCTCGTCGCCCGCGCCGCCGACCCGGGACTCGTAGGCGGTGTCGACGCCCTGCGCGATGTCGGGCGACTGGGCGCCGAGGGAGACGGACACCCCGCAGGAGGCGCCGTCGAAGCCCTTGGCGGAGGAGTCGTAGCCGATGTCGAGGATGGCGTCCCGCACGAGCTGGGCGATCGGCGCGTAGGCGGTGGTGGTGACCTCGCCGGCGATGTGGACCTGGCCGGTGGTGATCAGCGTCTCGACGGCGACGCGGGCCCGCGGGTCCTGGGCGAGGAGCGCGTCGAGGACGGTGTCGCTGATCCGGTCGGCGATCTTGTCGGGGTGGCCCTCGGTGACGGACTCCGAGGTGAAGAGGCGCCCGCTCATGCCTGCACCTCCACCGGGGCCTGGAAGAAGTGCTGCTCGATGGCGGCGAGGGTGCGGATGGCGTCGACCTCCAGGGTCTCCATCTGGATGGAGACGCCGCTCTCCTGTTCGAGGAGGAAGACGAACTCGACGAAGGAGAGGGAGTCGATGAGCCGGTTCTCGATGAGGTCGAGGTCGGGGGCGATGTCCTGGCGCTCCGGGTGGCGCTCCAGGATCCAGTTTTTGACCTGCTGCAGGCCGTCGGCCATGGGGGATCTCCTCAACTCGGTTGCGTGGGTGGGGTGTGGGCGATGATCGGGGCGGCGACCGCCACCGCGTAGTCCACGTCGTGGCTGATGGACACGGTGATCTCGGCGATGCCGGATCCGGCGGCCATCTCGGCGGCGGCACCGTGGAGTTCGACGAGCGGCCAGCCGCCCTCGGAGCGCCGCACCACGATGTCCGGCCAGGGCAGGAACCTGCCCCTGACCCGTAAGGTCTTGAAGGCCGCTTCCTTGGCCGCGATCCGTCCGCACAGGCTCAGCACGTCGAGCCCGGTGGAGGTGCGGCAGTCGGCGAGTTCGCCGGGGGTGAGCATCCGCTCGAAGAAGCGCTCCCCGTACTGCGCGAGGAGCCGGCGGACACGGTTGACGGACACGATGTCCATGCCGAGGTTCGCCCAGCCCAGGCCGCCCGCCGGCGGGGCGACGGGACGGGCCGGCACGTCAGGTCACCGGCCCGGCCGCGTCCAGGACCGCCCGGGTCGCCGCCTCCCAGCCGCCGTGGCGGCGGGTCAGCGCGGACAGCCACCGTTCGAGGCCGAAGGCGACGCAGCTGGTGAAGGCCGGGCCGCCGGTCGAGGCGAGCGTGATGGCGCAGCGCTCGCCGAAGAAGTTCCGGTGCGTGTTGACCGAGGCGATCGCCAGGTCCTCGTACAGGAACTCGTACTTCACCGGGGTGAGCCGCTGGAGGAGCGCCTTCGAGCCGCCCTTGTCGAAGAAGGGGTCGCAGGCGGCCTCCTTCCGCAGGCTCAGGCCCACCGCCTCCGCGAAGGCGTCGACGCGGGCGGTGAAGGCGGTCAGATGGTCCTCGGCGTGCGCGCGGGAGCCGATGGCGACGATCTCCCGCATGCGGAAGCCGAGCTGGCGGCGCATCCCCTCGTAGTGGGTCTCCTTGCGGAAGCACCACGAGCAGACGGTGACGAGGGTGTCGTCGGCGACCTCCCGGCCCTGGTGGTCCAGGTAGACGGCGTAGCAGGAGGCGGAGGGGAGGCCGAGGCCGGCCGGTTCGAGGGAGGCCGCGGGCCAGTGGCCGCGGTCGCCGTCGAAGGGGGTGGCGAGCCGCCGCTCCAGGTCGAGCGGGGCGGCGAGGACGGCCTGGTGGGGGAAGTTGTCGTAGTAGTCGAGCCGCGCCAGGTCGGCGGCGGGCAGCAGCGGGGGCATGGTCATCGGGCGGGCGCCCGCGGCGACGCCCCAGCGCTCGAAGGTGTCGTCGAGGAGCCGCAGCAGGCGGGTCCCCTCCGGTCCCAGGGACGGCAGGCCCCTGGTCGCCCCGACGGTCTCGGGGGTGGTCACGGTCATGGTCGGTGCACCTCTCGGTGAGGGCTCGCGGGTGGGGGCTCCCGGGTGCGGGGCCCGGCGGTCTCAGAGGACGGGCAGGCTGTCGTCGGAGAAGATCCCGGTCTTCAGGAAGAAGGCGAGCGGCTTGCGGATCGCCTTGCGCTCGTGGGCGCGGCGGGCCGGGTCGGCGATCAGGGCGTTGCGCAGGCCGAGCGGGTCGGGGATGCCGGCGTCCTTGTACACGTGGGGGTTGTAGAGGGAGTTGACGCTGTAGACGACGTACCGCTTGAGGTACGCCTCCACCTCCCGGACGCGGCCGGCGGGCACGGCCTCGCACATGCGCCGGTACAGCAGGGAGACGAGTTCGCGGCCGAAGGCGATGTGCCGGGACTCGTCCTGGTGGTGGATGCGGTTGACCTCGCGGATGGTGTGGCAGAGCGAGGTGTCCCTCGCCATCCGGGAGTTGTAGTGGTCGACGAGCTCCTCGAAGAAGAGGATCCGGGTGAAGACGAGGAAGTTCTCGACCTCGGGTTCCCAGGCGGCGTCGGCGCGCATGGCGGTGGAGCCGTAGATCTTGTGGCCGTAGCGGCGGCAGAACTCGGAGAAGAACCACATGTGTTCGTTCTCCTCGCCGATGAAGTGGTGGAAGAAGTCCGAGGGGATCTCGAAGCCCGGCATGTGGATGCGGCCGACGACCTCGATGAGGAGTTCGCGGATGCCGTGCACGTTGAGGCTGTAGAAGTTGACCGACTCCCACTTGGAGAGGCGCTGAAGCGTTTCCTCGCCGAGGGCGTCGTAGTGCTCGGTGCCGTGGACGGTGAGCAGCTCCGGCGTCATCCAGAAACGGTTCTCCTCCAGGGTCTCGGGCCACTGAAAGGTCTGGTACGGGTTGTAGTAGTCCTCGACCGAGCGCTCGCTGAGGCGGCTCAGGACCTCCATGAAGCGGTCGGTGACGGGGAGGGGGGCGGCGACGCCCATGGTCTCGCTCCTTCGGCGTTCGGTTACGGGCGGACTTCGTAGACCGCGTTGACGGGGGTCTCGGCGGCGCGCCGCCAGCGGGTGAAGCCGGCCTCCCCGGCGATGGACCGGAACGCCTTCTCGCCGGAGTGGTTGCCGAGGGCGTGCGGGCCGCGCTGGGCGACCGCCACCGGCAGGCACATCACGGCGGACAGGGCCATGAACATGCGGGCGGCGGGCGTCTGGGTGTCGACGTCCCGCGGCGAGACGTTGGACTCCACGAGCATCCAGGTGCCGTCCGCGTCCAGGGACTTGTGGACGTGCTGGGCGGCGGCGACCGGGTCGCCCATGTCGTGCAGGGCGTTGAAGAAGCAGACCAGGTCGTAGCCGGTGCCGGGGTAGTCGTCGGCGGAGGCGACCTCGAAGACGACCCGGCCGGAGAGACCGGCCTCCTCGGCCAGCTCGCGGGCGATCGCGATGGCCTCCTCGGAGTAGTCGAAGCCGTGCACGGTGGCGTTCGGGAACGCCTTCGCGATGAGGAGGGTGGTGTGCCCGACGCCGCAGCCCACGTCGGCGACGGTGCCTCCGGCGGCGAGCTTCTCCGTGACGTCGTGCAGGGCGGGCAGCCAGTCGGGGACGAGCTTGTGCTCGTACGTCGGCTGGAAGAAGGAGCCCATGCCGGTGTCGAGGGCCGCGTCGTGCTCGGCCCAGCCGACGCCGTCGCCGGTGCGGTACGCCTCCACCAGCAGGTCCTCGGTGGCGTACAGCGCCTTGAGGGCGGTGAAGAAGCCGGCGGCGTAGGTCACGGCCTTCGGGTCGGCCAGCACCTCCGCGTGGTCGGCGGGCAGCGTGTACGTGAGCGAGCTCGGGTGCCGCTCGACGTACCCGGCGGAGAGCTGGGCGTGCAGCCACTCCTCCACGTACCGCTCGTCGGTTCCGGTGCGCTCCGCGAGCGCGGCGGCGGTGAGCGGGCCCCCGGCGGCGAGCGCCCGGTAGAGGCCGAGACGCTCGCCGAGGGCGACGGTCAGGCCGCGGACGGCGGCACCCGCGTCGGTGATGACCTTCTGGTGGAAGTCGTGGGCGCTCACGCGGCCACCTCCTCGTCGTGTCCGGGCGCGCCCGGCAGGTCGCAGGTGAACAGGAAGGAGCGGGGGACGCCGGGGACGGTGCGGGCGGGGACCGGGTACGGCCAGCGGTCGAAGTCGGCGCCGGCCTCGCCGGGCTGCCGCACCTCGCGGACGGACCAGCCGCAGTCGGCCAGCAGCGCCTCGGGCTCCTCGGTGCCGAAGAGCCACGGGTTGCCGTCCTCCTCCAGCGCCTTCATGAAGCCGCGGGCGAGCGGGTTGGTGAGGGCCGACCGGGAGATGACGTCGCCGAGCAGCACGGAGCCGGGCGCGGAGCGGGCGGAGAGCGTGCCGATCAGGGTCCGCACGGCCTGCTCGGGGAGGAAGAAGAGCAGGCCCTCGACGACCCAGAGGACCGGCTCGCCGCTCTTCCAGCCGGCCTCCTCCAGGGGGCCGGTCCAGTCCTGGGTGAGGTCGACGGGGACGGCGACGCGGCTGCGGCCGGCCGGCCGCGGCTCGCCCTCCAGCATCCGGGCCTTGGCGTCCAGGAGCGCGGGACGGTCGAGCTCGTAGACGGTGACGCCGTCGGGCCACGGCAGCCGGTGGAAGCGGGTGTCCATGCCGGCGGCGAGGAACACGACCTGGCGGATGCCGCGCTCCCGGACCGTCCGGACGATCGCCCGGTCGAGGTAGGTGGTGCGGATGGCGAGGAACGGCACGATGCCGCCGCCGTCGTAGCGCTTCAGCAGCTCGAAGCCGATCTCGTCGGCGACGGTGCGCGCGTAGGGATCGGCGAACAGCCGGTCCTCGCGCTCGGTCTCCAGGGCCCGCGCGGCGGCGGTCCACTGGGCGGTGCGGGATACGGCCTCCACGGGAGGTCCCCCTTCGGTCGGTTTCCGGTGGTCGGACGGTCGGTGGCGCGCCGGCCGGCGGGGCCGGACGGCGGCGGTGGGTGTGCGGTGGGTGGTGCGGACGGCCGTGTTCAGGGCCGGACGGGCATACGGACCCGTCAGGCGGTCACGACCGGGACACAGACCTTGGCCCGGGCGCCCGTACAGCCGACGGGGTCCTCGGCCGCGGGCATCGACGACGGATGCGCGGCCTCGGTGCCGTCGGGGCGCCGGCGGAAGATGCTGTGCAGGATCATGCTGAACACGGCCGTCCCGTCGGCGGCCACGAGCGTGCACCGCGGTTTCACGGTGCCGGTGGCGGGGTTGAACGGCGACGGGGTCGCGCCGAGGATCTCGACGCGGGCGGTCAGGACGTCGCCGGGGCGGACGGGGCGCAGGTAGCGCACCTCGTCGATGCCGGGCGAGCCCAGACAGGCGCTGTAGGCGAGCAGGCCGTCCACGTACCGCCGCATGAAGAGCGACTGGGTGTGGAAGCCGCTCGCGATCAGGCCGCCGAACGGCGAGTCCTTCGCCCGCTCCGGGTCCGTGTGGAAGGGCTGCGGGTCGAAGCGCCTGCCGAACTCCAGCACCTCCTCCGCCGTGACGGTGACGGCGCCCAGTTCATGGACGTCGCCGGGCCGGAAGTCCTCGAAGTAGCGCATCGCGCGGCCCCCTTGACCTAGGAGTCTCTACGTTTCCTGGCATCACCCAATCTACGAATCGACCATTTATTTTGTCAACCCAAAAGAAGCTCGAACCGGCCTCAGCGCAGGGCCTGTTCGACGTCGGTCCAGAGGTCCTCGACGTCCTCGATGCCGACCGACATCCGCACGAGCCCGGGGGCGATCCCCGCGGCCGCGAGGGCGTCCGCGTCCAGCTCGCGGTGGGAGGTGGACGCCGGATGGGCGACAAGCGTCTCCACGCCGCCGAGCGAGAGCGCGAGCTTCGCGAGCCGCACCCGCTCGATGAAGGCCCGGCCCGCCTCCCGGCCCCCCGCGAGCTCGAAGGAGAGCAGCCCGCCGCCACCGTCCAGGACCTTCCGGGCGGTGGCGTACGAGGGGTGGTCCGGGCGCCACGGGTAGTGGACGGCCGTGACGCCGGCGCGGTCCGCGAGCCGCTCGGCGAGGGCGGCGGCGCCGGCGCAGTGCTCGCGCATCCGCAGGGGCAGCGTGGGGATCCCCCGGAGGGTGAGCCAGGCCGCGAACGGGTCGGCGCAGGCGCCGAGTTCGACCGTGCGGGGCCACACCCGGCGCCGCAGCCCGTCGTCCGCGAAGACGGCCGCGCCGCCCAGGACGTCGGAGTGCCCGGAGAGGTACTTGGTGGTGGAGTGCGCGACGATGTCGGCGCCGAGCTCCAGCGGGCGGCAGAGCACGGGCGAGGCGAGCGAGTTGTCGACCAGGCTGGTCACCCCGAGGGTCCGGGCGGCGGCGAGCAGCCCGGGGAGGTCCGGGACCCGGCCGGTCGGATTGGCGATCGTCTCCAGGACGAGGAGCCGGGTGGCCGGGTGCACGGCGGCGGCCTCGAACTCGGCGGGGTCGTCGCCGGAGATCCGGACGACCTCGATCCCGTACCGCCCGGCCAGGTCGGCCAGGACGGCGTGCGTCCCGCCGTAGAGGCAGCGCTGGGCGACCACCCGGTCGCCCGGCCGGAGCAGCGCGAGCAGCACACCGCTGATCGCCCCCATCCCGGAGGCGAAGGCGATGGCCCCCGCGCCCCGCTCCAGGCCCGCGAGTGTCTTCTCCAGGGCGCGGACGGTCGGGTTGCCGCGCCGGCCGTAGACGTACCGCCCGTCGGGGCCGGCCATCGCCTCGGCGAGTTCGGCGGCCGAGTCGAAGGCGAAGGCGGAGGACTGCACCAGGGGCACGGAGAGCGGCCGGCCGCCGTCGGGAAAGGGTTCGTTGACGACGTGCACGGCACGGGTGTTCAGTTCCACGGGGTTCCCCTTCTGCGGACGGAGAAGGGGCCGCCCGACGTCCGGGACGGACATCGGGCGGCCCCTTCGGGGTGGGACACGGCCGGAGGCCGGTTCAGGCGGAGACCTTCTCGCCCTGCGGGGCGGGGGCGCCCTCCGCGGCCATCACGGCCTTGTCGCTCTTCATCACCAGGAGGGTGACGACACCGCCGACGGCGGCGATGACCGCGGCGCCGACGAAGGCGGCCGAGAAGCCCTCGGTGAGCTTGGGCAGATTGCCGAGCTGGTCGGCGCCCTGCGACATGGCGACCGCGGTGAGGGCGGCGAGGCCGAGCGCGGAGCCGACGTTGTAGGTGGTGTTGACGATGCCGGAGGCGAGACCGGCCTGCTCCTGCGGGGCGCCGGACATCGCGGCGATCATCGCCGGGATGTAGGCCAGGGACATGCCGAGGGCGGCGACCAGCGAGGCCGGCAGGACGTCGACGAGGAAGCTGCCGGTGGGCTCGACGGCCGCGAGCCAGACCAGGCCGGCGGCGAGGACCAGCAGACCGCCGCCGATCAGCGGCTTGGCGCCGACCTTCATCATCAGACGGGAGGTGATGGCCGTCATGAAGATCATGAGGAGCACGGTCATCGGGAGCAGCGCGGCACCGGAGGCGAAGGCCCCGTAGCCGAGGACCTGCTGGAGGTACAGGTTGAGGAAGTACCACATCGGGATCCACGCGGCGCCGAGCAGCGTCATCGCCAGGTTGGCCGAGCCGAGGCGCGGGACCCGCCAGACGCTGAGCGGCATGAGCGGCTCGCGGACCGACTTCTGGATCACGAGGAAGAGGACCAGGAGGACGGCGGCGCCGGCCAGCTGGAGGACGGTGGCGGTGGCGCCCCAGCCGACCTCGGGGGCGCGGACGACGGCGAAGACGGCGAGCGCGAGACCGGCGGTGACGGCGGCGGCGCCGAGGACGTCGACGGAGCCGCGGCGGGACCCGACCTCCGGGAGGAGCCTGGTGGCGGCGAGGGTGGCCAGGCCGATCGGGATGTAGATGATGAAGACCCACTGCCAGGCGGCCCACTCGGTGAAGACGCCGCCGAGGAAGACGCCCGCGGTGCCGCCGGCCGGAGCGGCGGCGCCGTAGAGCGCCATCGCCTTGCCGAGCTCCTTCGGGTCGTGCATGAAGAGCATCATCAGGAGGGTCATCGCGGAGGGCGCGATGAGCGCGCCGCCGACGCCCTGCACGGCGCGGCCGGCGATCTCGACCCAGGCGGTCTGCGCGGCGGCGGCGAGCACCGAGCCGGCGATCATCACGGCCCAG
This sequence comes from Streptomyces sp. NPDC058052, assembly GCF_042885515.1. Lineage (NCBI taxonomy): Bacteria > Bacillati > Actinomycetota > Actinomycetes > Kitasatosporales > Streptomycetaceae > Streptomyces > Streptomyces sp. NPDC058052. The sequence goes on along the minus strand of NZ_JBHVRX010000064.1, from coordinate 2,730 downwards.
CCGGTGACGAAGATCTTGCGGGCCCCGACGAGGTCGGAGAGGCGTCCGCCGAGGAGCAGCAGGCCGCCGAAGACGATCACGTAGGCGTTGAAGACCCACTGGAGCTCACCCTGGGAGAAGCCCAGGTCCTTCTGCATCTCGGGGAGCGCGACCCCGATGATCGAGGTGTCCATGATGACCATGAACTGGGCGGTGGCGAGCACGAGGAGTGCCCACCAGCGCCGGGGGTTGACGTTTGACATCGCACTGCCCTTCACTCGCGGCCGACCGGTGGCCTGGGCCGTTCACATACCCCTGGGGGGTACCTTCGCGGAGCACCGTAGCATACCCATGGGGGGTATGTAAGAGTGAGATGAGCGCCCGCTTCCGCCAGGGTTCCGGCCCCCCGGAGGGGCACAATGCGCCCATGACCGCAACCGAGGAAGCCGCCCCGCGCGACCAGGACCAGGACCTGCTCCGGCGCTGGAACGCCACCCTGCTCGCCGCCCGCGCCGGCCGGGAGGGCCCCGACCCCGCCCCGTACGGCCGCAACCTGCTGGCCCGCTGGGCCGAGCCGCAGCGGCGCTACCACACCACCGCCCACCTGCGGGCGGTCCTCGACCGCATCGACGAGCTCGCCGACCAGGGCGGCGAGGGCGGGGAGCTCGAACTCGTCCGCCTCGCCGCCTGGTTCCACGACGCCGTGTACCGCCCCGACCGCTCCGAGAACGAGGAGCGCTCCGCCGCCCTCGCCGAACGCGCCCTGCACGAGGCCGGGCTGACCGCCCACGAGGTGGCGGAGGTGGCCCGCCTGGTCCGCCTCACCGTCACCCACGACCCCGACCCCGGCGACCTCAACGGCGAGACCCTCTGCGACGCGGACCTGGCGATCCTGGCGAGCGGCCCCGATACCTACCGGGGGTACACGGACGCGGTCCGCGAGGAGTACGGCTTCGTCCCCGACGACGCCTTCCGCGGCGGCCGCGCTGCCGTCCTGCGCCAGCTCCTCTCCCTGCCCCGCCTCTTCCGCACCCCGTACGGCGCGGCGGTGTGGGAGGCGAAGGCGCGGGAGAACCTGGAGAAGGAACTCACGGAACTGACCTCAGCCGGCCCCGCGCCGGTCTAGGGCCCGCACCGGCGCGGAGGGGCCTTCCCGGCGGAGGGACCGCCCGATCCCCCGGCCCCCCGGCCCCCGCGGAGGGCCCCCGGCCCCCCGGCCCCCGCGGAGGGCCGCCGGCCCACGTGGAGGGCCCCCGCCGAGGGGCCTCTCCCTCCGCGCCCGGGGCAACCGGAAGGCCCGCGCTCGTCACGGCGCGGACGGACGCGCAGGCCGGCGAGGCGTGCGGCACCTCACGTCCCGTATCGCGAGACGAACCGGAAGATCCGGAATGACAGGGACGAAACACCGGTTGACCCATGTCATGCCGTCTCCCTCAGCCGAGCCCGTCCCCCCGCCCGCCCCCACGTCCCGGATGCCCCTGGCCGTCTACATCCTGGGTCTCTCCGTCTTCGCACTGGGCACCAGCGAGTTCATGCTCTCCGGCCTCCTGCCGCCCATCGCGGAGGACATGGGCGTCTCCATCCCTCAGGCCGGACTCCTCATCTCCGCCTTCGCCATCGGCATGGTCGTCGGCGCCCCGCTGCTCGCCGTGGCGACGCTCCGCCTCCCCCGCAAGACCACCCTGGTCTCCCTGATCACCGTCTTCGGCCTCGGCCAGGTCGCCGGCGCGCTCGCCCCGAACTACGGGATCCTCTTCGCGTCCCGCGTGGTCAGCGCCCTCGCCTGCGCCGGCTTCTGGGCCGTCGGCGCGGCCGTCGCCATCGCGATGGTCCCGCGGAGCTCCCGGGCCCGCGCCATGGCCGTCATGATCGGCGGCCTCTCCATAGCCAACGTCCTCGGCGTCCCCGCCGGCGCCTTCCTCGGCGAGCACCTCGGCTGGCGCTCCGCCTTCTGGGCCGTCGGCGCCGCCTCCGCGATCGCCCTCGTCGGCGTCGTCACCCGCATCCCGCACCTCCCCCTCCCCGAGACCAGGCCCCGCCTCAAGCGGGAGCTCACGATCTACCGCGACCGCCAGGTCCTGCTCTCGATCGTGATCACCGCCCTCGCCGCCGGCGGCGTCTTCTGCGCCTTCTCCTACCTGGCCCCGCTCCTCACCGACGTCTCCGGCCTCGACAAGGGCTGGGTCTCCGGCGTCCTCGCCCTCTTCGGCATCGGCGCCCTGGTCGGCACCACCATCGGCGGCCGGGTGGCCGACGCGCACCTCTTCGGCGTGCTGCTCAGCGGCATCGCCGCCTCCACGGTCTTCCTGGTGGCCCTGGCGTTCCTCGCGTCCAGCCCGGTGGCGACGGTCCTGCTGGCCTTCCTCCTCGGCGTCTCCGCCTTCTACACCGCACCCGCCCTCAACGCCCGCATGTTCAACGTGGCCGGCGCCGCCCCCACCCTCGCCGGCGCCACCACCACCGCCGCCTTCAACCTCGGCAACACCGGCGGCCCCTGGCTCGGCGGCACCGTCATCGACGCCGGCCTCGGCTACGCCTCCCCCGCCTGGGCGGGCGCGGCGATGACCGCCCTGGCCCTCGTGACGGTCGCCGTCTCCCTGCGCCTGACCCGCCCGGGGACGTCCCGGGTGGTCATGGGCGCCCAGGCGGCCCCCGCGGAGGCGGAGCCGGCCGAGCGCGCGAGCTGACCCCGGGCACGGGGACCGCGCCGGCCGCGGGACGCGCGAAGGGCCGCACCGTCCGGTGCGGCCC
>NZ_JBHVRX010000063.1:0-20564 GCF_042885515.1 Streptomyces sp. NPDC058052 | reverse complement strand
AACGGCGTGACGACATCCACGAAGCCTTCCTGGGCCTCGCGGCCTGCCTGATCACCCACCGTCATGTCCAACGCCTTTGTTAGGACCTCTTAGCCTCCGGGGCTCCCAGTGCGGTCGGGCAGTCTGGTCATGGCCATCCCCTGGGCGTAGCGGGGACGGCGCCTGAGACACACCCCTATTTTCGTCACGATGACGATAATGGGGGTAGAGTGTCGATCCACAGACCGGAATCACGCCTGTGGCGACGGAAGGAACCCATGCTTGCAAACGATGGCCCGGCCCTAAGCCGGGCAGAGGCATACGAGTCCTACAACGAACTCGAGATGGCAGCAACACAGTGGTCCGCGACCAACGACCTGTTCCACTACACCAGCGCACAGGCGGCCGCGATCATCCTGGCGACGGGCAAGCTGCGTCTCTCGCCCTACCCCAAGACCAATGATCTGTGGGAGACAGAGCCGCACCCTCCGACCCTCTCCGGGCCCATGGGCGACGACATCGACGCCGCCTTCTCCCTGTGGGAGGAACTTGACCGGCACCTTCGCCTGCACACCAAGGTCGGGTGCCTGACACGCGACTTCGTCCCGGCCGCGGACATCCTCAACCGCGACGCGGCGCGCGGATGGTCACACCTCGCGCTGTGGTCCCACTACGGCGACAAGTACGCCGGCGTCTGCCTCAGACTGGACCAGGACAAGCTCCTCGAGTCTTTCCTGCGCCACTCGGAGCCGGCGACCTTCGCTTTCCACGGGCCGGTCCGCTATCTGAACGGGCAGAACTCCGCCTCCACCATCAGCGGCGTCGACCTCGGCCAGGTGAAGGAGTTCGGGGCGGACGCAGCTGCTCTGGCATACGCCGCCAAGAACAAGAACCCGCTGTTCTTCCGTAAGCACAGCGACTGGGCCTACGAATCCGAGTACCGGCTCGTCCTGCTCAACCAGTCCGAGGGCTACGACTACATCGACATCCACGACGCCGTCACCGGCGTCGTTCTGGGCAACAGGTTCTCCGAGCAGAACCTGCGGATGGTCCAAGAGGCCCTTGAGAGCTACCCGAACGTAGAGGTGGAGCAGCTGCAGTTCCACCAGCGCAGGCTCTTCTGCGTCCCTCTGGAAGGTTTTCCTCCCGGCGACCGGCCCAGCTTCGGCCCGACACCCCCCGCACAGCGTGAAGGGTCATTGGCAGAACGTCTTCTCGCCCTGCAGAACGCCGAGAGCGAAGCGGAATCCGCCCGCCACGACGCAGAAGCGCTCGCCCGTACACCGCTGCAGCAGCTCGAGGAAGGCATCCGCGCGCTGGAGGCGCACCTCAGGCTCTGGCCCGGAACAAAGCTCCACCCCACGTCCGGCGGCGCCACCGCGGTCCCCGAGGAAGAGCGACAGCGCAGACCCGGCGTCCCAGGGGAGAAGATCCATTACCAGAGCGGCTTCCTCTGCCATGTGGCACACCTGCCGCTCTCGTCGGAGACGCTGGTCGCCTCCGCGGCCCTCCAGGTCCTGGACGGTGAACGGCTGCGTCTGCATGCCCTGGTCGTCATCGAGCACGTACGCGACACCGGGAACGAGCAGGAGGAGTTCTGGAGCGACCGGCGGGAGGTGGACGCGCCCGACGCTCCCGCTGCGGTGGCTGCTCTCATGGCCGACCTGGCCACCGTCGTCCACGACGCCCGCGCCGCGTTCGACCAGGCCCGAGGCATGGTCGACGAAGAACCGTCCGGCAAAGCTACGCAGTCGGCCACCGCTGACTGAGCTCCTGAGCTTGCCGGCCCATACTGCCCCCGAGATGCCAGGCGATCCGACCCCCCGGTCGGGTCGCTGTTCCAATACGCCAACCGCAAGACGCCGGCCCGGAGTGAGGAAGCGACGCGCGCAGTGCATCGACCGATCCAGGCCACCTGCTGTGAGCGAGCGGCACCCTGATGCGATGGGATACGACCTCTCCAAGGGCGCGCCGGCGCCCATGCCTGAAGAGCGGATCTTCAAGGGCTACGTCGCGACGGTGACGCTCTATGCAGACCGCGCCGAGATCAAGCGCAAACTCATCGGGAAAGTGTCCGGGGCAAGGGACTGTGCGATCCCGTTCAAGGCCGTCGTCAAGGTCCGCTCCAAGGCTCCGACCCGTCTTGTGAACGGGTACGTACAGCTGGCCACCGGGCAGGACGGGGGCCAGCTGTGCATCGCGACCGCCCAAGCCCAGAAAGCCATCGCGAACAACTCGCGTACCGTGATGTTCACGTGGATCCAGCGAGAGACGTACGCCGCGTACCTGGAAGCAGTAACGGCCGCGATACAGGCACAAGCGCCCGACATGAGCGGCTGAGACGCCCCTCGTCCGGCGACGGCATCCGAACGGACTGCGGCAGCGCAGAGCGCCGTAGCGTGGCGACGTTGGGCTGACACCAGCAAGGTCTAATGAGAGGGTTCCTCTGCGCCCTCTGTTGCTGCTGCCTGGCCGGCTGAGGGTGCTGACTGAAGGTTTGGGCAGTCCGGGCGGAAACAGCGTTCGTGCTGGCATGCTTGGAGGTTGGCCAGCGCAAACCGTGCGTCGATCAGTGCCGGGTCTTCGTGTTCGGGACTTCCGTAGAGAAAGCGTGACATCGCGTCGACAGGCGTATGCGCGTTGCGGACGTCGGTGAGGATCCCGAAGGTGAAGTCGCGGTCGAGATGGCCTTCGTGTACGGCCCGCGCCCAGGCAAGGAGAACTTGGTGGGCCTGTTCACGCACTCCGGGCTGTTCGAGGGTTGCCCACCAGCCGGTGATGAGAAAGTCCCGGATCTTGGGAGATGCCTGGGCCGTGGTGATCAGTTTGGTGAGTGTGCTGTTGGCGGTCGAGGACTGGACGAGTGCCAGGAATCCGCGGGCACCGGCCGAGTAGGAGGGGTACCTCTCCAGCCATGACTCGACTGTGTCGATGACATGACCGAAGGCGGTCCCTGTGCTGTCCGCGTAGGTTGCCAGGGTGTCGGCAGCGATCTGGGCAGCCAGATCGTCGTGGTTCAGCAGATGCCTGAGGCGGACGAGGGCTGCGTGCGGCCATCGTTTGCCGTAGGCGCCGCTGCATACTCTGGCAACGATCTCCCGGCGGTGAGGGTTGGCCTTCGGCGATGCCCAGTCCAGCAATACCTTATGAGTTTCGCGGGCCATCCCGTCCGTGGCCGCGGCATGGGTGAGGAGCTGGGTGACGTCTTCGATCCTGGTCTGGCCTGGTGCAGGGGCAGTCCATTCCGTAAGGACAGGGAAGAAGGGGGGATCGGCTGCTGCGGTGCGGGACAGCTCCAGCAGACGCCGGCCGATCTGAGCTGCCCAGGGTGCAGCGACTCCGTCGGGTGCGGTGATCCGCTCCAGCCACTTTCTGGTCTGCTCGCGCTCGTCCGCCCAGTGATGCCAGTCCATGCGGATGGCATTGAGTGCGAGGCCGGGTCTGCTGGTGAAGTCGGCCTTGTCGTCGGGGGTGACGTCCACCCCCACGTCGCGGAGGCGGCGGCGGGGGCTGCGGCCTTCACGAAAGCGGCGCGCGACAGGACCGTCGTCGGGGCTGAAGTCGCCAGCTGCCCTGATGCACACCTCCAGGGGCGCGCCTTCCAGGTATGCGGCTGCCAGGAGCATGACCCGGTCCTGGCCGCGTGTGCCGGTCTCGGTGAGGGTCTTCTCCAGGAAGGTGGTCCATTGCAGGACCTCGTCCCGGATGCTCTTCAGCTCTCCGATGCCTTGTTCCTGGGCTTCGGGGCCGTTGTGGCCTTCCTTTTGCTGGACGGCTCGGGCGAGTCGTTCCGGGTTGACACGGCTGAGGCGGAAGGCGATCTCTATCGCGTTTGAGGGGCTGACGCCCCGCGGGATCAGATCGGCGAAGACCCCTGCGGTCCGGTCCGGAGTGGCAGGGGCCCTGAAGCGGCTGCGGTCTGGGGCCTGGTGGGGATCGGGGTGGAGCCAGTGCGCGTGGGTTGGTGATGAGAGGCGGACAGCGAGATGGTTGCGTGCGACCTGGAGGGCGTCGGGTCGTACGGCCTGAATGACAAGGTGGCTGTCGCCTTGCCAGTCCCGTGCTTCTCCGGTGATCGCCAGGCAGCTGCCGGCGGCGTGCAGACGCTCAGCCCAGGCGGTGAGGGCAAGAGCGGCTTGTAGGCTGATTCTGCGTGATGATGCGTCGATCAGGTAGCCGCATCCTGGCTGTGGCTGCGGCAGTACGTCCTTCGCCGGTGTGTCGTCGTCTTCCCAGTCGGGAGCAAGGTCGAAGAGCTGGCGTACGGGGAAGCCCGGTGCGAGGTGCGTTTCCAGAGCCCGCAGCGCAGAGATCCTTCGGCCGGTTCCCTGCTCCCCCACGATGACTGCGAGGCCGGTGGCCGACAGCAGGTCGGCGACCCTCTGAGGGGTGGGGGTGTGGACCCACAGGGGTTCGGCTGCGGCCTGTCGGTCCGCTGCCGGTACGGGGTGACAGGGCAACGGCAGCCGGTGTGTGACCGAGATGGGACCCTGGTTGTCACCTCCCACCTGCACTGTGGGACCGCTGTTGCCCTGGGAGACCTGATGCGGAAACTGCGGTGATGGTTCGTTGGTCACCTGTCAGCGTCGCCCCTCTGTGTTCAGGGCGCCGGAGTTGTCCCGCCCGATCTGAATGACCGGTCCCGTGTTGCCGGTCGCGTTCTGGCTGACGCCCGGCGTTTCATCCTTGTCCCGGCGGCCGGCCAGCAGGGCCAGGTCGTCTTCGGCGTCGGGGAAGTCCTCCACCAACGTCATGAATCGGCGCTGCCACCGCCCCTCGAGCTGGGCCCGGTCAAGGGTGCCCACTTGGGCCTGGTCTGCATCGAGGCGGGCGAGCTGGCGCTCTGCTTCCGACTCGTCGGCGTGCCCGAAGAGGCGGGCCACGGCCGCCCGCATAGATGCCCAGCTGTCCTTCACCATCTCACCGACAAGAGCTGCGGCCGCCGCGGCAGTTACTGCGACCAGCTCTGCATGCTCACTCATTGTCTTCCCCCGAACCATGATCCATAGGTGACGAATCAGTCACCTAGAGCGACGGACGTAGGATCGCAAGGCTCCCCGAAGTCCGCTGAGTGAACACAGGAGATTGGCTGAGATCAACCGTCGGAGGCGAGACACAGCGGGTACGAATGGCGCGGACGTCGAGTCGGCTGCGGAGCGGAGCGAAACAGGAGACGCAGACGGCGCCCACGAGTCCGGACATGGTGCGCACCTCTTCCGCAATGACGTCGGATCTCGCACCGGGACACTGCTCCGAGCATGGTTGTCCGCTGGCGTCTCACCTGCGGATGTCTCAGCCCTGGGCGCGTCGCTTGGGGCGCTCGACCGTGCACAGCCGCTGCTCGCTGCGGCGTCGGATCTGGGCGAGGCGGCTGCGGTGTGTTCCGTGACCTGTCTGCGGGCTGCGTCAGATCGACCCGGTGGCGTTCGCTGCTCCCGCGGGTCCTGGGTCGACACCGACCGCACCCCCTGTTGCGTTGGCCCTGCAGGCACCCCTGCGAATACCGCAGTACAGAACCGGCACGAGCATAGGGTTTTCGTACTTCGCGGCGGCAACTTCACTGGCTACAGCCTCCTGCGCGTCCGGCGACCACGTCCGCGCATCCCCCACCAGATCCCTCACGCAAGGTCAACGAGCCTGAACCCAAAGGTTTCGGATCAATAGGGCGGCGAACGCCAAGCTGCGTCAGCAGTTGCAGGCCGCAGAGAACGACACGACGGATGCTGAGAGGCTGAACCGTGACAGGTTGATCACTCGCGATTACCAGGCGCGAGAAGCGTTGATCAACAGCGTCTTCTGCCTCACCTCCGGGCCGAGGAAGGTCTGGTTCGGCGAGATCGTGCAGGCATGGACAGGCTGGATCAGGACGTACGCCCTCGTCTCGAAGAAGTGGGGGCACACTGGATTGGCCCCCGACCATCACACGAAGATGAGAGGGGCCGCGCGAGCTCTTGAGGAGCTTGAAGTAATGCCCATGCGGCAGTTGCGGAACACCATCCGCACTATCGGAGAGCCTCCGCGCGGCTTCCCGGCCGCTGACGAAAGGCGTGTCCGCACGCCGTGTCCCTCGGTCACGGAGACGTCCCGGGCCACGGGGCCTTGGCCACGGGCTGCCGGAGGAGCCCGGTGCTCCCGGAGCAGTTTCCTCCTGCGGTATCTCCAGCCAGGCATGCTCCGCATGAACGGATGACCGTCCGTTCGGGGGTGGCACGTAAGATCCATCGCCATACGCCCGGCCGGAGAGGGAACCCACGTGACTGCCCGCATTCTGCCTGCGCTTGCCGGGGACCCGGCGCGCGTGGGTCCGTACCGAATAGTGGGCCGCCTGGGGACCGGGGGGATGGGGACCGTCTACGCCGCTCTGGATGCCGGCGGTGACCGTCTGGCGGTGAAGGTCGTCCATCCGGCTCAGGCCGGTGACGAGGAGTTCCGTGCCAGGTTCCGGCGTGAGGTGGCGCTGACGAGCCGGGTGAGCGGGCCGTGTCTCGTGCCGGTGGTCGCGGCCGACTGTGAAGCCGGGCGTCCGTGGCTTGCCACCCCCTACATACCGGGTCCGACGCTGCAGCAGCACATTGCCGCGCACGGCCCGCTACGGGGTGCCGTGCTTCTCGCGCTCGCCGCCGGCGCCGCCGCCGCTCTGGCTTCGGTCCATGCGGCTGGTGTGATCCACCGTGACATCAAGCCGGGCAACGTGATCCTCTCCCCCAGCGGGCCTCGTCTTCTCGACTTCGGGATTGCGCACGCCTTCGACGGGACCTCGGTCACCCGGACGGGGATGCTGACCGGCACGCCGGGCTGGATCAGCCCCGAGCAGTACCGCACGGGCAGCGTCGGACCTGAGTCCGACGTGTTCGCCTGGGGTGCGCTCGTCGCCTATGCCGGGGCCGGTCGTCACCCGTTCGGGACCGGAGCTCCAGACGCTGTCGCCTTCCGTGTGATGTCGCAGGATCCCGATCTCGCGGGTCTGCCCGAAGACCTTGCCCTCCTCGTGGCGGATGCGATGTCGAAAGAGGCAGGCGACCGCCCCACGGCTGCATCTCTGAGCAGTGCGTGCAGAGCTCTGCTCGCCGGGGAGAACACACAGGTCCTGGCCCAGGACGATTCAGCAGCCGTGCCGCACGGCGGCCTGGATTCCGTTCACTGGACTCTGCCGGCCGTTCCCGAAGAGACCTGGCCGGCCGGCACAGGCCAGGGCCGGGCGCGCAGAGCCGGATACATCACCGCAGCCGCGGCCGCCGTTCTGGTCATTGCCGCCGCGGCCGTCTACGCGTCCACGGCCCTGGGACGGCAGGCGCCTTCGGCTGCCGCGGCGTCCGCGCTGCCGTCTGCTTCACCATCGGTGTCCTCTGCGCCCGCCACCCCTTCTCCCACTCCCCCTGCAAGCTCTGTGCCTCCGGCACGTACTGCAGCAGCCGTCACCGCGGTCAGCAGCCCCACCGTCACCGCGCCGAAGGCCACCGTCACCGCGACGGCCGAACCTCAGCCCGCCTATACGCGCAGCGACTACGCCCAGCCCACCATCACGGAGTGGTCGGCCGCCCGCGATGCGATGACCGCCTCCGAACGCGGCATCGCCGCATCCATCAACAAGGAACTCCAGAAGTTCCTTCGCGACGAGTGGGCCTTGCCTGAGGGGGTACAGGTGACGTTCAGCCCTGAGGCCCAGACCATGTTCCTCACCGCCGGCCCCTCGACCACAGTGTGGGAGAACGGCGGCGACTACACCGACCTGCACCGCAGCATGATGTACACCGGCTGCAGCCTCGGCAACGAGAAAATGCGCACCGACATCACATGGCCCTACGGACGAGTGGTCGTTGTCTACCGCGAATCCATGGCAAACCCCGTGATCGCCAGCTTTCGCGAAGTCACCAACGGCATGAACTGCCGCGTCTGACAAGGCTGCACTGCTCCACTTGGCGTGAGCGCCCGCCTCGCACTTTCGGTCGCTGCCGGTCCGACAGGCCGGCGGCCGAACGGCGTACGGCGCTGGTTTCAGGTGGCTGCCACCGGTAGGGACCGGAGCCTTCGGCTGCTCGTGACTGCCGGCCGGACGGTGCCATGTGCGCGCTGGCGGGTCTCAGCATGAGGCGGCCTCGCCGAAGGGCTGCGGGATCCTTGGCCCAGAGCCGGCCGTGACCTGCCGCGGCCCGGTGCGGGTGCGGCCACGGCCTCTGGTGCGCGCGGGGAGGTTGCTGGGGCGGTCGGGCTGGGTGGCGCTCGCCGTGAGCAGGGCGTGGATCTCGTGGGCGAACCTTCCTCCCGGCAGCGGAAGCTCGCTGTCGGGTTCGCGGAGGTAGCCGACGGCGACAGCGGTCGGCATGTAGGCCATCAGCTCGGCGAGGGCGGCGGACCTGGGGCGGGGGGCGGGCCTGCCCAGACGCCGCAGAAGCCGCAGGAGGGTCGCGGCGGAGGTCTCCTCCTCGTGGAAGAGTGCGACGGTTGTGTTGCCGCGGTGGACTGTGGTGCGGACGGTCTTCACCGCGGGGGTGTCGTCGTCGGTCTGCTCGTGCCACCAGCGGGCGGCGTGGGTCTCGCCGAGGGCGAGGTGGTGGAGGTAGAGGCAGTAGGCGGCCGCGGCGTGCCCGGCGCCGGCGGCGTACTGCCACCAGAACCGGGCGCCGTCGTCGGTGTCGGTGAGCTGCAGGACGCAGGCCAGGACCATGGCGCTGCGGGGTTCGGGGATCTGGTCGGTGAGGAAGTCGGCGACGGCGTCGGCGGGGGTGTGGGTGACGAGGGCCTCGCACAGGGTGCGCAGGTCTTCGGCGGCCGATGCGGTGTTGTGGTCGGTGGGGTGGCGGGGGGCGACGGGCCTGGGGGTTTTCGGGTCCGGGTCGCGGGCGGGGACGGTGTCGCGTGGCACGGCTCGTTCGAAGACGAGGAGGGTTCGGGCGAGGAGGTTGTCGAGGTGGGTTTTCTTCATGAGGTGGTTCCCCCGGTGTGGGCCGGCGGCTCGACGGTGTCGGCGAGGAACCGGTCGGCGTGGCGTTCGCTGGACCGTACGAGGGCCAGCGGGATGCCGAGGAGGTCGGAGACCTTCTCGGTGGTGAAGCCGCACAGGCGCCTGAGCACCATGACGTCGAGCTGGGTGAGGGGCAGCCTGCTGATGGCGGCGAACATCTCCAGGGACTCGGCCAGCTGGGCCGCCTGGTGGTCGAGGGAGTCCTGGGCGTGCAGGGCGGCGGTGTCGAAGGCGGCGTCGGCGAGGACGGGCCGCTGGTCGCGGTGGTCGGCCCTGGCCTTGACGGTGGCGCTGAGGATGTTCCAGGCGTAGCGGCGGATGTCGGGGCTGGCCAGGGCGTCGTCGAAGGAGAGCCACAGGATGGCGAAGGTTTCCTCGACGGCGGCGTCCAGGACGGTGTCGGTCAGGAAGACGCCGGCGTAGCGGCGGTAGCCGTCTTCGACCATGGAGCGCAGGGCGCCGTGTTCGATGGGCGGTCCGGGCTGGGTGGTGACGGCGAGCCGGCCTGCGGTGGAGCGGTCGACCCAGTCGCGGCTCTTGCCGGCGTCCATGGCTGCCTGCTTCCAGAGCCGGTGGAGGGGCCAGGTGGGTATGTTCAGTTCCTCGGCCAGGCGGTGGATGACTTCCCAGCGGGGGTAGTGGCCGACTCCGCGCAGCAGCTCGGAGAGCTTCGATTTCGCGAGTACGCGTGCGCTGAGGTCGGCGAGGGTGCGGCCGCTGAGGAGGTAGTGCTCGCGGGTGGGGGTGAGCCATGCGCGGTGGGCGCTGCCGACGGTGGAGGCGATGGGGCCGAGCTTGCGGCCGGGGCGGAGCGGGGCCGGCCCGGAAGCCGGCCCCGTCGCGTTGTGCGCTGGGGTCACGGGGCGCTGTCCTCCTCGTCGACCGCCGTCGTGGCGGTGCCGGGGACGGCCGCGGTCTTGCTGCGGAAGCCGGCCAGGACGTGGGTGACGGTGAGACCGAGGACCGGGGCCAGGGTGGCGATGATGGCGGCATGCCCCATCGCCGCCATCGCCACACTCCAGCCGAGGACGCCCAGCGACAGCACCATGGCCGCCGCTGTCAGCTTGCTGTTCATCGTGATTCCTTGCGTGTCGTCGTACTGTGCATCCGGAAGGCCACACAGAGGTGACCCCTTCAACTCGCGGGTGCCGAACCGCTGCTGAAGGAGCATCAGCATGTACCGGTGGATGCCGCTAACGCCACGTGATCATGGAATTACGGAACATTGCGATGCATGGAAGGTGCGGCATGCGGTCGGAGATGACCGTTCCTGTGCACGTCGAGCCTGCTGACGCCGCTTCGCGGGTGAAGTTCCCGATTCTCCTTGCAATCCCACCGGCCAGACCCCCAAATTGGAGTCAGGACACCAAGGTGTCGTCCTTCCATCCGGAAGGGGCCCGGCTCCCGTGCCGAGAACCACCAGGGAGCACGCGCCACTCGTTCCCGCCCGGCCTGAGGTAGAGGCCGGGCGGGACGAAACGCCCCCGATGACGGGGACCATGACCGTAGCGCAGCACTCTGACAACAGCCCCTGCACCACCACCTGTTGCTCCCGTGCGCCCTGTGTGCGCTGCCACTGTCATCCACCGAAGGATCCGCGTCCGGTCTGCCTCAAGCAGGGCAGCGCCACGTCGTGCCCTCCGGCATCGCCGCCTGCCTTCCCCTTCTGCTTCGCTTCCTCAGGGTCGTCGCCGGTGGCCTTGAATACGGCGGTGACGCTCTTGGCCGCTCAGGGGCGCAGGTTGGGGCTGACTTGCAGGCCGAGCCGCTCCAGGAGGCCGGCAATCATGTCGTCAAAGAGCGCGCGGCAGCCGGTGAAGGCGTAGTCGAGGTGCCCGTAGACCGCCATGCACATGATCCCGTAGATCTGGCGCCAGCAGGTGAACATCACATAGGCCACGCCCAGGGGGAGCTGTCTGCTCGCGGTGCCGCTGTGGGCCTCGTCGTCGTACGTGCTCGTGGAGTTGCTGGAGGCTCGCGTCTGGGAGGGGCTGCCCCCGGGTCGCGGCGTCGTGGGGAACGCCGGCGTCGGCATGGGCCGTGCCCCCCGCCGACGCCCATCAGGCCGCCGGCCGGCAGTACGGTACGACACTGGTGACGGTTCGAGAACGCATCGGCAGACTCCTCGCAGAAGGTGATCTTCATCGAGCTGACGACCCGACGGGGCCGGGGTTCTTCCTTTCACCCCGTCAGCGTCCCTCGCGGCGGTTCACCACCTGCGTGCCGGCGAGCGGGATCCCAGCCGGTTCGCCCTCCCGGCCGGGGGCCGGGGCCGGTGCGGCGAGCGGGCCACCAGCACCACCTCTGACGAGTGCACGAACAAAGCCGCCTCTCGGCGAAGCGGCACGGAGGGGCTGACACCGGCGTCGTGTGCCGAACACAGCCCTCGTCCACCTGGGCGTGTCCCAGGATCCGCGTGAGCGGATCGTGACGGAGCGAAATACGTGAGTGTCAGGCGGGGGTTGGGGCTTTGTCGTCGGTGGACGTGGTGAGGGAGTCGGCCAGGGCCGGCCGGGTCGTGCTGTTCGAGGAGTCCGCGCGGGGCGGTGCGCAGGCCAAGACCTTGATGAGTGCCGGTTTCCGGGTCCGGCTGGCCCGCGAACAAGGTGCGGTGTTCGGGGTGGACGGGCCCCGGCACGTGGTGTTCGCGGCCGGCTTCCCCTCCGTGTGCGGGCAGGAGTTCGAGGCGACGCGGCGGGTCGCGTCGGAGGCGCAGGGCTCGGTGAGCCCGTCCGCGATCTGCCGGGGCACGGTGGCGGACGTGCGGCTGGCGCTGGGTGCGGTGCGGGGTGCGGCGCACGCGCGGGTCATGGTGATCGTGGCCGCCTCCGAGGCGACCGCCCGCGCTCTGGTGCACAGCGGCGCCCAAGATGCCCTGCGCCAGGGTCTGGACGTGGTCAAGGAAGCGGTCGGCCTGGCGGACGGGGTCGCGGTGGACGTGTGTCTGGTCGACACGCCCCGGGCGGACCTGGGCCTGGTCGCCGAATACGCCGGTGCGATGACGGCCCAGGGGGCGGGCACGATCGTGCTGGCCGACGCGGTCGGCGACCTGCTGCCCGGCCAGACCCGGGCCCTGTTCCGGCGGGTCGCGGCCGGTGCGGGGCCCGAAGCGGTCCTGGTCTCACACCTGCACAACGACCTCGGCCTGGGCCTGGCCAACACCCTGGCCGCCCTGGAGAGCGGAGTACGGGTGGCGGCGTGCTCGTGGCTGGGCATGGCCGAACGCAGCGGCATGACCGCCACCGAGCAGCTGCTCTTCCTGCTCGCCCGCAACCGGGCCAAGGCCGGGCAGGTCCTCGGCGCCGGCTGTGAACCGTGGTGGACCCAGCCGGACCTGACCCGGCTGCCGGCCATCGCACAGATGGTGTCCGGCGAGACCGGAGTCCCGCTCACCGTCACCACTCCCATCGTGGGCACCGGCGTCGCCACCATCTCCACCGGTACCCCTTTCACCCACCCTCGGACCTTCCAGCCCTACGACCCTCAGCAGCATCTCGGGCTGTCACCGGCCGTGGTCCTCACCCACCTCGCCAGCCGGCGCGTGCTGAGCGCTGTCGCCGAGCGGCTGGGCCACCGGCTCGACCCGGTCCAGACCGGTATCGCCCTGGCCTGGGCCAAGGACCGCGCCTACCGCCTGAACCAGGCCGTCATCGACGATGCCGACTTCGCCGCCTGCCTCGACGGCCTGACCGCCACCGCGCCCCGATCCTGAACGGACCCGCCCCCCATGCCGGCCACCGCCCCGCTCGACACCAGCGCCGCCGCACACGCCCTGGCCACCGGACGGGCCGCCGTCCTGCCCAACCCCAGTCCCCTCACCTACGTCGTCACCGCCACCACCCCCAGGCCGTCAACGACGCCAAAGGCCGCCCCGTCCACCAGGAAGTCGCCCTGTGGGTCCCCGACGACACCACCTGGAATGGCCTCGCCACCCGCCTGGACCTGACACCGGCCGCCCGGCGCACCGCGACCACCCTGCTGCGCGACCACCTGGTCACCCTCCTCGTGCCCACGCGCCACCCCACACCGCCACCGGCCTGGACCACCCCGCCCTGCGCGACCGGCACCTCCTCCTCCTCGGCGTCCGCTGGCAGCCTCTCACCGCGCTGCTCGACCGCTTCCCGCACCTGTACGTCAGCAGCGTCAACCGCACCGGACACCCCCGGCCGCCACCGCCCCCCAGGCAACCGCCATGTTCGGACCCGGCATCCCCGTAACCGACGCCGACACCCTGCGCCGAACCGGCACCCCCCACGCCGCCACCACCATGCTGCGCATCACCCCCGCGGAAACCTGGCCCACATCCGCCACGGAGCCCAGGACCAGGCCCACGGCAGCGAACCGAACCGCTACCTGGAACACCTCCGCGAGGCGACAGCCCACTGAAACCCCGGGCCCCGCAAGGACCTCGCGGACGCCGCCGCAGTCAGTGGCAGGAGCAGCAGGAGCAGGCTGTACACGACCGCGTTCACGTGTGATGCCGTGGAGTCGGCGCGGTCCCCGGGAAAGGGGCCCTCACGCAGGCCGCGCGGGATCTCAGGGTCAGTGCCAGGCCCGGTACCTCGCCGCCCGCGGCTGGGCGGTCACCGCAGTGGGCACGGTCCCGGAGGCCGTCGCCGCCGCGCACGCCGGGGACGGTGCGGAGCCAGGGACGGGACGGAGCCAGGGACGGTGCGGAGGCGGGGACGGGACGGGGCCGGGGGCGGTGCGGAGGCGGGGACGGAGCGGAGGCGGGGACGGGACGGGTGATGTGGCAGCTCACCGGCGTCACCGAACCTCGCGAGCTGAACCCCTGATGGCGCTCATTGCTGCCGCCCTTGCTGTTCGAGGTGCTTGTTCAGGTCCAGGTGGTGGCTCTCCTCGAACAGGCCGCTGCCGGCCGCGGCCCGGAGGTCTGCCCCGGTCTTTGGCATCCACCGGGGGTTGCCGGAGGAGAGGTGGATCGACGTCACCGCGGTTCCCGCTTCCCGTGATCCAAGACCCCGGAACACGGGCAGCAGGCCAAAGGGGGCTGAGCGCCAAGGGTGCGCAGCGGGTCCGGCAACGGGCCGATCGTTTCCGATACGCCCGGGCGGTGCTTGTCGCCGGCCGGACGAGGTCGGACGCGTCTCGACCGTAAGAGCCCCTCGGGCGGGGCTCGTGAGGCGAGCAGGGGCCCGAGGGGCCTGCGGGGACGGTACCGCCGGTGCGGCGGCTCTCAGAAGATTGCGGCGGTTGGATCCTGCCGGAATCCCGCGGCGATCTCGTGGTGGCGTGCGGGCACCGTGTTCGGGCCGACGCGGACGTAGAACTCCAGGCGCTGTCCATTGCGGTAGGCGTGCATCTGTCCCCCGCTGGAGACTTCGATCGCCAGGACCTTCCTGCCTTCGTGGTCGATCACGCGCGACTCGTAGGGCGGCACCGGCTCCAGGGTGTCCCTGATCATGCTGACGATCTGGAGGTTCTGTTTGTCGACGTTCGCCTGCTCGGGCAGGCCCACGATCTGCAGGTCGTCCTCGACGCCGATCAAAATCGTGCCGCCGTCCTTCGAGGCGAAGGCGGCGATGGTCTTGAGCATCTTCTTCCGTGATTCGCCTTCCGGTACCTCTCGTTTGCACTCCAGGTGCGGTCCCTCTCCATGCGCCAGGAGAAGGTCCAGCTCAAGGCCGGGCTGCTCCCAGACGACCGAGGCGTCGCGGGCACGGCCGTATGCGGGGGCCGGGAAGCTGCGCCAGTCCAGCCACCGCTCTTCGCGGCGGAGCATCAACAGGCTGTCGTGCGCGAGTCCGTGAGGCAAGGGGAAACTGTAGGTGCCGGCACCGTCGACGGGCTGGGCCTGGCTGCCCGACGCCCAGTTCAGTTCCAGTACCGCGCCGTCCAGGTCTTCCCCATCGATTTCGGCCGTCAGCAGGTCGGGGCCGATGGTGATCCGCGGGAACCAGCCGGCACGCTGCGGCTGGACGATGCGCCACAGATCCGAACGGCCCGCGGTGCTGTCGTGGGGGCGCTGGTGGAGGAAGGCACTGAGCGCCTGGTCGAAGTTCAGGAAGGAAGGACCGTGTCCGACCAACAGGTCGTAGCCGGGCCGGGGAGTGTCGATGTCCCGGTTGATGGACCACTCGGTCCGCGGCCACAAGGTGGTCGACCGGCCCCATTCCTCCTGGCCCCGCAGCCGATGGACGGAGACACCGGACGACTGCGGAACGGGGGCGGCCACGCGCAGACCGTGGATCTCCTGCTCATCGCCCCTCAGCAGCGCGGCCACCGTCGAGCCAGGCAGGCGCAGCTCCGCAAACGCCGCCGTGTCATAGCGCCAGACCCGCTCCTTCACGGCGTCGTCGTCCAAAGTGACCTGCCCATGGTGCAGGATCCACTGCTGTGCGTCCGCGACCAAAGCCAGCCGGACGTTCACCGCGGCACGCCCGGTGAGCATCGCCCCCAGTTCAACGGTGTCCGCCTGTGCACTGTTCGCCATACCCGGCTTCCCTCCCATAGCGTACGGAGCCGGCCAGGCGCATCGTCGCGGCCCGTGCCCCCCAGCAGGCTACGCCGCCCAAAAACGACCGGACGCTCGCACCATACGCACTGAGGCGCAACCCGCTCCCACAAACGTCCGGCCCAACCTCTGTGGCCCGGCGCGACGTACAGTTCCCCGCGCAGGCGGCCGCACACTACACCAACCCGTGTCCGGCCCCGCACACCCCGCAGCCCGGGCCTCGCACTACACCGACGCGTGTCCGGCCCCGCACAACCTGCAGCCCGGGCCGCTGTTCGACGGGGCCAGGAAACGCCGGTCGATCAGGAGCGGCAGGCGCAGGCGCGTCCACGCGTCCCGCGCTCCTCCCGGTACCGGCCGGCTCCTCCCAGGGAAGCCGGGCGCGAGAACACGGAAATCCGCAGGATCAGGGAATCCTGGACGGTGCGGCACCGTTCCATTCACAAAGCTGAGCTGAACTGAGCACTGGCGGGTACGGCACAGCTTGTCGGGCGACGGCACCGGGGTGACTCCCCCGGCCCGCCCCGCGTATTCCCCGGGCGTCAGGTTCTGACCATACCGCGGGCGAGCCCTGAAAAGATCTTCAGCGGCACACACGAGGCGGGAACCCTCGCAGGTCGCAGGAACCCCTCGGCTCCTGCACGACACCGGCACAGGTGAACCCGCAGGTCACGCCCGGCATCTGTCCTGTGGTCAGCGCCCGTGCCGCACCGGCTCGCCGAAGCGGCATCCCCGCCGCCCGTCACCCTCCGGCACAACGGCCACCGCCCTGATTCCCGCCGTGCTCCGCGCCGGCCCGGCCGGCGGCGGCGTGTCTCGAGCGGGCCGACCGGGCCGGGGCCCTCCTCACCGAGCAGGCAGGCATCGCCCGAAAACCCCTCACCGCCCACGCCTCCGCGCTGCCGCTCCTGCCCGGCCACACCCCCCGCACCGCCCCCCGCCCCCACGACGACCACGCCCGGTCAAACCGGATAGCTGCCCGCTTGCGAGGGGCCTTCGATGGTTCGGGCGCATAACCTTCGGATCCAAGACGTGAGGGCGCGGCGGGGGCTTCGTTTCGATGGCCGGTGGTGTCATGCGGTCGGTGAGGGGCCGGCCGGTTTGGAGGTGGTCGGCCGGGTGGGTCGCGGCGGGGTCTTGGGGAAGGTGCAGCGGGGGCCGGGTTCATCGGCGGTGGGCCGCGGGCGGTTGCACGGGGTGTGCGGGGGGCCGTGGAGGTCGCTGAAGTCCGGCTGCCTCGCAGGGGTTGGCCTTGGAGGCGGTTTGTTTCCGCGTGGTTCCCGTGCCGCTCTTGTTCTTCCAGCTCCTTTGGCGATGAGTACGTAGCCCGGCGATACGGAACGTGACACCTGAACCTGTGTCTCGTGTGAGGGGGGTGAGCACGCGTGTCCTGGACTCGTGGAGGCAGTGATGGAAGGTGGCCGGGTTCAGGGGGTGTCTGCGACGGTCTCCAGTGGCCCCACCGGAACGGTTTCGTCTGGCCCCACTTTTGAGCCGTGTGGGTGACTGGTCAGGGCAGTGCCGGAGAGGAACGGTTTGGAGTGGCCCCACCCCTCGATCGGGTGACGTTTCGCGGGAGTCCTGGGAAGGAGGCCGGTAGGTGCGGACGGCGGTCCGCGGCGGCCGGTAGCGTGGGTCCACGGAGCCCGCCCGGCTGCTTCCCCTGACAGGATTGCGGACGGGCGGGCGCCTTGTTGGGTGTGGTCGACTAACTCACGTGCGAACGATGCCCAAGTTCATCGGCAGAGACCATGGGAAGCGTGTCTCAGCGGTTGCGCGTGAAGGTGTCGAGTTCACAGCTGTCGGGGTCGCCGACGTATCCGTAGAGGTGTGGGGTCTCGCGACTGCCGCTGACGTAAAGACCGTCTCCGTAGTACCCACCGTTGATGTCGCTGTCCCAGTAGCCGCTGATCTTGTGGAAGGTGAAGGAGACAGGCCAGCCGGAGTCGTCAGCGGTAGTCAGCTTCCAAGTTCCGCTTCCGGTTCTGCTCTGCGGGTCACCGGTGGCTTCTTCAAGACTTGCGGGCCACCCGAGTGTGGTGAACGTCCCGTCGTTGCTGAGAGTCAAGCGTCCGACAGCGCTTTGATAGGTGCCGACCAGGTCCTGCGTGCTGATTCCCTCCGGCCGCTGACCCGCCCCTGGGCATGGGGAGTAGCGGCCGCAGCCGGTCGCACTGGCCGATGCCGCCAGGATCAGCGTGCATGCCAGACCGAACAGTCTTCGGTTCATATCCCGCCCCCACCCAAGAGACTTAACTCCTTGCAGTCTCCCAGTGAGCCTCTTGGGCCCTGCGCGGGGTCTCGCTTGTCGAGAGCTTGAATACGCGGCGAGAGCGATAGCTTCAGCCGTCGCTCTCACCACGAGATCGCTCTCGTCAGGCCGCGGCCGCCTTGCGCTTGGCTGTGGTGCTGGCGAGGCGGAAGGACTGGGTGCCGGTCTCGATGATGTGGGCCTCGAAGGTGAGCCGGTCGACGATGGCCTGGCAGAGTCGCTTATCCGTGAAGGTCTGGTCCCACTCGGTGAACGGCCTGTTCGACGCGATCGCGATCGCGTGCCGTTCCTCGCGTTCGGTGAAAATTTGGAACAGCAGCTCGGCGCCGTGCCGGTCGAGCTTGACGTAGCCGAGCTCGTCGAGGCAGAGCAGGTCCACCCGGCCGTACTTCTTGATCGTGCGGCCCAGCTGCTTGTCGCTGGCGGCCTCGGCCAGCTCGTTCACCAGGTTCGCCGCGGTCGTGTAGCGGACACGTCCGCCGGCCTCCGCGATCGCGGTGCCGAGCCCGATCAGCAGGTGGGACTTCCCGGTGCCGGAGTCGCCGATCAGGCAGAGCGGGTTGCCGGCCTGGACCCAGGCGGGCTGGGCGAGGGTGTTGATGACCTCGGGCGGGACATTGGGGTTCTTCGAGAAGTCGAAGTCCTCGATCCGCTTGTTCCGGGGGAAGCCCGCCTCCTTGACCCGGCGGAACTTGCGCCGCTCGTCGCGGTCCTCGCACTCGCTCTCCAGCAGCTCGGCCAGGAAGTCCGCGTAGGACGCGTGCTCGCGCAGGGCCTGGGCGGCGAACTCCTCCCAGCGGCCGCGGATCGCAGACAGGCCCAGGTTCCGGCAGGCCGCGTCGATCGTGGCCGACGGGTCGGCCCCGCGCTGAGCGGGCAGGCCGAAGGAGCCCCACCGCCCCGTGGTCGCGGGGGCGGAGGAGGTGCTCTGCGTCATGCTGAGCCTTTCGGTTGGATAGAGAGCAACTGGCCGTAGGCGGCCAGTGAGGGTTCCGGCCGGGTGTCCGGCGGCAGTTCAGGACGACGTGCGGGCAGGGAGATCACCCGCGCAGAGACGATGTCCTGGTCTTCGGGCCCGTCCTCAGCGGCAGCGACGGTCGCCGGCGGGGCGATCACGACGGGCGGGGGTCCGCCGGCTGCGGCGACGGCCTTGCGGGCCTCGATCGCGACGAGGTCCGGGGAGACCGACCCGGCCTGGAGGACCGCGTTCATCCCCGCGATCACAGCCTCGCCAGGCAGCCGGCGGTGCAGAAGGAGGACGTCGATCAGGGCCCGGGTGCCTTCCGCCCGGCCTCTGGTCTCGCGGGCGGCCGCCCAGAACGCGTCGTGGACCGGGGTGAACAACCCGCTTTCTCGGGCCGCCGCCAGGCCGGTGGAGTTCTCCAGGGCGCCGGGCTTGGTCCGCAGGATCTCCAGGTAGTGGTCGAGCAGATCCCGGAAGCCGTAGCGGCCGGCGAGCCTCGGGTGGCGGACGACGAGCTCGTGCCGTTCGAAGACCCAGACCTCGTCCGCCCGCAGTGAGACACGGACGTTCTGGCCGATGAACCGGGCCGGCACCGAGTACTTGTTCTGGCGGACCGTGATCCGCGAGGTCTTGTCGACCTTCGGCGTGAGTGTCAGCCCGACGTCGAACTCCTCGAACGGCAACGGCGCCAGCAGCGGGGCCTCGTAGTCGAAGTCGAAGCCGACCGACGTGGGCCGGTTGTCGATGTGGCGGGCGTCCTCGGCCACCTCGATCTGCTCGATCCGCGCGTTCAGGTCGGCCAGCGTGTCGACGTCGGGGACCGGGACCAGGTGCGAGCGGCGAAACCGGCCGCCCTCGTGCTCGACCCCACCCTTCTCGTGGGCGCCCTCGATGCCGGGCCGGCAGTAGAACGCGTCGAATCCATAGTGCGACCGGAAGGCCACCCACCTCTGCGACTCCACCCGCGAGCGGCCGAAGCAGACCTGCGAGACCGCCGGCTTGAGGTTGTCGTAACGGATGTGCCTGGTCGGGACGCCCCCAAGGATCCGGAAGGCGTCCACGTGCCCCTGCATGAACGCTTCCTGGCCCGACGTGGAGAACACCCGGTGGACCGCCTTGCCCGAATACGACAGCCGCAGCGTGAACAGCTGGCACTGCATCGGCTTGCCGTCCACCCGCACCCAGACCTCGGCGAAGTCGACCTCGGCCTCCTCACCGGGCCGGTGGAACTGCGGAACCATGCCCTCGTGCATCATCCGGGCTCGGTCCGCCTCCTCCTTGATCTGAGGCCGGCGGACCCGCAGGTAGTCGTTGAGGGTGGTGTAGGCGACGGCGGTGAAGCCGTACTCGTCGCGCAACCGTTCCAGGATCCGCTTGTTGGTGTGCCGCTGCTTCGGCGGCGCGGTCAGATCCGACCGCAGCATCTCGTCGATCCAGCCCTTCGCCGGATCCAGCGCCGACCGGCGCATCACAGGCTCCTTGCGCTGGGGCGGCAACGCGCTGTCCAAGGCATGGCGGACCACCCGACGGTGGACCGCGTAACGGCGGGCCAACTCACGAACAGAGGCGTTTTCCAGCCTCCGGTCACGACGGATCCGCTCGAACAACTCAACACGCTGCAAAACCCGGCCTCCTGACACGGCCGTAACCACTTACTCACACAGCGTGATGCCGGCCCGGAATCCGGGTCAATACCGCACTACTCCAAACGAGTGCATCCCCGCCGTGCCGACTTCCAGGTGGGGCCACTTCAAACCGTTCCTCGGTGGGGCCACACGAAGCCGTTCCCCCGGGGCCAAAAGAGGCCGTCCTAGACAAGGGGGAGGTGGAATGCGTCTGCGGTCATGATGGCTGCCTTCGTGAGAGGGGCCACCAGCCCGCAGGGGCCAGGTTCGGTCAGGATCGCTGCTGC
>NZ_JBHVRX010000062.1:0-23894 GCF_042885515.1 Streptomyces sp. NPDC058052 | reverse complement strand
GACAGCCCCCAGGGGGTGCGGCGCGCCGTTCGCGTGGGCGCGGGCGGGGATCAGACCGCCGGAGCCGGGAAGGTCGGGTACTCGACGCCGGAGACGTGCTGGACGACCCGGATGACCTGGCAGGAGTAGCCGAACTCGTTGTCGTACCACAGGTACAGGATCGCGTTGTCGCCGTCGACCTTGGTCGCGCCGGCGTCGACGATGGAGGCGTGGCGCGAGCCCACGAAGTCCATCGAGACGGCGTCGGGAGCCGTGGTGAAGTCGATCTGGCGCTTGAGCGGCGAGTGCAGCGAGACGTCGCGCAGGTACTCCAGGACCTCGTCGCGGGTGGTCTCGCGGCCCAGGCGCAGGCTCAGGATGGCGATCGAGACGTCCGGGACGGGGACGCGGATCGAGCTGCCCGTGATCGGGGCCTTCAGCTCCGGCAGCGCCTTGGCGACGGCCGAGGCGGCACCGGTCTCGGTGATCACCATGTTGAGCGGCGCGGAACGGCCGCGACGGTCGGCCTTGTGGTAGTTGTCCAGCAGGTTCTGGTCGTTCGTGAACGAGTGGACGGTCTCCACGTGACCGCGCAGCACGCCGTACTCGTCGTCCATCGCCTTGAGCGGCGGGACGATGGCGTTGGTGGTGCAGGAGGCGCAGGACAGGATCTGCTCGTCCGGCTTGATCGTGTCGTGGTTGACCCCGTGCACGATGTTCGGCACGTCGCCCTTGCCGGGCGCGGTCAGGACGACCTTGTCGATGCCGGGGCGCAGGTGCTTGGAGAGGCCCTCGCGGTCCCGCCACTTGCCGGTGTTGTCGATCAGGATGGCGTTCTCGATGCCGTACGCCGTGTAGTCGACCTCGGAGGGGTCGTTGGCGTAGATCACCTTGATCGTGTTGCCGTTGGCGACGATGCAGCTGTTCGCCTCGTCGACGGTGATCGTGCCCTGGAACTGGCCGTGGATCGAGTCCCGGCGCAGCAGGGAGGCACGCTTGACGAGGTCGGCCTCGCCGCCGCCGCGCACGACGATGGCGCGCAGGCGCAGGCCGTTGCCCGAACCGGCCTTCTCGATGAGGAGGCGGGCGACCAGGCGGCCGATGCGGCCGAAGCCGTACAGGACGACGTCCCGGCCGTCACGGCGCTCGATCTTGTTCGCACCCGTGGCGCCGGCGACGGCCTCCGCGGTGAACTCCTCGACCGTCAGGCCGCGCGAGTCGGCCTTGTACTCGGCGGCGAGCATGCCGATGTCGATCTGCGAGGGGCCGAGGTCGAGCGTGGTGAGCGTCTGCAGGAAAGGCAGCGTCTCGGTGACCGAGAGCTCCTCGCCGGCGATCTGGCGGGCGAAGCGGTGGGTCTTGAGGATGCTGACCACCGACTTGTTCACCAGGGAGCGGCTGTGAACGAGGACGGTGACGTCCTGCTCACGGTGCAGCTTCCCGATGATCGGGATCATCGACTCCGCGATCTCCTCACGGTTCTTCCAGCTGGTGAACGAGTCATCATTGACAGTCACAAGATTTATCTTTCGAGCTAGACGGCGCTCATATGGTAACCCGGGGGTCCTCGGCCCCCACAAGGGGGCCCGAACGTCTGTCCCTCACCTCACACCCGCGGACCCTCCGGTCAGGCGAACCGGTCGGCGACGAGCCGACGCAGCTCGGCCGCCGACCCGGGCGCCAGCCGGTACACGCCCTGGACGCCGTTGGAGTGCAGCAGCCGCCCGTCCTCCACGTGCTTCAGCCTCCGCTCGCCCCGCCGGGAGGTGAAGGTCAGCCGCTCCAGCACGTCGGCCGGCACCACCGTGTCGAAGGAGAGCGGGGAGCCCGGCGGGCCGAGCAGCACCTCGCTCACGAAGCCGGTCTTCAGCCGGCGCCAGTACAGGAGCTTCGCGTAGTCGTCGTCGTGGAGCTCGGCCCCCGCCTCCTCGTGGGTGAGGATGCGGGACACCTCCATCGACCCCAGCACGTGGAGCCGGGTGCGGTGGGCCCGCACCGGGTAGACGGTGTCACCGGGCCGCACCCCGGCCCGCAGGAAGCTGGGCTGCGAGCCGAAGGGCCCGCCGAAGAGGATCGTCGGCCGCAGGCCCTCCTCCCCGGAGCGCTTCAGCTCCCGGCAGAGGGCGTCGGTCCACAGGGTCGTATAGGAGTTCGCCACGGCAGCACCGTAGGGGCGGGCACCGACATCGATGCCGACACCCAGGTTCCGGTGGTCGTGGTCCGGGCACTGACCGACGCCCGGCTGGGCAGCGCCCGCCGCTCAGGCGAACGCGTACGCCCGGAACGCCTCGCGGACCCGGGCCAGCGGGGCCGGATCCCGGGTCACGTACAGGCGGTTGGTCAGCAGCACCGCCCAGCGGGAGCGGGCGGGGGAGACCCACATCGCCGTCCCGGTGAATCCGAAGTGGGCCCACACGTCGTCCCCGGGGGCCGTCCCGGGCGCCGGGTGCCAGAGCAGCCCCCGCGGCGGGTCGAGGACCCCCGTGCCGACGCGCAGGGAGGTCGTCGTCCACGCCCGGGAGAAGGTCCCCGGCGGCGGGTCGAGGACCCCGCGCAGGAAGCGGCCCGTGTCGCCGGCCGTGGTGAAGACGCCCGCGATCCCGCACGCCCCGCCGAGCAGCCGGGCCGAGAAGTCGTGGACGGTGCCCCGCAGACGGCGGGCGCTCTCCTCGTCGTACTCCGTGGGCGCGCAGCGGGCCGCCTCCTCCGGCGGGAGCGGGCCCCAGCGGGTCTCGCCCATGCCGAGCGGGCCCCAGACGCGCTCCTCGGCGAGGCGGGCGAGCGGCCGGCCCGTCAGATGCTCGGCCAGCCACCCGAGGACCAGCGCCGCCCGGTCGGTGTACGCCACGGCGGCGCCGGGCGGGTGCCGCAGCGGCTCGGCGAGCACCCCGTCCCGTACGTCCTGCGGATCGGAGCCGTACAGGAAGCGCAGGTTGGCCCGGAGCGGCATCCCAGCGGTGTGGGTGAGCAGATGGCGGGGGGTGACGGCGCCGACCGGGCGGCCGGCCGCGGCCGGCCAGAAGGTGCCGAGCGGGGCCGACAGGTCCAGCTTCCCGGCGTCCACCAGGGTGCCGGTCACCGCCCAGACCGACAGGATCTTGGTGAGGCTCGCCACGTCGAAGAGGGTGTCCGGAAGCGCCGGCTCCTCGGGCCGGGCCGGGTCGAGGACGCCGACCGCGCCGGCCGAGCGGGTGCCCGCGGCGTCCCCGGCCGCCCAGACGGCGCCCGGGCACACGCCGTCGCGGACCGCCCCGGCCAGCAGCCGGGCGTAGGGAGGTACCTCGCTGCGCTCTGCCACGGCATGCCTCCGGCAGGTCGGTGCAGCCCGCCGGGGACGCGGCGGGGCCGCGGCCCGAACGGACCGCACGCAGGCATGCATGCCCGGCCGCGAGGCTGAGGACACCCTTCCGGAACGGCCCGGGCGGAGGTCCGTCAGTTGCAGACGACCTCGTCGCGCGGGGTGTAGTGGGTCTTGAAGGTCTCCCGCTTGACCTCCTCGCCGCCGTTCTTGAAGACCCGGTCGACCGCGATGTCGAAGCCCTCCAGCGGCTCCTGCGGCACGCACTTCTCGCCGGTCGCCTCGCGCTTGGCGGGCTCGGTCACGTTGGTGCGCGGACCGGCCACCGCCTCCACGGAGTCGTACTTCTTGGTGCCGTAGAAGGTGATGGTCACCGAGGAGTCCGTCGCGCTCGCCGCGATGTAGATCGGCTTGCCCGAGTCGTTCCGGAACTTCTGGTCCAGGCTGCCCCAGGCCACGGTCGCCTCCCGGCCCGCCGGGTAGCGCTCGATGTAGAAGGAGTGGGCCCCGTACTCGACCGGGTGCACGCCCGCGAAGAAGACCGCGTTGAAGACGGTGGTCGCCACCGCCGAGACACCGCCGCCGGGAGCCTCCTGGTAGCGGCCGTCGAGGATCATCGTGCCGTCGACGAAGCCGTTCTCCTCGGTGCGCTCGCCCACCGTCTCGTTGAAGCTCCACACCTCGCCCGGCTGCACCAGCGAGCCGTTGATCAGCTCGGCGGCACGGCCGATGTTCACCGTCCGGTACGGGGCCGTGGGGAAGTTCACGGTGAAGGTCGACATCTGCTCCTTGATGCCGAGCGAGTCGAGGGTGGCGGAGCTCACCTGCGGCTGGGTGACCTTGGTGGCCACGGAGGCCGTACGGGCCGTCTCGCCGGTCCGGGTGAGCAGCGGGTCCACGGCGGCGACGAGCGCCTTCTCGGTCACTTCGCGGCCCGGCCTGCCCTCCTTCACGATGACGACCTTGCCGTCCCGCACCCCGAGGGTGCCCTCCACCGGCGCGCCCGTCATGGCGGCGAGCGGGCGGGCCACGTCCGGGTCGCGCAGCAGCGCGGCGGAGTCGAGGGAGCCGCTCAGCCGGCCGTTCTCGTTCCTCACCGTCAGGTGGTCGCCCAGGGTCTCGGGGGAGATCCGCAGCCGCTGGTCGCCCACGGTCAGCGTCACGGGGCCGGAGACGGCCGGCGCCGCGTACGTGTCGAGGAAGCGGGTCACCTCGGTGGCGGCCAGCTTCGGCTGGGTCACCGACACCGGCAGGGTCACGGCGGCGGCGCCGGGGGCGGCCGGGTAGGCGGCCCGCAGGGCCTCGGCGGCCTTGGCGGTGTCGAGCTTCTGCCCGGCGACGGGCCGGACGGCGACCGCCTCGCCGTCACGGAAGGAGACCGAGCCCTCCTTGACGGCCCGGTCGTTCTCCTTCGCCAGCGCGGCGACGGCCGCGCCGGTCCTGGCCGCGTCGTGGGCGAGGACCGGCTCGATCTCGCGGTCGCCGGAGGAGAAGAGACGGCCGATGACGGTGAACGGGTCCCGCGACGGGTCGGCGGCCCGCTCGGCCGTCGCCTCCGCGTCCACGGTCAGCCCCGCCGCGTCCGGGGCCACGCTCTCGGTGCGCTCGCCGACCTTCACCGCGATCGGTGCTGTCCACGCCGCCGGGGCCTGTGTCCGCAGCCGCTCGGCGGCCTCGGCCCTGCTCAGTCCGCCGATGTCCACGCCGCCGACCCGGGTGCCGGCGGATATGTCGTCGCCCGTGGTCACCAGACCGGTCACGTACAGCCCGCCCGCCGCCACGGCCACGACGCCCGTCGCGATCGCGGCCGTCCGCCACCGTGGGCGGGCACCGGCGGCGGGCGTCGGGGCATGGTCGGTCCTGGGGCGGGGCACACGCTCTCCCGGGTGCGTCGGGGACAAGGGGATCCAGACGACGGTACGTCGAAAGAGTGTCAAATGCACATAAAGCATGGTTGACCTGCGACAATACGCCCCGGAACCGGCCCGCCACACACCGTGCGGGGCCTCGGCGCGGGCCTGCGGACCCCGGAACCGGCCCGCCCGGACACCCCGCGGCACCCCGGAACCGCCCTGCCGCACGGGCGCGGGCCCCGGCACCGGCGGCAGGCGCGCGGGCGAGGGCCCGGTACCGGCGGCAGGCGCGCCCACCGCGGACCACCCGGCACCGGCGGCAGGTGCGCCCACCGCGGACCCCTCCCGCGACGCCCGTTCCCCGGCCTCCCGGCGGCCCCCGCCGCTACCCTGGCCGGATGCCTGCCGACGCCCCGCTCCCGCTTCCCGAGCCGTACGCCGAGCCGCACCGCGCCCCCGGGCCGCGGTCGGTGGAGCGGGCGCTCGACCTGCTGGACCTGGTCGCGGACGCCGGACGGCCCGTCGGCGCGAAGGCCCTCGCCCGGATGCTCGGCTGCGCCCTCTCGACCGTCTACCACCTGACCGGCCCGCTCCTCGCGCGCGGCCACCTCGTCCGCACCGCCGAGGGGTACGCCCCCGGCCCCCGCGTCCCGGCCCTGCACCGCGCCCACCTCCGCCACCACGGACTCGGCGCCCCCACCGGCGAACTCCTCGGGCGGCTGCGCCGGGCGACCGGCGCGGAGGCGTACCACACGGCCTACCGCGACGGTCTGATCACCGTCGTCGACACCACCGCGCCCGTCACCGACACCGCCCACCCCTTCACCCCCGGCCCGGAGGCCCGCGCGCACGCCACCGCGCACGGCAAGGCGCTCCTGGCCGCCCTGCCGCGCGCCCGGCGCCGCCGCTACCTCGCCGAGCACGGCATGGCCCGCTTCACCGAGCGGACCATCACCGGCGCCGAGCGCTTCGAGGCCGAGATGGCCACCGTCCGCGGCCAGGGCTACGCCGTCTCCGTCGGCGAGGCGGACCTCGCGTACACCTGTCTCGCGGTCGCCGTGCCCGACCGCGGCGACGGCATCGTGCACGCCCTCTCCGTCTCCCTGCCCACCGCCGACTTCGCCCGCCGCCAGGGCACCGTCCGCGCCGCCCTGGCCCGCGCGGTGCCGGACTTTCCGGCCCTGCCGGAATCCTGAACCGCGCGCCTGGCCCGGGCCCGGCCGCGCGGCGCAGCCTGACGGCATGATCTTCATCGCCGTGCGTTTCACCGTCCGCCCCGACCGCGCCGACCAGTGGCTCGACGTGGTCGCCGACTTCACCCGCGCCACCCGCGAGGAGCCGGGCAACCTCTTCTTCGACTGGTCGCGCTCCGTCGACGACCCGAACGTGTACACCCTCCTGGAGGGCTTCGCCGACGACGAGGCCGGCGCCGTCCACGTCGCCTCCGACCACTTCGCCGCCGGACTCGCCGCCATGGCCGGGGCCGTCGCCGCCACCCCCGAGATCATCAACGTCAAGACGGAGCAGCGGGGCTGGGGCCCGATGGCGGAGCTGGCGCCCACCGGCGTCTGATCCCTCCGGGAGCCGCCCGCCCGCCTGATAGGTTCGCCGCACAGCACGGGCGGGCGGCGTCCCGGGGCCGAGGGGAGAAGCGGCGCATGGCGGTGAGCGGGCGGCAGACCGGCAGGCCCACCCTGGAGGAGGTCGCGGCCCGGGCCGGAGTCGGCCGCGGCACGGTCTCCCGGGTCATCAACGGCTCGCCGAAGGTGAGCGAACAGGCCAAGGCGGCCGTGGAGAAGGCCGTCGCCGAGCTCGGCTACGTCCCCAACCGGGCCGCCCGCGCCCTCGCCGGCAGCCGCACCGACGCCATCGCCCTCGTCGTCCCCGAGACCGAGGCCCGGCTCTTCGCCGAACCGTACTTCCTCGACATCATCCGCGGCGTCAGCGGCGAACTCGCCGCCGCCGACAAGCAGTTGCTGCTCACCCTGATCCGCAGCGACCAGGAGCGGCAGCGCTTCGAGCAGTACCTCGCCGCCCAGCGCGTCGACGGCGTGCTGCTCGTCTCCGTGCACGCCGACGACCCGCTGCCCGACCAGGTACGCGCCCTCGGGCTGCCCGCCGTGCTCAACGGCCGCCGCCGCGAGGACGAGCCCGTCGCCTTCGTCGACTCCGACAACACCGGCGCCGGCCGCACCGCCGTCGCCCACCTCGCCGCCGGCGGGCGCACGCGCATCGCCACCATCACCGGCCCCCTCGACATGTACGGCGCCCGCTGCCGCCTCGACGGCTACCGCGAGGGCCTCGCCGAGGCCGGTCTCGCCGCCGACGAAGCCCTCGTCGCCACCGGCGACTTCACCGAGGACGGCGGCCGCCGCGCCATGCGCGAACTCCTCGGCCGCAGCCCGGACCTGGACGCCGTCTTCGCCGCCTCCGACGTGATGGCGGCCGGTGCCCGGGCCGTGCTCCGCGAGGCCGGCCGCCGGGTTCCCGAGGACGTCGCCCTCGTCGGCGTCGACGACTCCGCCGTCGCCCGCCTCATGGACCCGCCGCTCACCAGCGTCCGCCAGCCCATCGAGGAGATGGGCCGGACGATGGCCCGGCTGCTCCTGGCCGAGATCGCCGGACCGAGCGAGCCCGACGACCAGCCCCGCCGGATGCTCCCCACCGACCTCGTGGTCCGCGCCTCCTCCTGAGGCTCCGTCCCGTTCACCCGCGCATGGCATGATCGCGCCACCGTCGGCACCGGGTCGGCGCCGACCGGGGGACACCATGGACTGGTACGTCGTTCCGGGAGTGTTCGCGCTCCTCCTCGCCGCCGGTGGCACCGCCACCCTCCGGACCGGCTGGGTGCCGCCCTGGCTCCGCCACAAGGTCCGGCGGGTCGCCCTCCACGGCTGGGCCCAGCTGGTCATGGCCGGATCCTTCGCCCTCCAGAGCGCCGCCGGATTCGCCGGCGAACCCGCTGCCTCCTCCGCCGTGGGCCTGGTCGCGCTGGCGGCCCTGCTCGCCGCCCTGATCCTGCTGCTCGTCGCGCAACTCGGCCCGCGCGGCGACTGAATCCCGCCGCCGCGCGTCGTTCGGGCGATCCCAGCAGGCGGCCCGGCCGCGCCTGGGTTCGAATCGGGGCATGGCTTCCTACGACAGGCGAATAGGCGGCTCGCGGAGACCGCCCCGAGCCGGTGACACCTGGTGGTACGCCGCCGTGGCGGGCGAGGCCGCGGACTCCTTCAGCACCCGGGTCCGCACCCGGACCCGGCGCGCCTGCCTCGGCGCCGTCCTGCTCCTCACCGTCGTCTACGCGGGCCTCGTCCTGACCGCGACCGGCCGCCGCTGGGGCGACGGCGCCGTCACCGGCCGGCGCGCCGACACCCGCGTCGCCGCCTTCCTGCGCGACCACCCCTCCCTGGACGGGGCCGCCACCCTCTCCCTGGTCCTCGCCTGCCTCCTCCTCGTCGGCCTCGGCGTCCTGCGCAAGCGGTACGGGCTCACCGGCGCCGCCGCCGGGGCCGTGGCCGTCTCGCTCGCCGTCGCCGGCCTCCTCCAGCGGTACGCGCCCCGACCCCGGCTCGCCGACGGCGCCGGCGCGCTGGCCCCCAGCGGCTTCCCCAGCGCCACCGCCACCCTCGCCTTCGGCGTCGCCTTCGCCCTCACCCTGGTCGTGCCCCGCCGCTCCCGCGAGCTCGTCGTCGGCGGCGCCGTCCTGTGGGCCGTCGGACTCGGCGCCTACGCGATCGCCTCCGGCGAGCACCGCCCCGGCGACGTCATCGCCGCCGCCCTGCTCGCCCTCGCCGTCCAGTGCGGCCTGATCGCCCTGCTCGCCCGCCGCGGAAAGGTCCGCCCCGGGATCCGGCGCGGCACCACCCTGCGCGGCCTGCCGGTGACCCTGCCGCTCGCGCTGATCGCCGCCGGCGGCCTCGTGGCCGGGTTCCTGCTGCTCGGCGACACCCTCGGGCTGCCCGCCGCCGCCCCGTACGACCCCGACGAGCTCCGCCTGGCGCACCGCTGCGGGCAGGCCCTCACCGCCGGTGCCGGCGCCGCCGCCGGCCTCGCGCTGCTCGCCCTCGTCCGCCAGGTCGCCCTGGACGGCGGACCGAACCCGTACCGGCTCGGAGGGCCCTTCGTGGAGGACTCCGGAGCCCCCGATCAAGGTGAGCTC
Organism: Streptomyces sp. NPDC058052; assembly: GCF_042885515.1. NCBI lineage: Bacteria > Bacillati > Actinomycetota > Actinomycetes > Kitasatosporales > Streptomycetaceae > Streptomyces > Streptomyces sp. NPDC058052. The sequence goes on along the minus strand of NZ_JBHVRX010000062.1, from coordinate 14,608 downwards.
GTGGGGCCCTTTACGGAGAACCACGATCACGAGATATCTTGATGTCGAGCAATCTCGCATACGCAGACGTGGAGCGGAGCACCTGGTGACTGACTCGACCATCATCTACACCCACACCGACGAGGCGCCGGCCCTGGCGACGTACTCGTTCCTGCCCGTGATCCAGGCGTATGCCTCCACGGCCGGCGTCACGGTCGAGACGCGTGACATCTCGCTCGCGGGCCGCATCATCGCGAGCTTCCCCGAGTTCCTGGAGGAGGGCCAGCGCATCGGCGACGCCCTCGCGGAGCTCGGCGAACTGGCCAAGACCCCCGAGGCCAACATCATCAAGCTGCCGAACGTCTCGGCCTCGATCCCGCAGCTGAAGGCCGCGGTCGCCGAGCTCCAGGCGCAGGGCTACGCCCTCCCGGACTACCCGGACGACCCGCGGACGGAGCAGGACAAGGACGTCCGCGCCCGTTACGACAAGATCAAGGGCTCGGCCGTCAACCCGGTCCTGCGCGAGGGCAACTCCGACCGTCGCGCCCCCGGCTCGGTGAAGAACTACGCCAAGAACCACCCGCACCGCATGGGTGCCTGGACCTCCGAGTCCAAGACCGCCGTCGCCACCATGGGCGAGAACGACTTCCGGTCCACCGAGAAGTCCACGGTCATCGCGGAGGCCGGCAGCCTCCGCATCGAGCACGTCGCCGCCGACGGCACCGTCACGGTGCTCCGCGAGTCCGTACCGGTCCTCGCCGGCGAGGTCGTCGACGCCTCCGTGATGCGCGCCGCCGCCCTGCGCACCTTCCTCTCGGAGCAGGTCGCCCGCGCCAAGGCCGAGGACGTCCTCTTCTCCGTGCACCTCAAGGCCACGATGATGAAGGTCTCCGACCCGATCGTCTTCGGCCACGTCGTGCGCGCCTTCTTCCCGAAGACCTTCGCGCAGTACGGCGAGGTCCTCGCGGGCGCCGGCCTCTCCGCCAACGACGGCCTCGGCACCGTCCTCAAGGGCCTGGACGCCCTTCCGAACGGCGCCGAGATCAAGGCGTCCTTCGACGCCGAGATCGCCGAGGGCCCGGCCCTCGCCATGGTCGACTCCGACAAGGGCATCACCAACCTGCACGTGCCGTCCGACGTCATCGTCGACGCCTCGATGCCGGCCATGATCCGCACCTCCGGCCACATGTGGGGCCCGGACGGCCAGGAGGCCGACACCATCGCCGTCCTCCCGGACAGCTCCTACGCCGGCGTCTACCAGGCCGTCATCGAGGACTGCAAGGCCCACGGCGCCTTCGACCCGTCGACCATGGGCTCCGTCCCGAACGTCGGCCTCATGGCGCAGAAGGCCGAGGAGTACGGCTCCCACGACAAGACCTTCGAGATCGCCGCGACCGGCACCGTCCGCCTCGTCGACGCCTCGGGCGACACCGTCCTGGAGCAGGAGGTCGCCGAGGGCGACATCTTCCGCGCCTGCCAGACCAAGGACCTCCCGGTCCAGGACTGGGTCAAGCTCGCCGTCACCCGCGCCCGCGCCACCGGCGACCCGGCCGTCTTCTGGCTGGACGCCGAGCGCGCCCACGACGCCCAGCTGATCGCCAAGGTCGAGCAGTACCTGCCGGAGCACGACACCGAGGGCCTGGAGATCAAGGTCCTCTCCCCGGTCGAGGCCACGAAGTTCTCCCTGGAGCGCATCCGCCGCGGCGAGAACACCATCTCCGTCACCGGCAACGTCCTCCGCGACTACCTGACCGACCTCTTCCCCATCCTGGAGCTGGGCACCAGCGCCAAGATGCTGTCGGTCGTCCCGCTGATGGCGGGCGGCGGCCTCTTCGAGACCGGCGCCGGCGGCTCCGCCCCGAAGCACGTCCAGCAGCTCGTCAAGGAGAACTACCTCCGCTGGGACTCGCTCGGCGAGTTCTTCGCGCTGGCCGCCTCCTTCGAGCACCTGGCCACCACCACGGGCAACGCCCGCGCCCAGGTCCTCGCGGACACCCTGGACCGCGCCACCGGCACCTTCCTCAACGAGGACAAGTCGCCGACCCGTCGCCTCGGCGGCATCGACAACCGCGGCAGCCACTTCTACCTGTCCCTGTACTGGGCCCAGGAGCTGGCCGCGCAGACCGAGGACGCCGAGCTCGCCAAGGCGTTCGCCCCGCTCGCCGAGACCCTCGCGGCGAACGAGACGAAGATCGTCGACGAGCTGAACGCTGTTCAGGGCTCCCCGGCCGAGATCGGTGGCTACTACCAGCCCGACCCGGCCAAGGCCGCGGCCGTGATGCGCCCGTCCGCCACGTTCAACGAGGCCGTCGCGTCCCTCGCCTGATCCGGCACCCGATGCGTACCGCCCCGTCCTGGAACGATTCCGGCCGGGGCGGTCCCGTCGGTGGCGCGTACGCCATCCGGGTGTGACCCTGGAGGGCATGAGCTGGGCATCTTGGACGACCGCCGGTGTCTACACCGGGCGTGGTGGGGTGCTGACCGTCGAGGGCGGAATCGTCACGGGCGACCTGACCGTGCACACGACCTTCGTCGACGGTGAAGCACGCGTGGCCGTGCAGTACAGCGGCGCCTCCGACTGGTTCACCATGTCGGGCAGTCCCGTCCCCTGCTCCTCGGAGGAGGAGAGCCGAGAACTCCACGACGCCGTCGTGGAAGCCGTCCGGGAGGGCCACGGGGCCACGGTCCCGCGCCTGCCCCACCCGACCGGTTAGCAGCCGGACCACCGGCCGGCCGAGGTTCCGACCGTCGACCGGCCGCGGGCCGGACCATCGAGCGAAAAAGTGTTATCCCTACCCGGCCCCTCGGGTCTCCACCAGGACGGGGACGCGGACCGGGGACAAGGGAGCACCATCCATGCACAGCGACGAGCAGCGCACCACCGCCCTGGTGGAGGCGGCGCGCGCGGGCGACCCGCACGCCAGGGACGAACTGGTACGCGCCTGCCTGCCGCTCGTCCACAACGTGGTGGGGCGCGCCCTCGACGGGCACGCCGACACCGACGACATCGTCCAGGAGACCCTGGTCCGGGCCCTCGACGGGCTGCCCGCGCTGCGGGACCCGGCCCGTTTCCGGTCCTGGCTCGTCGCCATCGCCATGAACGGCGTGCGCCGCCGCTGGCGGGAACGCCGGCAGGCACCCGTCCCCGGCCTCGACCGCGCCGTCGACCTCGCCGACCCGGCCGGCGACTTCACCGACCTCACGATCCTCCGCCTCGGCCTCACCGGACAGCGCCGCGACGTCGCCCGGGCCACCCGCTGGCTCGACGAGGACGACCGGGAGCTGCTCTCGCTGTGGTGGCTGGAGGCCGCCGGCGAACTCACCCGCGCCGACCTCGCCGGGGCGCTCGGCCTCGACCCGGCCCACGCCGCCGTCCGCGTCCAGCGGATGAAGGAGCGCCTGGAGACCGGCCGGGCCGTCGTCGGCGCCCTCGACGCGCGCCCGCGCTGCCCCGCGCTCGCCGAGGTCGTCACGGGGTGGGACGGCCGGCCGTCCCCGCTCTGGCGCAAGCGGCTCGCCCGGCACCTGCGCGAGTGCCGCGCCTGCGCGACCGGCCGCGACCGCCGGGGTCTGGCCCCCGTCGAGGGCCTGCTCGTCGGCATCGGCCTGGTCCCGCCCGTCGCCGGCGCCCTCCTCGACGCCGGTACGGCCCCGGCGGCCGCGGCGACACCGGTCGCCCTCGTCGAGCCGGCGGGCGTCGCGGCTCCGGCGGATCCGACGACCGGACAGCCGTCCGCACCCGGACCCCACGTGCTGCCTGAGCCTCACTCCGGGCCCGACACGCACGACCTGGCCGAGCCGTTCACGGCGGGCGGATCCTCCGGGCACGCCGCGCCGTACTGGACCCTCGGGCGCAGGACCGGGGCGGCCGGGGTCGCGGCCGTCGCCGTGCTCGGGGCGCTCGTGCTCACCCTCCCCGAGTCCACCGGCCCCGCACCCGCCGCACCCGCCGCCGCGCCCCCGGCCACCACACCGGCGCGGACGCCCGACCCCACGCCGAGCACCGTCACCGCGGCCGCCACCCGCCCGGCGCCCACCCGCACGCCCACCACCGCCGCGCCGACCCCGGCCCGGACCGTCGCGCCGCCCCCGGCCGACCCGGGGGAGCGGGTGACGGAGCTCGTCAACCGGCTGCGGGCGGAGGCCGGTTGCGGCCCGCTGCGCACCGACGCCCGGCTGACGGCCGCCGCCCGCGCCTACGCCCGGGACATGACGGCCCGGGGCTACTACGGGCACGCCAGCCCCGAGGGCGAGCTCGCGGACGCCCGGATCACCGAGGCCGGATACCGCTGGGCGGCCTGGGCGGAGAACCTGGCCCAGGGGCAGCGGGACCCGGAGACGGTCGTGGAGAGCTGGCGGGACGACGCCGGCCACGAGCGCAACCTGCTCGACTGCTCCTACCGCGACACCGGCGTGGCCGCCGTGCCAGGCCCGGGCGGCACGGTCTGGGTGCAGAAGCTGGCCGCCCCCCTGGACTGAGCGGACGTCAGCCCTTGGTGCCGAAGTCCTGCACCCACCAGGGCCCGTCGGCGGTGAGGGTGACGCCGACCCCGATGTCGCGGAACGAGCAGTTGAGGATGTTGGCGCGGTGGGCCGGGCTCTCCATCCAGTCCTCCATCGCCCTCTCCGGGGTCTTCGGCCCCTTGTGGATGTTCTCGCCCCACGCCGACCAGCTGTAGCCGGTGGCGCTGATCCGGTCGCCGCCGTCCCGTCCCTCGGGGCTGTCGTGGGCGTAGTAGTCGCGGGCCGCCATGTCGTCGGCGTGGCCCTGGGCGGCCCGGTCCAGCCGGGCCTCGGACCGCAGCGGACCGCAGCCCGCCTTCTCCCGTTCCGCGTTGGCGAGCGCGACGACGTCCTGGACGTAGCCGGACGCGCGGGCCGGTGCCGCCAGGGGGGCGGCGAGGGCGGCCCCGGTCTGCGGGGCGAGTCCACCGGCCGCCCGGCCGGCCCCGTCGCCCCGGGGGGCGGCCGGGTCCCGCCTGGCCCCGGCGGGGGCCTGGGGCGAGGGGGTGGGGGGAGCGGCGCGGGTGGGGGGTGGTGCCTGGGGGACGGGGGGCCTCGCCGCGCGGGGGGCGGGGGAGGAGGACGGGGTGGCCGCGTACAGACCGAGCAGGACGGTGACGGCGGCGGCGGTCGTCCCCGCGGCGAGGACGCCCGCGGCGAACGACGGCCGGCGCGGCGCGCGGCGGGTCACCGGCCCGCCGCGCCGGTGCCGGCCGGAGGCGGCGGTGCCGGGGCCGGCGGGTCCGGCCGGGGGTGCCGGCCGGGGGTGTCCGGACGCGGGGGTGCCGGGGCGGGGGTGTTCGAAGGGGTCGGAAGGGTCGGGACCGTCGTACCGCATGGAGCTCCGCTCTCTCGCCTGCGTCGCCGTCCGGTCCGCTGCCCGGGCGGGCCACCGGGGCGACGGGGACAAGGCTTTCCGCGCCCCGCCGTCCCGACACCCCCCGTCAACCCGGCGGGTCAACATCGCACGCCGACCCGCCGCACCGGCTTGACGGGGGCGCCGGGCGGGTACCCGCTCCTCAGCCCTGCGGGACCACCGCCACCGGGCACGGCGCCAGGTGGAGCGCCGCGTGCGCCACCGAGCCGATCCGCTGCCCCAGGGCCCCGCGCTTCGCCCTGCGGCCCACCACCAGGAGCTGTGCGGCGCCGGAGGTGGTGAGCAGGACCTGCCCGGCGCTGCCCAGTTCGACGTGCTCGGTCACCGGCACGTACGGGTACCGCTCGCGCCACGGCGCCAGGGCCTCGCGCAGCGCCTTCTCCTCGAACGGCACGAGGCCGCCGGCGTCGTCGGCCAGCCGCATCGACGTCGGGCTGTACGCGAAGAGCGGCGGCAGGCTCCAGGCGCGCACCGCGCGGATGGCGGCGCCCCGGGCCGCGGCGGTCTCGAAGGCGAACCGCAGCACGGCCTCGCTGTCCTCCGGGCTGCCCTGCTGGCCCACCAGGATCTCGCCGGTGGGCGGTTCGGCGGCCCGGTCGTCGCGGGCGCGGACCGCGACGACCGGGCGGGTCGAGGCGGCGATGACCTGCTGCCCGTAGGAGCCGAGCAGGAATCCGGCCACCGCCCCGTGCCCGCGCGAGCCGATGACCAGCATCTCGGCCTCGTCGAGCGTGTCGAGCAGCGCGGCGACCGGGGTGTCGGTCAGCACCTCGGCGGTGACCGCCACCTCCGGGTGCCGCTCGGCGATCCGCGCCTCGGCCGCGCGGACCACCTCCTCGGCGGCCCGCTCCTGCGACGCCCGGTCCTGGACGAGCGGCAGGTCGAGCGGCTCCCACCGCCAGGCGTGCGCGAGCCGCAGCGGGACGCCCCGGTGCTCCGCCTCGCGTGCGGCCCAGTCGGCGGCGGCCAGGCTCTCGGGCGAACCGTCCACCCCGGCCACGATCTCCCGGCCCGCGCGGGACTCCCGGTCCACGCCGGTGTCTGCTGCGGTCTGGTGGGCCTCGCGACTCATCTGACGTCCTCCCTGGTCGTGACGGAACGGGTCCGGCCCGGCGGCCGGTCCCTCCTCACCCCCCAGCTTGGGCCCATCGGCGGTCCCGGATGAGGGCCGGAGGTCCCGACATGCCGGTCCGTCCGCCCCTGGGACCCTTTCTTGAACATGTTCAAGCCGGCGTGGCAGGATGCTCCCGGGGGTGATCGTCATGAAGACGGCGACACGGACCGGCCCTCCTTCGTTCGGCCGGATCCTGATGGTGGCGACGGGCATGCTCATGCTGGAGCTGACCCTGGTCGCGGTGGGGTTCACGGCGCTGGACGCGACCCGGGAGTCGTCCGAGGGCGGCGGCTACGCCTTCGAGCTCGGCTTCCTTCCCCTGATGGCGCCGTTCTCGGCGCTCTTCGGCGGGGTCGGGGCGGTGGTCCTGGTCGTGCCGACGATCGTGCTGGCCGGTTCCCTCGGACGGCGGTTCGGCGGCGGGAGCGAGGCGTGGTGGTGGGTCGTCGCGGCCGCCGTCCCGGTCGCGGCGGGCGGCTCCCTGATGGCGGGTCTGTACGTCCTGCGCTCCGTGGACGGGACCCTCGCGGCCTGGCCCGCGCTCCTCGCCGCGATCGTCCCGGCCGCGCTGGTGGCCCGGCTGCCCCGTCGGTGGCTGCTGCGCGGGATCGCGCTCTGGGGCACGGTCGCCGTCGCCGTCACGGCGCTCCTCGGCGGCCTCGCGCTCGGCACCGGCGTCCTGGAGGAGTACCGCCCGCCCGCGGTGACCCGGAGCGAGCTGGTCGGCACCTGGACCGACGGGCGCGGCGGCACGCTGGAGCTGGCCGCCGACGGCACGGCGACGGCCGACGGCGTCATGGACCCGTCGGGCTTCGCCCCGCTTCCCGGCGAGGAGGTGGAGACCTGTACGGCGCGCGGCACGTGGACCCTCGCGGGGGCCGACGGGCAGGGCGAGAGCGTCGTGACCGATCTCCCGGGCTGCCTGTTCGAGCCCTGGTCGATCGGCGGCGAGGACGGCCGGCCGGCGCTCCGTCAGTGGGACGTGGACGGCGAGGAGACGGTCGGGCTGACCCGGGACGGCTGATCGCCGGCCCGGGACGCCGGGCGGAGGGCCCCGGACAGGGGCCTCGGGTCGGAAGACTCCGGTCGGAGGGCCTCGCGACAGGCGATTCGGGTCGGGGGCCTCGGGGCCGGGGGTCCCGGGTCGGGGCCCTCTGGATCAGGCGCTGCGGGCCAGGCGGGCGTGGGTGCCGTTGAGGTAGTGGTCGCCGATGTCGCGGAGCCGGTGGGACGGGCGGGTGCGGGCGGTGAGGGCGCGGGCGTTGCGCCAGAAGCGGTCGAAGCCGGGCCCGCCGCCCCCGGCGCCCGGCGCGGCGGGCGGGGCGCCCTCGACGAGTTCCAGGATCCGGGTGGTCAGCTGGACGGCCGCCCGGCCGGTGACGGTCTCGGCGGCGGCGACCAGCACCGCGAGGTCGGCGCGGTCCTCGAAGCCGAGCGTCCAGCCGGACCGCAGGCCGCGGGTGAGGGCGTCGGTGGCGCGTTCGGCGACGGCGGCGGCGGTGTGCGCGGCGGTCGCCAGCTCCCCGTAGGAGAGCAGCAGGTACGGGTCGTCCCCCTGGTCCGGCAGGGCGTGGGCCGCCGCGGCGTCCTGGGGGCCGGGGCCCGGCTCCGGGGCGACCGCCCGGTTCACGTCCCGGGCCTCGGCGAGCGCGCCCTCCGCGATGCCGAGCGCCACGTGCACGAGGAGCAGCCGGAGCACGAGCGGCGCGAGCGCGGTGAAGGGCGCCACGGCGTGCTCGTCGGCCGGGAGGGTGCCGAGGACCCGCGCCCGGGGGACGGGCACGTGGTCGAAGACGACCGTGCCGGCCCCGGTCAGCCGCTGCCCGACCCGGTCGGTCGCCGCCTCGGCGAACACCCCCGGGTGGGCCGGGTCCACCAGGACGACGAGCAGGTCGCCGGTGCCGGCCGGACGGGCGGCGACCACGAGCCGGTCGGCGACGGTGACGGCGGAGTCGAAGGCGCGCCGTCCGTCGAGGAGCCAGCCGCCCCGGTCGACGCGGGTGAGGGTGAGGCCGGTGCCCGTGCCGGCCGGCAGGGGTTCGGTCGCCCCGGCGAGCAGCCAGCCCTCGGCCGCCGTGCGGGCGTCGAGGCGAGGGAAGGTTTCGGCGGCCCGGCCGGACGGGCCGGCGAGGAAGCGGCTCGTCCACGACAGGGCGTAGTGGTGGGCGAGGAGTTCGCCGACCGAGCTGTCGGCGGCGGAGAGTTCCCGTACGGCGGAACACGCGGTGCGCAGGTCGGCCCCGTGGCCGCCCCCGCCGAGCGCGGGGTCGGCGGCCGTGAGGAAGGCGGGGAGTCCCGCCTCCTGGAGCCGTTCGACCTCGTCGAAGGGGGTCTTGCCGGCCCGGTCGCGGGCGTGCGCGTCGACGGCCAGGTCGTCGGCGAGCTCCCGGACGACCCGCCGCCAGAGCGTGTCGTCCCTCGGCGCCGTCTGCTGCGTGCTCATCCCACCCCACCTGCTCTCCGTAATCCCACTGGATCACTAGGGATAGTGGCAGAGGGGGACCCGGGGTCCCAAGGGGTGTCCGGCATGTGGATAGGGGGGGTTCGGCCATTGAGAACGCGTCACATCGGCGCAGGTGACGGGTGATCGACCCGATGGCCGGGAAGGGCGCGGCCGACGCCCGTCAGGGGTTGGTCCACGCCTCCGGGTCGTCCGCCCGCGCGGCGATCCCGGCCGGCAGCTCGGCCGACGCGACCTCCGCGAGCGAGACGCCCAGGACCTCGCGGACGCTGGCCCGCAGCGCGATCCACAGCGGCAGCAGCGACTCGGCGGCGCCCGTGTAGGCGAGGTCCGGCGGCCGCTGGCCGCGCACCGACACCAGGGGGCCGTCCACGCAGCGGATCACGTCCGCGACCGAGATCGTCTCCGCGGGCCGCGCCAGCCAGTAGCCGCCCCGCCCGCCGCGCTGGCTCTCCACCAGGCCGCCCTTGCGCATGTCGCCGAGGATCCCCTCCAGGAACTTGTGCGAGATGCCCTGCCCCTCGGCGATCGCCTCGGCCTTCAGCGGCCCGGCGTCCCGGGCGGCCGCGAGCTGGAGGGCGGCCCGCACGGCGTAGTCGGCCCTGGCTGAAATGCGCATGCGGCGCATTATTCCGTACGGCTCCGAGGGGCGCCGGACCCCGGTCGCCCGGGCCGCGCCGCCGCCGGTGCGGGGTCCCTCCCGCGCCCGTCCGCCCGGGCCGCCGCCGGTCACGGGGCCGGGGCCGACGGCGCGCGGGCAGTCCTGTCCGCGCCCTTGACGGCGTCCGCCGCCCGTCCGACACTCGGGGCAGGGAATCCGAGCGGACGGGTAGGGAAGCGCATGCGACACGGCGACGGGTTCGACGGCCTCCAGGCCCGCCCCCTGCCGCGCGCCCTGTCGCTCACCTCGCGCCGCCACATCGACCTGCTGCGGGTGTGCAGCGCGGCCTGACCGCGCCAGGGCCCGTCCGGCGGACCCCGCCGGGCCGGTACCCCGATCGGCCGGACAGGCCCCGGGCCGCCCCGCTCCTCCGGACCGCGGCCACCTCCTTCCGTCTTCCCGTCACTCTGCTGCCGCCGCACGGGCGTTCCCGCACGTCCCGACGAAGCCCGCCGGACCCAGCACCGAGCCACCCTGGGAGCACCATGTCCGTCGTCGTCCCGTCCTCGCTGCTGCCCGCCTCCGCCGCGCCCGCCTTCCGGGGCAGGATCGGCCGGTCGGCCGACAGCGGCCACTACGCCGTCCCGCACCGCTACCGGCTCCACGTCGCCCCGGCCGACCCCGGCTGTCTGAGCATCGCGGTCACCCACGCCCTCCTCGGCCTCGACGCCACCCTGCCGCTGCGCCTCCTCCCCGAGGTCCCCGACGGCCCCGGCGGCTCGTACACCGCCCTCCGCCCGCTCTACGAGGCCAGCGCCCACCTCTACACCGGCCCCGCCGCCGCACCCGTCCTCGGCGACGCCTGGACCGGACGGATCGTCAGCACCCACGCCCCCGACATCCTCCGCGACCTCGCGCTCCGCTTCCGGGGCGACGGTCCCGACCTGCTGCCGGAGGAGCACCGCGAGGAGATCGACGCCCTCGCCGCCCTCTGCGCGGACGGCGTCCACCGGGCCGCGCAGCGCGCCGGCGAACTCGGCCTCGACCCGGAGGCCGGTGCCCGGCGTGCGGCGGAGGAGGCCCTCGGCACGCTCTTCGCCGCCCTCGCCTCCCTCGACGCGCGGCTCACCGGCCGGCCGTACCTCCTCGGGCACGCCCCGACCCTCGCCGACGTGCACGTGTGGGGCGCCCTGGTGCAGTTGGACACCGTCCACCGCTGGCACCTCGACGCCGCCGCCCTGCACCGCGTCGCCGACCACCGCGCGCTCTGGGCGTACGCCCAGCGGCTCGCCGCCCACCCGGCGTTCGCCCGCCACCTCGACGTGGACGCGGTGCTGCGCCGCCACCGCGCGCACTGCCGGGGGAGGGAGGCGGCCGGCGCGGCGATCCGGATCGTCGACTGGGGCGCGGCCGGCGCCGGCCGCTGACGGCGGGGCGGCCGGGCGAGCGGCCTCGGCCGGCGCGGAGGCCGGCCCGTGCGGCCTCGGCCGCAGGGGGCCCGTGCGGCCTCGGACGACGGGGTGGCGGGCCCCCCTGAGGCATCGGACGACCGCGCGGCCGGCCCCGTGGGGTGTCAGGCGGCGCGGCGGCCGGCCAGCGGGGCCGTGTCGTCGCCCGCGCCGGAGCGCACGCCGCGCAGGAACGCCTCCAGGGCCTCCACCGAGGAGGCCCGGGGGACCCACTCCAGCTCCTCGCGCGCCCGCTCGGTCGACATCACCGGGAGGTGGCGCAGGAGGTCGAACAGGCCGGGGGAGGCGGGGGCGAGGCGCAGGTGCCAGGCGGCGGCGAGCGCGCCCCGCACCGCGCCCGCCGGCACCCGGACCGGCCGCGCGCCGAACATCTCGCCGAGCAGCGCCGCGTCCACCACCGGCTCCGCCGCCAGGTTGTACGCACCCCGCACGTCCCGCAGCACGGCCCGCAGATAGGCGTCGGCGGCGTCGTCGGTGTGCAGGACCTGGAAGCGCAGGCCGCCGGGCTCCGGCAGCACCGGCAGCAGATCGGGCCGGACCAGCTGCCCGGGCAGGAACCGGCCGGCGAAGATCCGGCGCTGCTCGCTCGCCGCCTCCTCCTTGAAGAGGAACGCCGGCCGCATCCGGACCACCCGGGTCTGCGGGTGGTCGCGCTCGAAGGTGTCGAGGACCCGCTCCAGATACGCCTTCTCCCGGCTGTAGGCGGCGCCCGGCCAGCCGTGCGTCGGCCACGCCTCGGAGACGGGCGCGCCGCCCTCGGGGCCGGGGGAGTAGGCCCCCACCGAGGAGGCGCAGACCAGGGCCGGCACGTGTGCCGCCGCGACCGCGTCGCAGACGCGCAGGGTGCCCAGGACGTTGGTCCGCCAGGTGGTCACCGGGTCGTGCGTCGGGTTGAAGCGCCACGCCAGGTGGACCACCGCGTCGGCGTCGGCCACGTACTGGGCCAGTCGCGGCTCGTCGCCGTCCGCGGACAGGTCGACGGCGGCCCACTCGACGCCCGGCAGTTCGAGTCCGGGCAGTCGGCGGGCCAGCCCCAGCACGGAGCCGACCTGCGGTTCGCGCGCCAGCGCCCGCACCACGCTCGTGCCCACGTTCCCGGTGGCGCCGGTGACGACCACCCTCAGCCGCGTAGTCGGGTTCATGTCTTCGACCCTCCGCCATCCGGGCGGCACCCGCACCTCGGCCCACCGCCGGTGACGGAGCGTGATGCCATGGGTCGCGCGAGTGGTCGGGCGCGAGCACCATGGAGCGACGCACGAGGGGGGCCGCCACGGAGGAACCCATGCTGCTGCCCGACCGCAACACCGTCGAACGGCTCCTCCGGCACTACCGGGCCCAGGAACGCACCGTCCTCGCCGCCCCCTGCGACCTCTCCGTCCGCCGGCGCTTCGAGGACACCGCGTACACGCTGTGCGTGCTCATGGGCGTCCGCTCGACCCCGGAAGCCCTCCGCGCCGCCGAGCGGTACGTCGCTCCGGGAGCGGCCCGGGCGCCCCGGGCACAGCTGTGACCGTGCACCGGGCCCCCGCCCAGGGGAGCGCCGACACGGCACAGACCGCCGCCGCGAGGAGCAGCGCCGCCGGGACGGACCGGGCCGCCACCGGCCCCGCCACCGCCGCGCCCACCGCGAACGCCGTGATCTTCAGGCCGGCGCCGGTGGCGAAGACCCGGCCCCGCAGCCCGCGGGGGGTCTCCTCGTGCCGGACGGCGAAGAGCGCCGTCAGCTGAGGGCCCTCGGCGGCGCCCGACACCGCGAACGCCACCACCAGGGCGGCCGGCCCGCCCGCCGCGGCCACCGCCCACGCCCCCGCCTGCGCCAGCGCCCCGCCCCACAGCACCCGCCCCGGCGGCACCGCGCGGGGCAGCCGGGCGTGCAGCGCGGTCGCCGCGAGGGCGGTGGCCGCCGCCACCGACAGCAGCAGCGCGCCCCGGCCGGCTCCACCGAGGGCCCGGGCTCCGAGTACGGGGAGGCAGGCGGCGACCAGGCCCTGCGCGGCGGCGCAGCCGACCGAGGTGACGGTGGCCCGCAGCAGCGGCGCCCGCCGGAACACGGACCAGAGCCGTTCCTCGCCCTCGTCACCGGGGCCCCGGCCCTCCGGGGGCGCGGCCGGGGGCAGCGACAGGGCGACGGGCACCGCCGCCGCGACCAGGGCCGCCGCGAGGACGACCGCCGCCGGGGCGCCGAGCAGCAGCGCGGCGCCTCCCGCGAGCGCCGGGCCGGCCAGCGCCGCGAGCGAGAACGTCAGCGCGTCGAGGCCGTGCAGCCGAGCCATCCGGCCGGCGGGCGCGATCCTCGGGAGCTGCGCGGTCCAGCCGCCGGAGAGCGCCGGGCCCATCAGCCCGGTGACCACCGCGAACAGCGCCGTCACGGCGAACGGCAGCCGGCCGAGCCCGAGGAGCACGGCTCCGAGCCCCGCCGCGTAGCCGGCGAGCATGCCGGCCAGGAGCAGGCCCGGCCGCCGCGCCCGGTCCAGGAGCGTACCCAGGAGCGGGCCGCCCACCGCGGCCGCGACCGTCGCGCAGGCCAGCAGCGTCCCGGCTCCGGACGTCGACCCGGCGGCGGCGAACCCGGCGAGGGCCAGGGCGGGACCGGAGACCTCGTCCCCGGTCCGGGCCGCGAGCGCCCCCGCCAGATGGGCGGCGGCGGACGGACGGCAGGGGATTCCCGGGCGGATGCGCATGACGCCCGAGGCTACGGAGGTAACTCAAAACCCCGCAATATGCGTTACATTCGGCCGATGCCCGTGCTCCCCGACCGGTCCACCCGGCACTCCACCCTCGCCATGGCGCTGCGCACCGCCGCCCTCGTCAACGCGCTGGCCGACCCGGCGGCCGGCCCCGGCGAGATCGCCGCCGTGCTCCTGGCCCACGGCGAACCCGCGCCCGTGGAGGTGTCCGCCGAGGACGTCACCCTGATGCGGGCCGCCGCCGTGCACCTGCGGGAGGTGTTCGCCGCCGGTTCCGCCGACGAGGCCGCCGCCCTCCTCAACTCCCTGCTCGGCGCCCACACCGGCCCCCTCCGCCTCACCTCGCACGGCGGCACCGCCCCCTGGCACCCCCACACCGACGCCGACGACGACGCGCCCTGGACGCCGTGGTTCCTCGCCTCCGGCTGCCTCGCGCTGACCGTGCTCCTCTGGGACCGGCAGGCCCCGCCCGGCCGGACCTGCGCCTCGCCGGCCTGCGGGAACGTGTTCGTCGCCCACGGCAGCGGGCCCGAGCGCCGCTACTGCTCCCGCCGCTGCGCCACCCGGGAGCGGGTGGCCGCCCACCGCCGCTCCCGCACGCCGACGGCCCCCGGCGCGGGCTGAACGCCCGGCCGGGGGCCGCGGCCGGAGACCGGGCGGACGCGGGACTCCCGCGCCGCGCCCGGCACCGCGTCAGGCGCGGGACACCCGGCGGCGCCACGCCCACAGGCCGAGCGCGGCCGCGCAGGCGGAGGCGACGAGCGTCAGGGGCAGCGCCACCGACGGGCCGGGGGCGGCGGGTTCGCCGGTGGCGCCGGACCGGAGGACGGCGGTGCCGGACCCGACCGCGGCGGCGCCCGGCGCGGCGGCCGGCGCACCGGCCCCGCCGCGGACCGCCACGGGCCGCGCCTCCGGCC
>NZ_JBHVRX010000061.1:0-24699 GCF_042885515.1 Streptomyces sp. NPDC058052 | reverse complement strand
CGCGCGGGGGGGGGGGGGCGGGGGGGGGGGGGGGGGGGGGGGGGGGGCGGGCGGGGGCGGGCCCCCCCCCCCCGGCCGGGTCACTGGTTGGCGAGGACCTGGTTGACCTGGGTCTCGGCGGTGGCCAGGAGCTTGTCGATGTCGGCGTCCTTGTTGGTGAGGAGGCCGGACATCACGTTGTCGAGCACCTTGTAGACCTCCTGGGCCTTCGGGGGCTCGGCCTTGCCGGGGACGGGGCTGTCCATGAACGCCTTGAAGTTGGCGACCGGCATGGTGGCGTTCTGGGTGCGGGCGGCGTCGTCCTTGGCCTTGGAGTCGCCCAGCCAGAAGTTGGGCTGGGGGACTCCGACCGGGAGGCCGTCGGCCTTGGTGCGGGACCAGTCGAACTGGCCCTTGCCGACGGTGAGGTTCTTGAAGGCGAGCCAGGCGACGGCGGCCTTGATCTTGTCGGGCGAGATGCCCTTCTTGACCATGTAGTTGTTGCCGCCGGCGAGCGTGTTCCTGCCGCCGGGGATCGGGCCCATGCCGAAGTTCTCGTACTTCGCGCCGAGCTGCTGGACCATGTACGCGATGTCGTCGGGGGCGGCGAGGAACATGCCGAGCTTGTCGGTGGCGATCTGCTTCTGGAGGTCGCCCCACTTCAGCAGCTGGGTCTTGCCCATGCTGTCGTCCTCCCAGCGCATGGCGTGGAGGTTCTTCGCGACCTGCTTGCCGATCTCGTCGTTGAAGGCGGCCTTGGTGCCGCTCGCGTCGACGACGTCGCCGCCGAGGCTGTACATCTGGGCGGTGAAGTGCCAGCCGCCGGTGTTTCCGGCGCTGTACTCGCCGAAGCCGGCGACGCCGTCGCCGAGGCCGGCGATCTTCTTGGCGGCGGCGCGGACCTCGTCCCAGGTGCGCGGCGGGGCGTCGGGGTCGAGGCCGGCGTCCTTGAAGAGCTTGCGGTTGATGAGCAGGCCCATCGTGTAGTTGCTGGTGGGCAGGCCGTAGAGGTTGCCCTGGTGCTTGAGGGAGCCGAGGACGTCGGGGTCGATGTCCTGGAGGAGCGGGACGGTCTTGGGGTTGACGTAGGCGCTGATGTCGGCGGCGCCGTCCTCGGCGAGGACCTGCGGCAGGTCGGTGAAGTAGGTGTAGAAGACGTCCGGCTGGGACTTGGCCTTGAGCATGGCGGTGAAGCGCGGCGGCTCCAGGCACTGGCCGGGGGTGGAGCGGCCCTCGATGGTGACGTTCGGGTAGGTCTTGTTGAACTCGGCGACGTCCTCCTTCCACTCCTTGAGCTCGGCCGCCTTCGCCGTGGGCGGCATGCAGTCGATGGTCAGCGTCACCTTGGTCTTCGGGTCGAGCGGCGTGGTCGGGTCCGAGGAGCCGCTCTGCTCGGCGCCGTCGCCGCCGTTGTCGCCGCTGCTGCTGGTGCCGCAGGCGGCGAGCGCGGTGAGCGCGAGGGCGGAGACGAGGGCGACTGCGGCCGGTCGGCGGGTACGGCGGAGCCGGGCACTTCTCATGAGTGGTCCCCTTCGGGCATGGGCGTGGAGGTGGCCCCGGCGGTTGCTGCGTGGGCGGGGCGCGGCACACTCAACCACCCCCGACAAGTGAACGCAAGATATCGCGCCGATTTCGTAAATGCTCGACAGTGAAGCGCAACCTTGCATGCAGGCAAGGCCGGTGCAAACCGCGCAAAGCGGCTCGCACCGGCCTCTCCGGAACCTGTGGACCTAGGGGTTGACGTGGATCCTGAAGGTGGAGGTGGTGTTGCGGACGTCGACGGCGTTGCCGCTCAGCCGCAGCCCGTTGAAGGTCACCTCGCCCACGGCCGGCCCCTGGCCCGCCTCCGGCAGCTCGTTGGCCCACAGGCCGAAGCCGGACTTCGCGTCGAAGGCGTCACCGGACCTGCGCGCCCCGGTGATGGAGACGTCGGTGAACACCGTGTCCTTGATGGGGAACTGCGGCTGCCCGCCCACGTAGTTCGTCTGGAACATCACCCCGCTGTAGGTCGGGTCGACGATGTCGACGTGGTTCACCCGGATCCCCTGGAACACCTTGGAGGCCGAGAAGACCCAGATGCCGGGGAAGGTCTGCGAGCCCCAGAAG
Organism: Streptomyces sp. NPDC058052; assembly: GCF_042885515.1. NCBI lineage: Bacteria > Bacillati > Actinomycetota > Actinomycetes > Kitasatosporales > Streptomycetaceae > Streptomyces > Streptomyces sp. NPDC058052. The sequence continues at coordinate 22,614 of NZ_JBHVRX010000061.1, read as the reverse complement.
TGCCCGCCGGCCCGGACGATCGAGATGTTCTCGAAGGTCGTCGGTCCGGTTCCGAATCCGTTCATCGGATACCCGAAGTCCAGCGAGGAGATGGTGATGCCGGAGTAGACGAGGGTGTCGGCGATGTGGATGTTGCGGAAGGTGTTGTCGTAGCCGCCGTAGACGGCCACGCCCGCCGCCCGCCAGGTGAGCGTGCTGGTCAGGTTCTCGTAGACGTTGTTCTTCATGTCGGCGCCGCCCGCGTCGATCGCCGAGAACAGCGCGAAGCTGTCGTCTCCGGTGGCCCGGGCGTCGTTGTTGGTCACCAGGTTGTCCGTCGACCCGTTGGTCATGTTGACGCCGTCGGCGAACATGTTCCGGATCCGGGAGTTCTTGATCGTGATCCGGTCGGTGTTGGCGCCCCAGTAGAGGCAGACCATGTGCTCGTTCCAGATGTCGTCGATGACGATGTCCGACACGTTCGCGAAGTCGAAGACCTTGCCCGGGCCGTCGATCCGCGAGGTGTAGTTGCCGAAGTAGGCGAAGCCCTTGAAGAGCGAGCCCTTCGCCGCGGCCTCGGCCCGGAAGCCGACGTCCGTGTTGGCCTGCGCCGAGGGGGCGTGGAACCTCGTGTACCAGGGACCGGCGCCGACCACCTTCACGGCCTTGCCGTACACCTGGAACTTGCTCGCCGTCTGGTAGTCGCCCGGCGGCAGGTAGACGCCCGCCAGGGCGCCCGTGGTGTCCATCCGGACCCGGTCGAGGGCGTTCTGCACGTCCTGGTGCCCGAAGCCCGCCGGGACGGCGTACGCGGCCGGGTCGGGGTTCGCGACCGGGGCGACCTGCTCCAGGTTCACGAAGTCGATCGCGTACGTGGAGGTGTTCGCGGCGTCCTTCTGCAGCCGGATCCGGCTGCCGGCGGGCACCGTCTCGCCGAGCATCAGGTGCGCCTCGTCGTAGATGTGCCGGGGCGCGCCGTCGCCCGGGGAGTTGCCGGGCGCGGTCTCGTTGCCGTACAGCCAGGCGTACTTCGAGGTGAGCGGCAGCGCCTTCCTGAAGACCCCGTCGACGTAGAGGCTGAGCGTCGAGTCGATGCCGCCGCCGCCCGGGGCGTCCGGGATCGAGAAGCGGGTCACCAGGGTGTTGGTCGGGGCGCGGGTGGTGAACTCGACGTACTCGCCGGTGGCGTCCAGGTTCACGGCCTTGCGGCCGGACGCCTCGCCCGCGATGTCGCCGACGGTGCGGTTGGGCCCGACGACGGTCGCTCCGCCGCCCGGGGTGCCGTCCTCGGCCTCGTACATGTCGTACGGCATGTTCGCGCCGCGCCCGACGAAGAGCGGCTGGGTGGCGGTGTTGTTGGCCCGCTTCACCGGCAGTTCGTTCGCGTCGTCGGCGAGGACCGTGCGGACGGTGTACGAGCCGTCGGCGGCCGTCCACGGCCCGAGGCTCACCTCCGCCCGCGCGCCGGCGGCCAGCGCGCCGCCGTAGGAGCCGGTCAGGGTCTTCACGGTGCCGCCCTGCTCGTCCAGCAGGGTCAGGGTGACGCCGTGGGTGCCGGCTGCGGTGGCCACCGTGCCCTGGTTGCGGACGACGGCCTTGAAGGTGACGGTGTCGCCGGCCGAGGGGCTGGACGGCGAGGTGGTGACGGAGGCGGTCACCGGGTCGGAGCTGTCCACCGGCCGCACCACGAGCGCGGTGGGGCTGGTGTAGGTGTTGTCGCTCTCGTTCTGCTCGACGACCGTCCCCGCCGCGTCGGCGACGGCGCTCAGCTCGTACGTGCCGGCGTCGCGGGCCCCGATCGGGGCCGTGACGGTGGTCTGGGCTCCGGCGGCGAGCGCGCCGACCGCCGCCGTGGCGACCTGCGTGCCACCGAGGCGGACGGCGAGGCTGCTGGCCGGGGCGGCGGCGGTGCCGTCGTTGCGGACGGTGGCGCTCACCGTGATCGGGTCCGACTCGACGGGCGAGGCGGGCGAGACGGTGAGCCCGGAGACCCGCAGGTCGGGGTTGGGCGCCGGGACGCCGATCACCTGGAACTCGGCGATCTGCCCGGCCGGGGCGCCGGTGTTGGCGGTGATCCGGAGCTGCACGTCGGCGGCGCGGGCCGTCACCGGGATCGTCACCTGGTTGCCGCTGCCGGGGTCGAAGGCGTAGCTCTTCGCGGCGACGAGGCCGGTGAGGCCGGTGGCGTCCTGGGCGCGGCCGAGGACCTCGATCGTCTGGGAGCGGGCGCCCCAGGCGGTGTCGGGGTTCAGCCTCAGGACCAGCCGGTCCAGGTCCGCGTTCGCGCCCAGCTTGACGGTGAGGGTGTTCGGGTAGCTGCCGCCCGCGCCCTCCCAGTAGGTCGCGGTGCTGTTGTCGTTGGCGTTGGCCGCGGCGAAGGTGTGGACCGTGGAGGAGGCGCTGATCGCCTTGCCGACGGCGAGGTTGGAGCCGGTGCCGCCGCTGCCGTTGCGGGTCACGGCGTTGCTGTCGCCGGACCGGTTGCCGGCCGCGTCCCGGGCCCGCACGCGGTAGGTGACGGTCGCGGAGGCGGGCTGGGTGTCGGTGTAGGTCGTGGTGTTCCCGGCGACGGTGGCGCGCAGGATGCCGTTCGCGTGGACCTCGTAGCCGGTGACGGCGGTGTCGTCGGTGGACGCGGTCCAGGTGAGCCGGATCTGGCCGGAGCCGGGCTCGGTGAACGCCAGGTTCGCGGGGGCCGTCGGCGCCTGGGTGTCGCCGGTGTCGCCGGTCCGGGTCACGCCGGCGGAGTCGGCGGACTGGTTGCCGGCCGCGTCCCGGGCCCTGACCTTGTACGTCACGGTCTGGTTCGCCGGACGGGTGTCGGTGTGGGTGGTGACGTTCCCGGCGACGGTGGTGAGGAGGGTGCCGTTCGCGTAGACGTCGTAGCCGGTGACGGCGGTGTCGTCGGTGGACGCGGTCCAGGTGAGCCGGATCTGGCCGGAGCCGGGCTCGGTGAACGCCAGGTTCGCGGGGGCGGTCGGCGCCTGGGTGTCGCCGCTCGTCGGCCCGTAGACCTCCAGCTCGGAGAGCTGGGCGGCGCTCTGCACGCTGTTGGCGGTGACCAGGACGCGGACGTACCGGGTGGTGGTGGCGCCGAAGGTGATCGTCGCGCTGCGCCCGCTCGCCGCGTCGAAGGCGTACGCCTGGGCGGCGGTCAGATCGGTGAAGGAGGTGCCGTCGGTGCCGGCCTGGATCTTCAGGGTCTGGGTGCGGGCCTCCCAGGTGTCGGGCAGCCGCAGCACGACCCGGTCGACGCGGAGGGCGGCGCCGAGATCGACCTGGAGCCACTGCGGGAAGGCGCCGCCGGGGCTCTCCCAGTAGGTGGCGCGGTTGCCGTCGCCGGCCTGGGACGCCGTGTACGTCTGGGTGTGGCCGCTGGCGGTGAGCGTCTTGCCGGCGGCGAGGTTCGGGGAGGTGCCGTCGGCGCCGTGCACCTCCAGTTCGGAGAGCTGGGCCGCCTGCCAGCCGGTGTTGGCGGTGATGTCGACCCGTACGAAGCGGGTCTGCGCGGCGGGGAAGGCGATGGTGACGGTGTTCCCGGCGCCCGGGGTGAAGGCGTAGGCCGCCGAGGACTTCAGGGTGGTGAAGCTGGTGCCGTCGGCGCTGCCCTGGACGGAGAGGGTCTGGCTGCGGCTCTCCCAGCCGGCCGGGAGCTTCAGCACCACCTCGTCGACGCGGGTGGCGGTGCCGAGGTCGGCCTGCACCCACTGGGGGAAGGCGGCGCCGGAACTCTGCCAGTACGTGCCCTGGTTGCCGTCGGTGATGTGCGCGGCGCCGTACTCGGCGTGCGCGCTGCTCGCGCCGGCGGTGTCGCCCAGCGCGAGGTTGGGGCCTCCGGCGGCCTCGGCGGTCATCAGCGGACCGCCCAGCGCCAGGAGGCTCGTCGCGATCGCGGCGCTCAGGCTCCGTGATCTCCAGTTGCGGATCCTCATCGCTCCTCGGTTCTCACTCAAGGGATGCGTCCAGAAATCGCGCTCGAATGTCGATTCTTTGCGCGGGACGCTCAGAGAGTTCCAGAGGAACCTCGGACCGTCTACCGCTGCGGCGCGGTGAGTTGAGGGAGGCCGGAGGTCCGCGCGCGGGCATGCCGAAGCGGCGGTCCGCGGCGTGCGGACCGCCGTTCCGGCGGGGTGGATCAGCCCCGGTTCACCACGAACTGCGAGCCGGGTTCGACGAGGACGTCGCCTTCGGCGGTGTTCGCGAAGGTGACCCCGGTGAGGGTGGCGCTGCCACGGGCGCCGCCCATCGCGAGGATCCCGGAGCCGTTGACCGTGCCGTCGATGCGGACGTTGCTGATCCGCACGTCGGGCATCTCGCCGCCGCCCGTCTTGAACTGGATGGCGTCGTAGGTCGAGTCGAGGATCTCGGTGTCCCGGATGGTGACGCCCGGGATGGGCTGCCCCTGGGCGAAGAGGGTGATGGCGCCGAACTCCTGGTCCTCGTTCCAGAAGGCTCCGCCGGTGCGGTGCAGCGCGTTGTTGGCGATCAGCGTCTGCCCGGAGAAGGGCAGCGGGTCGTGGTCGGTGGCCAGCATGATCCCCGGGTAGTTCATGGTGTCGGAGACGACGTTGTTCTCGATGGTGTTGCCGTGGCCGCCGTAGACGGCGATGCCGTTGGCCCGCCAGGGCAGCTGGATCGTGTTGTTGCGGAAGTGGTTGTCGTGGCCGACGTCCACCGAGGTGTCCTTGACGTACTTGCTGGCCCAGACGGCGAGGGCGTCGTCGCCGGTGTTGCGGAAGGACGAGTCGTGGACGGTGGAGTTGCGGGTGCCGTTGGCGAAGTTGATGCCGTCGGCGTAGGTGTTGCGGATCCGCATGCCGCTGAACTCCAGGCCGTCGCCCGGCCCCCACAGCTCGGGGATGTTGGAGTAGTCGCGGCCGACCCAGACGCCGACGTTGGCGTGCTCGATCCAGACGTTGCTGATCTTCGTGCCCTGGCCGAAGCGCCCGTTGAGGCCGACGCCGCCCTCGGCGTTGCCGTCGCCGCCCCGGATGGTGCCGGAGCCGAAGATGGCGATGTCCGAGATCCGGGTGTTGGCGTCGATGTCGAAGCCGAAGTTGCCCTCGTGCGGGTGGTTGATGCCGCCGGCCTGGTGCGGCGGGGTCAGCGAGTACAGCTGGGAGTGCCACATGCCCGCGCCGCGGATGGTGACGTCCCGGATGCCGACCTGGTTGTACTGCCCCCGGTTCAGCGGGTCGTCGGTGAGGATCTTCTGCTCCTGGCGCCACTGTCCGGCCGGGATCCAGACGCAGCCGATCTCGCCCTTCTGGTCGGCGGTGACCGCCCGCTGGAGGGCGTCGGTGTCGTCGAGGCCGTCGTTGGGCACGGCCCCGTACTGGGTGATGGAGACGCAGCCGGCCGGCTGGGCGGCGGCCGGGGCCACCTGCTCCAGGTCGATCAGGTCGAGGACGTAGTAGGCGGCGGTGTCGCCGGCGTCGCGCTGGAGGCGGAAGCGGGTGCCGGGCGGGTAGGACTGCGCGAGCAGCGTGTGCGACTCGTCGAAGAGCCGGCGGGCGTCGCCGCCGGGCCGGTTGGTGAGCCCTTCCGGGTCGTCGGTGGAGCCGTACAGCCAGGAGTGCTTCGAGGAGAGGGTCAGCTTCCGGACGAAGACGTCGTTCGCGTAGAGGCTGAGGGTGGCCTCCTGGCCGCCTCCGGCGGCGGAGTCCGGGATGGAGTTGCGGACGGTGAGGGCGTTGGCCTGGTTCACCGAGGTGAACTCGACGTACTGGCCGCTGCCGTCGAGCCGGACCGACCTGCGGCCCGAGGACTCCGTGGCGAAGTTGGTGTGCCCGAAGGTGCGGAGCCGGTCGGCGGTGAGCAGGGTGCCCTGGTAGCGGGCGTCCTCCGCCTCGTACTCGGTGTACGGGACGGCGGCGCCGCGCCCGACGACCATCGAGCGGGTGAGGACGTTGTTGTTCTCGTCGGTCTCGGCGAGGGTGCCGGTGGCGTCGGCGGTGGCGGTCAGCGTGACACCGCCACTGGCGGCGGTCCAGGTGCCGGAGACCGCGACGGTCGCGGTCTGGCCGGCGGCGACGGCGCCGGTGGTGCCGTTCAGGGTGGTGGTGCCGGCGGTGAGCCGGGTGACGGTGCCGGCGGGCACGGCGGTGGTGCCGCGGTTGTGGACGGCGACGGTGAAGGAGACGGGGGTGCCGACGGCCGGGGCCGAGGGGTTGGCGGTGATGCCGGTGACCATGAGGTCGGGGCCGGGGCTCTGGCCGACGGTCAGCTTCGAGGCTGCGGTGCGGCTGTTGTTGGTGTCGTCGAGCTCCGCGACCAGGCCGGCCGGGTCGGCGACGGCGGAGACGGTGTACGCGCCGGCGGAGCGGCGTCCGACGGGGACGGCCACCGTGGCGGAGGACCCGGCCGGGAGGGAGGCGACCTGGGCGGTGCCGGCGACGGCGCCCTCGACGCCGACGTTCACGGCGGAGGCGGGCGCGGCGGCGGTGCCGGCGTTGCGGACGGTCGCCTGGACGGTGACCGCGTCGCTCTCGCTGGGGGCGGCCGGGGTCCAGGTGAGGTCGGTGACGACGAGGTCGGGGGCGGGGGCGGCGGTGCCGAGGACCTGGAGTTCGGCGACCTGGCCGCCGGGGGCGCCGGTGTTGGAGTGGAGGACGAGCCGGACGTCGGCGTACCGGCCGGTGACCGGGACGGTCACGGTGTTCTGCCCGGACGGGCTGAAGACGTGGTCGGCGCGCGGCTTCAGCGTGGTGAAGGCCGTGGCGCCGGAGGCGCGGCCCTGGATCTCGAAGGACTGGGTGCGGGCGCCCCACGCCTGGTCGGGGCTGAGCTTGACGACGACGCCGGCGAGGTCGGCGTCGGCACCGAGCTTCACGGTGAGGCTCGCCGGGAAGCCGTTGGACTCCCAGTAGGTGGCGGTGGAGTCGTCGTTGGCGTGGGCGGCCTGGAAGGTGTGGACGTACGAGGTGGCCTCGATCGGCTTGCCCCGGGCGAGGTTCGTCCCGCCGACGGGCGGTTCGGTGGTGCCGGGTTCGCCGTGGACCTCGACGGCGGAGAGCTGGGCGGCGTTCCAGCCGGTGTTGCCGGTGATCTGGACGCGTACGTGGCGGACCTGGGCCCCGTTCAGGGCGAGGGTGACCGCGTTGGCCGCGGCCGGGTCGAAGCGGCGGGCCTGCGCGCCGGCCAGGGTGGTGAAGGTGCTGCCGTCGGTGGAGCCGAGGACGGCGAGGGTCTGGTCGCGGGCCTCCCAGCCGGTGGGGAGCTTCAGGACGACGCGGTCGGCGCGGACGGTGGCGCCGAGGTCGACCTGGGCCCACTGCGGGAAGGCGCCGGCCGGGCCCTCCCAGTAGCTGGCCTGGCTGCCGTCGGTGAGGTTGCCCGCCGGGTAGGCGCCGTGGGCGCCGGAGGCGGTGGCGGGTCTGCCGAGGGCGAGGTCGGGGTCCGCCGCGGCGGCGGCGTACGCGGGGGCGGGCAGCAGCCCGAGGGCGACCAGGGCGGCGATCAGCAGTCCGATCGTGAGCCGTAGGCCGTGGCGTATGGGTGTCATCAAGGGCCCTCCGTGAGCCTGACGCATGACTCGCATGGTTTTGAGCGATTCAGTCAAAGTTTTGCGGTCGTTGCGGGCACAGGTTTCTACTGGATGACGACCTTGTCAACGGAGAACGCAGAGAAACGACGAAGGCACCGGTCCCTTCCGGCCGCGGAGCGGCGGGAGGAACCGGTGCCTGAGGGCAGAAAGGGGTACGAGCCGCTACGCGCGGGCCGGCGGCGGCGCGGTCGATCCGCGGACGACGAGTTCGGGCTCGAAGAGCAGCTCGCCCGGGTGCGAGTGCACTCCCTGGATCTGGGCGCAGAGCAGCTCGACGGCGGCCCGGCCCATGGCCTCGATGGGCTGGCGGACGGTGGAGAGCGGCGGCTCGGTGCAGTTCATGAACGCCGAGTCGTCGAAGCCGACCACCGAGACGTCGGAGGGGACGGCGAGTCCACGCCGGCGGGCGGCCCGGATGGCGCCGAGGGCGAGCGGGTCGCTCGCGCAGACGATGCCGGTGACGCCCTGTTCGAGGAGGCGGTTGGCGGCGGCCTGGCCGCCTTCGAGGGAGAAGATCGAGCGGACGACGTGCTCGTCGGGGAGCGGGGTGCCGGCCGCCTCGGCCGCGGCCCGCGCGGCCTGGAGCTTGCGGCGGGAGGGCACGTGGTCGGCGGGGCCGAGGAGCATCCCGATCTTCTCGTGGCCGAGGGAGGCCAGGTGGCGCCACGCCTGCTCGACGGCGACGGCGTCGTCGCAGGAGACGCAGGGGAAGTCCAGGCCCTCGATGGAGGCGTTGATGAGGACGACCGGGATGTTGCGCTCGTGGAGCTGGTGGTAGTGGTCGTGCGGGGCGTCGGCCTGGGCGAAGAGTCCGCCGGCGAAGACCACGCCGGAGACCTGCTGCTGGAGCAGCAGGTCCACGTAGTCCGCCTCGGAGACGCCGCCCTTGGTCTGGGTGCAGAGGACCGGGGTGAGCCCCTGCTGGGCCAGCGCGCCGCCGATGACCTCGGCGAAGGCGGGGAAGATGGGGTTCTGGAGCTCGGGCAGGACGAGTCCGACGAGCCGGGCGCGCTCGCCTCTGAGCTGGGTGGGCCGCTCGTAGCCGAGCACGTCCAGGGCGGTGAGGACGGACTGCCGGGTCGCCTCGGACACCCCGGGCTTGCCGTTGAGGACCCGGCTGACCGTCGCCTCGCTGACACCCACCTTCTTCGCCACTTGAGCAAGTCGTCGCGTCATGCGCGCAAGACTAGCGCAAGCTCCGCAAGAGAATGACAGTCCGTTGCAGTTCTCGCGCAAACAGGGTGGCCGGCGCAGGGCCCGCGGCTCAGGCGCGGCCGGCCGTCATCTCCATGAGCCGGGCGAGGACCCGGCCGCCGGAGGCGGCGAGGCCGTCGTGCTCCCACTCGTTGGTGACCCAGACCCGGGCGGCGCCGATCCGGCGGGCGGTGTCGAGGGAGAGCCCGGCGTCCACGTACATGTCGTCGTGGTAGACGACGGCGGCGAGCGGCACCTCGTTGGCGGCGAGGCGGCCGAGGTCGTACAGCGGGGGCCAGTCGGCACGGGCCGCGAGCAGGTCGGCGGCCTTCGCGAAGGGCCGCAGTCCGGCGATCTCCCGGAACATCCACGGATACATCATCTCGCCGGTGAGCAGCAGCGGTTCGGCGTCCTCGGCGAACTCGGGCCGGCCGGCGAGGGCGCGGTGCGCGGCCCAGCCGGTGGGCCCGGCGCCCTGCCCGTACAGGCTCTCCTGGAGGACGGCGAAGAGCGGGGCGTCGACGAGGCCGGTGAGGGCCATGACCTGGTGGAGGAAGGTGTCGGAGGCGGCGCCGTCGGCGCCGAGGGCCTCGTCGAGGAGCCAGTGGAGGCGTTCGAAGCCGTCACCCATGCCGAGGACGAGGCCGAGGGTGCGGAGCCGGCGGACGGTGAGGCGGTCGCCGTCGGGGAGGCGGACGTCGCGGGCGTCGAGGAGGCCGGCGAGGCGGCGGAGGCGGCCGGCGTCCCCGGGATGGCGGGCGTAGTACGCGCGGCAGCGGTCGCGGACGCGCGGGTAGGTGCGGGCGTAGACGTCGTCGGCGGTGGCGGTGAGCCCGGGCAGTCCGCCGGCGACGTGGCAGGCGCGCAGGCCCTCGGGCGCCCGGGAGAGGTAGGTGAGGGTGAGGAAGCCGCCGTAGCTCTGGCCGAGGGTGTCCCAGGGGGTGTCGCCGCAGAGGCTGCGGCGTATCAGCTCGGCGTCGTCGACGATGGCGTCGGCCCTGAAGTGGCCGAGGTACGCGGCGAGTCGGCGCGGGTCCCCGAAGCGGGCGGCCTCGCGGGCGGTGACGGGTGTGGAGCGGCCGGTGCCCCGCTGGTCGAGCAGGAGGACCCGGTGGGTCCTGAGGGCGTGCGGCAGCCAGCCGGGCGAACCGAGCGTGGGGCGGGGGGACTTCCCGCCGGGTCCGCCCTGGAGGTAGAGCAGCCAGGGGAGGTCCTCGCCGGCGCGGGCGGGGTCGGCGACCTCGCGGGCGAAGACGTCCAGGGTGGGGCCGTCGGGACGGGCGTGGTCGAGGGGGACCGTGAAGGTGTGGTCGGTGAGGGCGTAGGCGGGGTGCAAGGAGGCTCCTGGAGGGACACGGATGGGTAACGGACGGGCCGAGCGGGATCCCACACCTTGTCAGTGCAATTTCACATTACTATGTTACGGGTCACATTCCGGCCGTCGCCGGCGTCCACCGCCCTGCCCGGCCGTCCGCACGCCCTCCCGCTCTTCCTCGGAGTGACCCATGAACACGCGCACCCGCACCCTGGCCATCGCCCTGGTGTCGACCCTGACCCTCGGCCTCGCAGCCTGCTCCGGCCCCTCGTCCGGCGGCGAGGCCGGCGGGACCGGGCGGAATAACCCCGCCGCCACCAACACCGGCGCGGTCCTCGGCGGCACCCCGCAGAAGGGCGGCACCCTCAACGTCCTGTCCAACCAGGACTTCTCCCACCTCGACCCGGCCCGCAACTGGGTCATGCCCGACATGGACTTCGGCACCCGGCTGCTCTACCGCACCCTCGTCACCTACCGGGCCGAGCCCGGCGCCAAGGGCAGCGAACTGGTCCCCGACCTCGCCGAGAGCCTCGGCACCCCCTCGAACGGGGCGAAGACCTGGACCTTCCGCCTCAAGCCCGGCCTGACGTACGAGGACGGCACCCCGATCACCGCCCAGGACATCAAGCACAACGTCGAGCGGTCCTTCTCCCCCGACCTGCCCGGCGGCCCCGACTACGCGGCCCGCTACCTGGCCGGCGCCAAGGGCTACCAGGGCCCGGCCGAGGGCAAGCATCTCGACTCGGTCAGGACGCCCGACGCGCGCACGATCGTCTTCGAGTTCCACACCTCGTTCGCCGAGTTCCCGTTCGCCGCGACCCTGCCGACCTTCTCCCCGGTGCCGAAGGCACGGGACAAGGGCCCCCAGTACGACAACCGGCCGTTCTCCTCGGGGCCGTACAAGATCGAGTCCTACGCCCGCGACAAGCGGCTCGTCCTCGTCCGCAACACCCACTGGGACCCGAAGACCGACACGGTCCGCAAGGCGTACCCGGACCGGATCGTCGTCACCATGGGCCTCAAGGGCAACCAGGTCGACGACCGCCTCATCGCCTCCTCCGGCGCCGACGCCTCCGCGATCCCGTGGGCCGCCCTCCGCCCCGAGTCCACCTCGAAGGTGCTGACGAAGCCCGAGGTCACCTCCCGGCTCCTCGCCGAGTCCAGCACCTGCAACGAGATGCTCCAGATGCACACCGGCCGCGCCCCCTTCGACGACCTGAAGGTGCGCCAGGCCGTGCAGTACGCGCTCGACCGGGAGGCGATCGTCACCGCCGCCGGCGGCCCCGCCCTGACCGAGGCGTCCACCGCGGCCATGCCCGGCGCGCTCTTCACCGGCGGCAAGCAGCCCGACACCCTGAAGATCCCCCTCGCAGGCGACCCCGACAAGGCCAGGCAGCTGCTCAAGGAGGCCGGGAAGGCCGACGGCATCTCCACCGCCGTCACCGTCTCCATCAACGACAAGGCCATCGGCGAGGCCATCCAGCAGTCCCTGGGCCGGGCCGGCATCAAGGTGACCATCGAGACCGTCGACCCGTCCGCCTTCTACGACACCATCGGCGACACCCGGAACCGCACCGACCTCGTCTACACCGGCTGGTGTCCCGACTTCCCCTCCGGCTCCACCTTCCTCCCCTTCGTCTTCGACGGACGCGGCATCAAGGAGAAGGGCAACTCCGGGAACCACTCCCTCTTCCGCGACGAGGCCACCCAGAAGCGGATCGACGAGATCGGCGCGATGACCGACGGCGCCGCCGCCAACAAGGCATGGCAGGAGCTCGACGGGCGGATCCTCGCCCAGGCCCCCGTCGCCCCCGGCGCCGTCAAGCGCCGCCCCCTCGTCCTCGGCACCAACATCGCCGGCGCCTTCGGCCACACCTCCTGGGGCGGCCAGATCGACTACGCCACGGTCGGCCTCAAGGACCCGTCCAAGAGCACGGACTGAAGGACGCCCCTCCCATGACCACGACCACCACCTCCCCTCCGGTGCACGGGGGCGGCGGGGCCTGGCGGCTCGTCCGCGCCGAGCTGCGCCGCCGGACCTCCCTCAAGGTCTCCCTCGCCGTCGTCGCCGTCTTCGCGGTGATGACCGTCGCCGCCCCGCTGATCAGCGCGCTGGGCGGCTGGGGCCCCGAGGAGTTCGACAAGTCCGCCGTCGACCCGTACCTCGGCGGACTGCCGATCGGACCGCTCGGCGGCGTCTCCGCCGAGCACTGGCTCGGCGTCGAACCCGTCACCGGACGCGACCTGTTCGCCCGGGTCGTCCACGGCGCCCAGGTCTCCCTGCTCATCGCCTTCGCCGCCACCGCGATCGTCGTCCTCGCCGGCACCACGGCCGGCATCGCCGCCGGCTACTTCGGCGGCCGGACCGACACCGCGCTCTCCCGGCTGATGGACCTCACGATGTCCTTCCCCTCCCTCATCTTCATGATCGCGATGATGTCGGTGGCCCGGGACGTCGACCGGATCCTCCTGATGATCCTCGTCATCGGGCTCTTCGGCTGGCCCGGCGTCGCCCGCGTCGTCCGCGGCCAGACCCTCTCCCTCAAGCACCGCGAGTACGTCGACGCGGCCCGCGTCGGCGGTTCCGGCCCCTGGCGGATCCTCGCCCGAGACATCCTCCCGGGCGTCGCGGGGCCGGTCATCGCCTACACCACCCTGATGGTCCCCGGCATGATCGCCACCGAGGCCGCGCTCAGCTACCTCGGCGTCGGGGTCCGCCCGCCCACCCCGTCCTGGGGCCAGATGATCGCCGAGAGCGTCGCGTACTACGACACGGACCCCCTGTACTTCCTCGTGCCGAGCTCCTGCCTCTTCCTCACCGTCCTCGCCTTCACGCTCATCGGCGACGCGCTGCGCGACGTCCTCGACCCCCGGGGGAGCCGCACGTGATGCTCTACCTCGGCCGCCGGCTCCTCGGGGTGCTCGGCGTCCTCCTCGCCATCGCCGCCGTCACCTTCACCATCTTCTACGTGCTGCCCTCCGACCCGGCCGCCGCCGCCTGCGGCAAGGCGTGCAGCGACGAACGCCTGGAGGCGATCCGCGCCCACATGGGCCTGGACGCCCCGGTCTGGCGCCAGTTCGCCGACTTCGTCACCGGCGTCTTCACCGGCCGGACCATGGGCACCGGGCAGTACGCCCTGCACTGCGACTTCCCCTGCCTCGGCTACTCCTACGAGAACAGCGAGAACGTCTGGGACCTGCTCGTCGACCGCCTCCCCGTCTCCGCCTCGCTCGCCGCCGGAGCCGCCGTGCTCTGGCTGGCCATCGGCCTGACGGCCGGCGTCACCGCGGCGCTCCGCAAGGACACCCTCACCGACCGGGCCCTCATGATCGGCGCGGTCGCCGCCGCCTCCCTGCCGGTCTACTTCACCTCCGTCCTCCTCATCTACGGACTGATCCGGCTCACCGGGCTCCTTCCCTACCCGCAGTACGTCCCCCTCACCTCCGACCCGCTCTCCTGGGCCTCCAACCTGCTGCTGCCCTGGCTGGCGCTCGCGGTCCTGTACGCCGCCATGTACGCCCGGCAGAGCCGCGGTTCGATGATCGAGTCCATGGCGGAGCCGTACATCCGCACCGCCCGCGCCAAGGGGCTGCCGCGCCGCACGGTCGTCGTCAAGCACGGCCTGCGGGCCGGGATGACCCCGATCCTCACCATCTTCGGCATGGACCTCGGCGGCCTCCTCGCCGGCGCCGTCATCACCGAGTCCCTCTTCGGGCTCCCCGGCATCGGACGCCTCTTCTACGGCGCCCTCACCACCGGCGACCAGCCCGTCATCCTCGGCGTGACGCTGCTCGCCGCCACCTTCATCGTCGTCGCCAACCTGGCCGTGGACCTGCTGTACGCCGTCGTCGACCCGCGAGTGAGGTACTGATGGCCGCCCTGTTGTCCGTACGGGACCTCACCGTCACCTTCCCCACCCCCCGCGGCCCCGTCCGGGCCGTGGACGCCCTCTCCTTCGACGTGCCGCACGGCCGCACCCTCGGCATCGTCGGCGAGTCCGGCTCCGGCAAGTCCGTGACCTCGCTCGCCGTGATGGGCCTGCACACCGGCGCCGAGGTCACCGGCTCCGTCGCCCTCGACGGGCGCGAACTCGTCGGCCTGCCCGACCGGGAGCTCAACCGGCTGCGCGGCCGCCGGATGGCGATGATCTTCCAGGACCCGCTGTCCAGCCTCCACCCTTACTACACGGTCGGCGAACAGATCGCCGAGCACCACCGGGTCCACTTCGGCACCCGGCGGGCCGCCGCCCGCGCCCGCGCGATCGACGCGCTCGCCGAGGTCGGCATCCCCGAGCCGGGACGCCGGGCGACCGAGTACCCGCACCAGTTCTCCGGCGGCATGCGCCAGCGGGTGATGATCGCGATGGCCCTGGTCTGCGAACCGGACCTGCTCATCGCCGACGAACCGACCACCGCGCTGGACGTCACCGTGCAGGCCCAGATCCTCGACCTGATCGCCCGCATCCAGCGGGAACGCCGACTCTCCGTCGTCATGATCACCCACGACCTCGGAGTGGTGGCCCGGGTCGCCCACGAGGTGCTCGTCATGTACGGCGGCCGGGCCGCCGAACAGGCGCCGGTGGACGCCCTGTTCGCCTCCCCCGCGCACCCGTACACCCGAGGGCTGCTCGACTCGCTGCCCCGCCTCGACGACCCCGACGACGTGCCGCTGCGGGCCATCCCCGGCAGTCCGCCGTCCCTCCTCGACCCCGCGCCGGGCTGCGCCTTCGCGCCCCGCTGCCCCCGCGCAGCGGCCGGCACCGCGCGGGAGCGGGAGCGGTGCGCGACCGAGCGGCCCGCGCCCGTCGGGCCCGGGGAGCACACCGCCGCCTGCCACTTCGCCGCCCTCCCGGCCGTATCCGCGTACGAAGGGATCGCCCCGTGACCACGACGACTCCCCCCGGTCTCCCCGGCACGGACCCCGCGCCGCCGCTGCTGCGGGTCCGCGACCTCGCCATGACCTTCCCGGGCCGCCGCCGCTCGGCGCCCGTGCGGGCCGTGGACGGCGTCGGGTTCGACCTGGCGGCGGGCGAGACCCTCGGCCTGGTCGGCGAGTCCGGCTGCGGCAAGTCGACCACCGGCCGGA
The DNA here is from genome assembly GCF_042885515.1 of Streptomyces sp. NPDC058052. Classification (NCBI taxonomy): domain Bacteria; kingdom Bacillati; phylum Actinomycetota; class Actinomycetes; order Kitasatosporales; family Streptomycetaceae; genus Streptomyces; species Streptomyces sp. NPDC058052. The sequence continues at coordinate 7,494 of NZ_JBHVRX010000061.1, read as the reverse complement.
TGATCGTCCGGCTCCTGGAACCGACCGCCGGCACCGTCGAGTACGACGGCCGCTCCATCGCCCACCTCCCGCAGCGGGCCCTGAAGCCGCTCCGGCGCGAGATCCAGATGGTCTTCCAGGACCCGCACTCCTCCCTCAACCCCCGTCAGCCGGTGGCCCGGATCATCGCCGATCCGCTGCTGGTCCAGGGGAGTCCGCCCGAGGAGGCGCGCAAGCGGGCGCTGGAGCTGATGGAGCTGGTCGGGCTCATCCCCGAGCACGCCGACCGCTTCCCGCACGAGTTCTCCGGCGGTCAGGCGCAGCGCATCGGCATCGCCCGCGCGCTCGCGACGGGCCCCCGGCTGGTCGTCGCCGACGAACCGGTCTCGGCGCTCGACGTCTCCGTCCAGGCGCAGATCGTGAACCTGATGGAACGGCTCCAGGCCGAACTGGGCCTCGCCTACCTGTTCATCGCCCACGACCTGTCGGTGGTGAAGCGGGTCTGCGACCGGGTCGCCGTCATGTACCTGGGCCGGATCGTCGAGATCGGCGCGAAGGACCGGGTGTACGAGGCGCCCGCCCACCCCTACACGCGGGCGCTGCTCTCCGCCGTGCCGCTGCCGGACCCGGCCGCGGAGCGGGCCCGGGAGCGCATCACGCTCCTCGGCGACCCGCCGAGCCCCGCCGCTCCCCCGCCGGGCTGCACCTTCCACCCGCGCTGCCCGAAGGCCCAGGCCGTCTGCCGCACGGAGGCGCCGGTCCTGCGGCCGCTCGCGGCCGGCGAACCCCGGGAGGTGGCCTGCCACTTCCCGGAGCAGGGCTGACTCCGCGGACCGGGTCAGCCGGAGGACATCGCCAGGCCCATGAGCAGGGCCATCGCCCAGGGCGCCAGGATCAGCAGCAGGGCGGCGCAGGCGGCGGTGATCCTCCACCCGCGGAAGGAGCGCCGGTACGGCGGCAGCCAGCAGAGCACCAGGAGCACGGCGGCGATCGCCATCATCACGTCGATGTCGCTCACGTGGCTGCCACCGCCGAAGAACGTGAACTCGCCCACGAGGAGCGGCAGTCCGGGAAGCGTCACCGCGAGCGGCGCCTTCCACCAGGTGGGGTCGTCGTGCGTGGGCGTGGTCGTCGTCATGGCCCTAGTCGATCACCGGCGCGGGCGGCGGAGGATCCGGGCGGGTACTCAGAACGGCGGCGGTACGTACTCAGGTCCGGGCGCCGCGTGCGGGGTGCGTGCGGCGTTCTCGTGGCGCCGGACCGGCCCGGCGGGCGGTTCGCGCCCGGGTGCGGGCGCCTCGTCGGAGCGGTCCGGGCGCCGGCTCACGACGGGGAGCGTCCCCCTGCGTGGCGCGCGTGGCGCCGGGCCCGCTCCTCGGCGGCGCCGGACGCCTCCCGGGCCTCGTCGAGGGCCGTCTCGGCGGCCCGGAGGGTCTCGGCGGCCTCCTTCGCGGTCCGCCCGGCCGTGGCGGCGGCCTTCAGTGCCTCCTCCCGTTCCCTTTCGGCGCGGCGCAGCCGGTCGGCCGTCTCCTCGACCGCCGCCCGCGCGGCCGTCTCCGCGTCCCGGGCCGCGTCGCGTGCCCGTTCCCGGCGGGCGAGGACGGCCCGGGCCTCCGCCGCCTCCGCGCGGGCCGCCTCGGCTTGCGCCGCCGCGCGCGCCTGCTCCGCCTTCTCCGCCTCGTCCGCCTTCTCCCGGGTCCGGTCGGGCCGCTCCTTCCGCGGGGCAGGGGCCTGGGCCGGGGCGGTGAGGGTCCCGGGCGGGACGGCGGGGAAGCCGACGGCGGCCTCCGGCATCGCGGCGAGCCGGCCCTTCGCCCACGGCCCGGCGACGTCCGGGAGGGCCAGGACCGCGTGGAGGATGCGCTCGACGTCGCCCAGGACGGCGTCGCTCGCGGGCTGTCCGGCCTCCTCGGCGAGCCCGGCGGCGGTGCGGACGAGGGCGGCGACGAGCCGGTGCTGCTGCCGGCTCGCCTCCCGCAGCCGGTCGCCGTCGAGGGTCCGGTGGGCCTCGCGCAGCGCCTCGCCCAGGGCGAGGAACCGCTCGGCCTCCCGGGGCCGTTCGCGGGCCAGCAGGTTCGCCGCCCACACGGCGAGCGGCGGCCTCCTCAGCGCGGCGATCGCCCGCGCGGCGGCCGTCTGCTTCGCCCGGCGCGCCTCGGCGGCGTACGCGTCCCGGGCCGCCGTGAACTCGGACGGCCGCAGCCCGTACAGCTCGTCGGTGACCTGCTCGACATCCATGCGCCCACTCTGCTGCGACGGGCCTCCTGAGGCCGGACCGAACCTCCGCCGGGCGGCCTCCCGTCACCCGCTCGGCAGGACGGCGCGAGAAGGGGCCCGGCCGCTGTCCCACTTCCGCGCCCGGCTCCGCCCGATCGTGGGCCACACCTGTCCGACCGTGCTCAGCACCGGCTTCCTGCGCACGGCGGGCGGGTCCGAGGAGCGCATCACTGCGGTGGCGTCCTGGCAGGACGCCCCCTGGTTCACCGCGGCCGAGCGTGCCGCCCTCGCCCTGGTCGAGCCGGCCGGCCGGCCGTGGGACCGACCCCCGGCGCTCCCGGGGCCGGGGACGGGGTCAGGCGTCCTGGAGGCGGCGGAAGGGGCGCTCGGCCTCCAGGGCGAACGCGGCCTCCAGCAGGGTGCGTTCGCTGCCCGGGCGGCTGGAGAGCAGGACGCCGACCGGCAGCCCGTCGGGCGTGGTGCGGGCGCTGGGCAGCGAGAGCGACGGCGTGCCCACGACGTTGTCGACCGGGGTGTAGGCCACGTACTCCAGGATCCGGTCGACCAGGACGGGGTACGGGACGGTCGGGGCGAGGTGTCCGATCGGGGGCGTGGTGCGGGCGAGGACCGGGGTGAGGACGAGGTCGTGGCCGCGCAGCGCCGCCGCGTAGGCCACCTTGGTCCGGCGCAGCCGGCGCACGACGCCGGGGGTGTCGCGCCAGCGCCGCACGTACTCCTCGCGCAGGCCGCGGCTGAGGCCGTCCATCCGGTGCCGGTCGAAGTCGGCGCCGAAGGTGCGGCCGGTGGCGCCGAGGAGGAAGGAGAGCAGGCCCCAGTAGGTGAGGAAGTCCTCGGTGAAGCGGGGGTCGATGTCCATCGTGACGGGTTCGACCGTGTGGCCGAGGCCCCGGAGGGTGGCGACGGTGTCGGTGACGGCGGCGCGGGTGTCGTCGTCGCAGTGGACGCCGTTGGGCGAGTCGAGCAGATAGCCGATGCGCAGCCTGCGGTCCGAGGGGCCCTCGACCAGGCCGACCGGCGGCAGCTTCGGGTTGCGGTGGTGGCGTTCGGCGGCGGCGAGGAAGGCGGCGGAGTCGCGGACGGTGCGGGTGACGACGCCGTCGACGACGAGGTCCACGGGCAGGTGCCGGCTCTGGTCGTTGGCGACGACCCGGCCCCGGGTGGGCTTGAGGCCGACGAGTCCGCAGCAGGCGGCGGGGATCCGGATGGAGCCTCCGCCGTCGTTGGCGTGGGCGAGGGGGACGGCGCCGGCGGCGACGAGGGCGGCGGCGCCGCCGGAGGAGCCGCCCGCGGAATGGCCGGTGTGCCACGGGTTGCGGACCGGCTCGGCGGACTCGTACTCGGTGGTCGGGCTGAAGCCGAACTCGGGCAGCCGGGTCTTGCCGACGACGGTGACGCCGGTGCTGAGGAGCTGCCGGACGAAGGGCGCGTGGCGGCGGGCCGGCCGGGGGGTGAAGGCGGCGCTGCCGTGGCCGGTGGGCAGGCCCGCGTAGTCGGTGTTGTCCTTGACGAGGGTGGGGACGCCGGTGAACGCGCCCCCGGTCCCGCCCCGGAGCTCCGGCGGGTCGAGCGGGGTCTCCACGGCGTGGAGTTCCGCCACCGCCCGGAGGCGGGCGGCCGCGTCCCGGGCGACCTCGGCGGGGCTGACCTCGCCCCGCCGGATCGCGCCGGCGAGACCGACGGCGTCGTGCTCCCCGAGGGAGTCGTCCCGGAAGGCGTGCACCGTGGTCCGCTTCTCGAAAGTCACCGCTGCCTCAGCCCCCGGGGGTCGTGGATGGATGCCACCATCATGGCGTACCCATGGGTAACACGCGAGGGCCGGACGGGACCTTCAGGACGGGCGCTACCGTCCCTGGAGACGCTTCACGTTGTCGCCGAAGGTCCAGTTCCTCGACCCGTCCCAGTTCGCCGACCAGGTCATCAGGCCCTTGAGCCGGCCGCCGTAGTGGTTCCACGCCTGGGCGACGAGCGAGGGCGACATGTGGCCGCCGCCGGCGCCGGGCTGCGCGGGCAGGCCGGGGACCTGCTTGTCGTACGGGACGCGGACGGTGGTGCCCTGGATGACCAGGCCCCGGTCGAGACAGTCGGTCTGCGCGGTGAAGCCGGCGACGGTGCCGGCGGCGTAGGAGTCGCCGGAGCAGCCGTACATGCTGCCGTTGTAGTACTGCATGTTGAGCCACCACAGGCGCCCGTTGTCGGCGTACTTCTTCACGATCGGGAGGTACGCGCCCCAGATCGAGCCGTACGCGACGCTGCCGCCGGTGACGTAGGCGGTCTCGGGGGCCATGGTGAGGCCGAAGCCGGCGGGCATGCGGGCGAGGACGCCGTCGATGATGCGGATCAGGTTGGCCTGGGAGGCGGAGAGGGTGGTGATGCTGCCGCTGCCGACGAGCCCGGTCTCGATGTCGATGTCGATGCCGTCGAAGTTGTACTTCTGGAGGATCGGGACGACCGTCGCGACGAAGCGGTCGGCGACGGCCTGGGAGCTGAGGTCGATGCCGGCGGCGGCACCGCCGATCGACATCAGGAGGGTGGCGCCCGCGGCCTTGGCGCGGCACATCTCGGCCGGGGTGGAGACGCGGACGGTGTTGTCCATCCCGTCCTCCCACAGCACCGTGCCGTCCGAACGGATCACCGGGAAGGCGGCGTTGATGACGTTGTAGCCGTGGGCGGCGAGCCGGGCGTCGTCGATGGGGACCCAGCCGAAGGGCGGGTGGACGCCGTTGGCGGCGCCGTCCCAGTTCTCCCAGTAGCCCTGGAGCACCTTCCCGGCGGGGCGGGGCTTGAGGGCGCAGGTGTCGGCGGCGGCGGTGGCGCCGGACGGGGCGGGGGCGGCCTGGGCGGGGGCGGCGGTGACGGCGCCGAGCAGGGCGGCGAGGGCGGCCGCTCCCGCTCCGAGGGCGCGGACGATCCGTGAGCCTGGCATGCGTGCTCCTTGGGACGTGGGGGGTCGGTCAGGGGCATGGCGCGCGCTCCGCCGACCGTAGATTGGTCCAGACCTACCGTCAACCATGCGTGCGCAAAAGCGAGTTGACGCCTGAGGTCGCCGGAAGCGGATGCCACCCGCGGCAGCCCGGAGGCCGGCCCGCCCACCGGAGCGCGAGCCCGATCACCGGCAGCGCGTACGCCCCCCGGACGTCGCGTCCACTTCCCGCCGTACGCCGCCCGAGGGCGAGCGCACGGCAGCCCGTACGCGTGGCGCCGCGCAGGGGCGGAGTGGCGCCACCTGTGCGCCACCGTCGCGCCGCGCGACACCACCCCCGCACCGCGCGGTGCCGCACCGGGCGGGACGAGGCCGTGCGCGACCGCCCGGACGCCCGGCGCGACCGCCCTCGCGCGGCGCGCGGCCACCCCCGCGCCGGGGCGGCACCGCCTGGCCCGCCCGGCACCGCCCGGTACCGCCTGGCGCCGGATGACACCGCCCGACACCGGATGGCGCCACACGGCACCACTCCAGCACCACACGGCACCATACGGCGCCACCCATGGCGCCATGTGACGCCATCTGGCGCCACACGGCACCGCGAGGGGTTGCACATGGCGCCATGATGGTGCCATGATGACGTCATGGACCTCACCCCGTATGTCGACAGCCTCCGCCGCGAACTCGCGGTGGCCGCCGAAGCCGGTGGCGACGAAGCGCGCGACCTGGCCGAGCGGCTCACCGCTCCCCTGGAGTCGGCGACCCGTCTGACCATGCTCAACGTGCTCTCCGCCGCGATGGACGAGATCACCCGCGAGCTCGCCCCCGGCTCGGTCGACGTACGGCTGCGCGGACTGGACCCCGACTTCGTCGTGACGCTGCCGCCCACCGACGGCGGCGCCCCCGCGGAGCCGGCCCCGCCCGCCGAACCGTTCCCGCTCCCGGCCGCCGCCGGCGAGGGCGACGAAGGCGGCACCGCCCGCGTCAACCTGCGCCTGCCGGCCCACCTCAAGGCCCGCGCCGAGGAGGCCGCCGCCCGCGAGGGCCTGTCGGTCAACGCCTGGCTGGTGCGGGCCGTGTCGGCGGCGGTCGGCGGCACCGCGCCCCGCCCGCCGGAGAAGACCCGGACCATCGGACAGAGCATCACGGGCTGGGTCCGCTAGCCGGCCCACGGCCCCCAGCCCCAGCCGCACCCGCACCACGTCATTCCCGAACACGGCCCCCACCTGCGGGGACGACCCGAAGACCCAAGAGGACGGGACAGCCATGCCTTCTTTCGACACTCCCGCACCGATCTCCGTCACCGCCTACGTGTACGCCGGCACGCTCCAGCTCACCGCGAGCGACCGCCCCGACACCGTCGTCGAGGTGCGGCCGCGCAACGCGAAGAAGGACCTGGACGCACGGGCGGCCGAACAGACCGAAGTGACCTACGCGAGCGGCGTGCTGACCGTCCGGACGCCCAAGGCCAACCTGCTCGGACGCGGCGGCACGGTGGACGTGACGGTGGACCTGCCCACGGGCTCCCGCATCGACGTGACCGGCACCGGCGCCTCCGTGATCGGCGAGGGCCGGCTCGGCGAGACGCGGGTGAAGAACTCGGCCGGCGACGTCCGACTCGACACCACCGGCCCGCTGACGCTGAACGCGTCGCACGGCGGGATCACCGTCGAGCGGGTCGAGGGCGCCGCCGAGATCACCAGCAGCACCGGCAACGTGCGCGTCGGCACGATCGCCGGACCCGCCGTCCTGAAGAACTCGCACGGCAGCACGATCGTCGACGCCGTCACCGGCGAGGCGCGCGTCAGCGGCGCCCACGGCGCCATCGAGATCGTGCGCGCCGGCGCCGACGTCACCGGCACGACGACCCACGGCAGCCTCCGCGTCGCCGAGGTCTCCCGCGGCGAGGTCCGCCTGGAGACGTCCAACGGCTCCATCGAGGTCGGCGTCCGCGAGGGCACCGCCGCCTGGCTCGACGTCAGCTCCCACCGGGGACAGGTCCGCAACTCGCTCGCCTCGTCCGAGGCGCCGGAGGAGACGGAGGACTCCGTCAAGATCCGGGCCCGCAGCAACTGGGGCAACATCGACATCCGGCGCGCCCGCGCCTGACCCCCGGCGCCCGCGCCCTCCCCGGCGGGCGCCCCTTCCCCCGCACGCCCCCTCTTCCTTCATCCTTCGATCGGAGGGCCCCATGCCTTTTTCTGTCATGTCCATGCCCAACCATGCGGACGGCAGCACCGTGCCTGCCGCCATCACCGCCACCGGTCTGCGCAAGTCGTACGGCGACAAGGTCGTCCTCGACGGAGTCGACCTCCACGTCCCGGCCGGAACGGTCTTCGCCCTGCTCGGTCCCAACG
>NZ_JBHVRX010000060.1:0-25402 GCF_042885515.1 Streptomyces sp. NPDC058052 | reverse complement strand
GCCCGGAGCCGTACACAGAGCGGGCGACGGGAATCGAACCCGCGTAGCTAGTTTGGAAGACTAGGGCTCTACCATTGAGCTACGCCCGCACAGGATGCGCCCCAGGCCGGAAAGGCCGCGGCACGGACAGCATCGTAGCCGGTCCGGAGCCGTCCGTGCACGCCCCGGAAAGAGGGGGCGTCGCAGCGTCTCCGTGCATGTACCCTACGTGTCGCACCGACGGGGTGTGGCGCAGCTTGGTAGCGCGTCCGCTTTGGGAGCGGAAGGCCGTGGGTTCAAATCCCGCCACCCCGACCAGCATGATCCTCACGATCTCCCGCGGCCCTGACCTCGCGGGTTCTTGATCACGTTGTGGGCCTCATCCCACGTGCGGTTACTATGCAAGCTGCGGGCCCGTGTGTCTTTCTGACCGGGCCCATCGGCCGGAACCGCCCCGCGCGGTCCGTCCGGAATCCTGGAATCAGCCACAAGGAGACCGAACCGTGAAGAGCGCCGTGGAGACCCTGAACCCGACCCGGGTTCGGCTCACTGTCGAGGTGCCCTTCGAGGAGCTCAAGGACAGCCTCGACGCGGCGTACAAGAAGATCAACCAGCAGGTCACGGTCAAGGGCTTCCGCAAGGGCAAGATCCCCGCGCGCGTCATCGACCAGCGCTTCGGCCGCGGCGCCGTGCTGGAGGAGGCCGTCAACGACGCGCTCCCGAAGTTCTACACCGAGGCCGTGAACGAGGCCGAGGTCAACCCGCTGGGTCAGCCCGAGGTCGACATCAAGGAGCTGAAGGACGGCGAGCTGCTGGCCTTCACCGCCGAGGTCGACATCCGCCCGGCCATCGAGATCCCGGACTACTCCGGCATCGAGGTCGAGGTCGACGCCGTCGAGGTCACCGACGAGGACATCGAGAAGTCGGTGGAGCAGCTCCGCGAGCGCTTCGCCTCCACCAACCCGGTCGAGCGCGCCGCGGCCGAGGGCGACGTCGTCACCCTCGACCTGACCGCCGAGGTCGACGGCGAGGTCCTGCCCGACGGTGTCGCCGACGGTGTCTCGTACACCATCGGCTCCGGCGAGCTGCTCGACGGCATCGACGCCGCCGTCACCGGCCTGGAGGCCGGCGGCGAGGCCACCTTCACCTCGCAGCTGAAGGGCGGCTCCGCCGCGGGCAAGGACGCCCAGGTCACCGTCAAGGTCACCGCCGTCGCCGCCCGTGAGCTCCCCGAGCTGGACGACGAGTTCGCGCAGATGGCGTCGGAGTTCGACACCCTCGACGAGCTCAAGGCCGACAGCCGCAAGCGCCTCGAGAACATGAAGCAGTTCGACCAGGCCACCCAGGCCCAGGAGCGCGTCCTGGAGAAGTTCCTGGAGCTGGCGGAGATCCCCGTTCCCGAGAAGCTCCTCGAGGACGAGGTCAACACCCGCAAGCACAACCTGGAGCACCACCAGCTCGGCCAGATGGGCCTGAGCCTGGAGAAGTACCTGGAGCTCCAGGGCAAGACGGTCGAGGAGTTCGAGGCCGAGACCAAGGAGCAGGCGGTCAAGGGCATCAAGACCCAGTTCCTCCTCGACGAGCTCGTCTCCAAGGAGGAGCTGAACGTCGAGCAGGACGAGCTCACCGAGCACCTGTTCCGCCGTGCCGCCTCCTCCGGCATGTCCCCCGACCAGTTCGCCCAGGCCGTCGTCCAGGGCGGCCAGGTGCCGATGCTGGTCGGCGAGGTCGCCCGCGGCAAGGCCCTCGCGGTCGTCGTCGAGGCCGCCAAGGTCGTCGACACCAACGGCGAGGTCGTGGACCTCTCCGACGACGAGGACGAGGTCGAGGCCGCCGCCGAGACGGTCGAGGCCGTCACCGGCGAGGCCGAGGTCGCCGAGGAGAAGTAGGCCCCACCAGGCCGACCGCCGGGGCCCCGCCCCGCGCGCTCCGTATCGCGCCACGGGCCCGGACGCACTGCTGTGCGGCCGGGCCCGTGGACGTACGCGGACCTTTTATGCGCCGCCAACTACCTTGCGCTCCCAGCGAACAGTTCGGGAACCGGGATGGCGTTGTCCTACCTGCGCGTTAGGGTCCATGAATACGGGGGCACTGCCCTCTGAACGAGACGCTGAGACGGCCCGGGGCCGTCGGAGACGAGCAGGTGGATACGTGACGAATCTGAAGCCTTACGCCGCGGGTGAGCCGTCCATCGGTGGCGGCCTCGGCGACCATGTCTACAACCGGCTGCTCGGCGAGCGCATCATCTTCCTCGGCCAGCAGGTCGACGACGAGATCGCCAACAAGATCACCGCCCAGATGCTCCTCCTGGCCGCCGACCCGGAGAAGGACATCTTCCTGTACATCAACAGCCCCGGTGGCTCCGTGACGGCCGGCATGGCCGTCTACGACACCATGCAGTACATCCCGAACGACGTCGTCACCATCGGCATGGGCATGGCGGCGTCGATGGGCCAGTTCCTGCTCACCGGCGGCACCCCCGGCAAGCGCTTCGCGCTGCCGAACACCGACATCCTGATGCACCAGGGCTCCGCCGGCATCGGCGGCACCGCCTCCGACATCAAGATCCAGGCCGAGTACCTCCTTCGCACGAAGAAGCGCATGGCCGAGATCACCGCGCACCACTCCGGCCAGACCGTCGAGGCGATCATCCGCGACGGTGACCGTGACCGCTGGTTCACCGCGGAGGAGGCCAAGGACTACGGCCTCATCGACGACATCATCACGCACGCCGCGGGCGTTCCGGGCGGCGGCGGCACGGGCGCCTGAGGCGCCGGCAGCCCCCGAAGAGCCCCAGCCCCCCGCCGAACGCCACCAGGACGGTGAACACCCAGATGCAGAACAACCTCTCCCCGAGCGGCCTCTACACCGGCGCGCCGATGGACAACCGCTACGTCGTCCCGCGCTTCGTCGAGCGCACCTCGCAGGGCGTCCGCGAGTACGACCCGTACGCGAAGCTCTTCGAGGAGCGCGTGATCTTCCTCGGCGTGCAGATCGACGACGCGTCGGCCAACGACGTCATGGCCCAGCTGCTGTGCCTGGAGTCGATGGACCCGGACCGCGACATCTCGATCTACATCAACAGCCCCGGCGGCTCCTTCACCGCGCTGACGGCGATCTACGACACGATGCAGTTCGTGAAGCCGGACATCCAGACGGTCTGCATGGGCCAGGCGGCCTCCGCCGCGGCCGTGCTGCTCGCCGCCGGCACCCCCGGCAAGCGGATGGCCCTGCCGAACGCCCGCGTGCTGATCCACCAGCCGTCCGGCGGCACCGGCCGTGAGCAGCTCTCCGACCTGGAGATCGCGGCCAACGAGATCCTGCGCATGCGCAGCCAGCTGGAGGAGATGCTGGCCAAGCACTCCTCGACGCCGATCGAGAAGATCCGCGACGACATCGAGCGCGACAAGATCCTGACGGCCGAGGACGCCCTCGCGTACGGCCTGATCGACCAGATCGTCTCGACCCGCAAGAGCACGGCCGCCGCGGCACACTGACGCCCGACCTTCCCTCGGCACGGCTCGCACGGCTCGCGTGGCCGAATCGCGACCATGTGAACCGTGCCAAGGGGGGCCCGAACGGGGGGCCCGGCAAGGTACCGTCGAATATGAGGCACCAGGAGTCGCTGAACCAAGCGCTCCCAGGCGAAGGGGAAGCACCTCGTGGCACGCATCGGTGATGGCGGCGATCTGCTCAAGTGCTCGTTCTGCGGAAAGAGCCAGAAGCAGGTGAAGAAGCTCATCGCGGGACCCGGTGTGTACATCTGCGACGAGTGCATCGACCTCTGCAACGAGATCATCGAAGAGGAACTCGCGGAGACGAGCGAGGTGCGCTGGGAGGAACTTCCCAAGCCCCGCGAGATCTACGAGTTCCTGGAGGGGTACGTCGTCGGCCAGGAGCCGGCGAAGAAGGCCCTCTCCGTCGCGGTGTACAACCACTACAAGCGCGTCCAGGCCGGCGAGAACGGCGGCGCGCAGGGCCGTGACGACGCCATCGAACTGGCCAAGTCCAACATCCTGCTGCTCGGCCCGACCGGCTCCGGCAAGACGCTCCTCGCGCAGACCCTGGCCCGGATGCTCAACGTCCCGTTCGCCATCGCCGACGCGACGGCGCTGACGGAGGCCGGCTACGTCGGCGAGGACGTCGAGAACATCCTGCTCAAGCTGATCCAGGCCGCGGACTACGACGTCAAGAAGGCCGAGACCGGGATCATCTACATCGACGAGATCGACAAGGTCGCCCGTAAGAGCGAAAACCCGTCGATCACGCGCGACGTCTCCGGTGAGGGCGTGCAGCAGGCCCTCCTGAAGATCCTGGAGGGCACCACGGCCTCCGTCCCGCCGCAGGGCGGCCGGAAGCACCCGCACCAGGAGTTCATCCAGATCGACACGACGAACGTGCTCTTCATCGTGGGCGGCGCCTTCGCCGGCCTGGAGAAGATCATCGAGTCGCGGGCGGGCGCCAAGGGCATCGGCTTCGGGGCGACCATCCGCTCCAAGCGCGAGATCGAGGCGAGCGACCAGTTCCAGGAGGTCATGCCGGAGGACCTGGTGAAGTTCGGGATGATCCCCGAGTTCATCGGCCGTCTCCCCGTCATCACCTCGGTCCACAACCTGGACCGCGAGGCCCTGCTGAAGATCCTCGTCGAGCCGCGCAACGCACTGGTGAAGCAGTACCAGCGCCTCTTCGAACTCGACGGTGTCGAGCTGGACTTCGACCGCCCCTCCCTGGAGGCCATCGCCGACCAGGCCATCCTCCGCGGCACCGGCGCGCGCGGCCTGCGCGCCATCATGGAGGAGGTCCTCCAGTCGGTGATGTACGAGGTCCCGTCCCGCAAGGACGTGGCCCGCGTCGTCATCACGGCGGACGTCGTCCGCAACAACGTGAACCCGACCCTGGTCCCCAGGATCGTCAAGAACGACGGCCGCCACGAGAAGTCGGCGTAACCGCACGGCACACGTGAAAGGGGCGCCCCACCGGAATCCGGCGGGGCGCCCCTTCGTCGTGCGCCGTGCGCGTCAGACCTTGACGCGGACTTCCTTGCGGAGCTTGGCGGTGATGGTGGCCGCCTCCTCGAGCGTGCCGGACTTGCCGGAGAGGAGTCCGGCCATGTCCATCGGGACCACGAAGCCCACGGTGCTGTGGTCGGCCCAGACGCAGAAGTTCATCGAGAAGGCCGGGGTGCCCTCGGCGGCGTCCGCCTCGCCCTTCGCCGACTGGCACTTGAGGACGGAGCCCTCCGCCTCGGCCGGGGTGAACGCCTGGGGGCTGCCGACGAGCGTGCCGCCGTCCTTGTCCTTCTCCTTCTCCGCCTCGGCCTTGATGCTGGCGAACAGCGAGTCGACGACCTTCTCGGGGTCCTCGATCTCGCCGTACAGGCCGCTGAAGGAGAGCATCTTGCCGGCGAGCGGGTTCGACTCGTCCCCGGACTTGTAGGTGGCGTCCACGCTCTTCGCGTTCTTGACGCCGTTCTTCTCGGCCTCCTTCAGCGCGTCCTTGCCGTCGGACTCGGAGCCCTTGGCGTCCTTCTTGTACTCGGTCAGCACCGTCTCCGGCGTGATCAGCTTGTGCGGGCCGTCGTTCGCGACGGACGCGCCGCCACCGCCGCCGATCAGGAAGTACGCGCCGACGGCGATCGCCGCGACGACGGCGACCGCGCCGATGATCAGCGGGGTCTTGCTCTTCTTCGGGGCCGGCGGGTGGGGCACGTAGCCGCCGGGGCCCTGGGGGGCGCCGTACTGCGGCTGCTGGCCGTACGGGCCGGGCTGCTGCGGGTAGCCGTACGGCTGCTGCGGCGGCACGCCCTGCGGAGCCTGCTGGGGGTAGCCGTAACCGGGCTGCCCCTGCGGCTGGCCGTACGGGCCGGGCTGCTGGCCGTAGGGCCCGGGCTGCTGAGGCTGCTGGCCCCCGTACGGACCCGGCTGGTTGTAGCTCATCTACTGCTTCCCCTCACAGGACGTTTATGCGTAGCGAACATCCTGTCGGAAGCCGAGGGCCGGTGGAGCGGTGGGGGTCACACCGTTACGGAACAATCGCGTTTCGGGACAAGGCCGGGACCCCCCTAAACTGGCCCCGTGACCGAGAACACTCAGCAGCAGACAGCGCCCATCACCGAACTGCCGACCCAGTACACGCCGGCCGAGGTAGAGGGGCCGCTGTACGAGCGCTGGGTAGACCGGGGGTACTTCACCGCCGACGCCACGTCCGACAAGCCGCCGTACACCATCGTCATCCCGCCGCCGAACGTCACCGGCGCCCTCCACCTGGGCCACGCCTTCCAGGTGACGCTCATGGACGCCCTGACCCGCCGCAAGCGCATGCAGGGCTTCGAGACCCTGTGGCTGCCGGGCATGGACCACGCCGGCATCGCGACCCAGAACAAGGTCGAGCAGCAGCTCGCCGAGGAGGGCAAGTCCCGCCACGACCTGGGCCGCGACGCCTTCGTCGAGCGCGTCTGGCAGTGGAAGGACGAGTACGGCGGCCGCATCCTCGGCCAGCTGCGCCGCCTCGGCGCCGGCCTCGACTGGTCGCGCGAGCGCTTCACCATGGACGAGGGCCTGTCCAAGGCCGTCCAGAAGATCTTCAAGGACCTCTACGAGGACGGTCTGATCTACCGCGCCGAGCGCATCATCAACTGGTGCCCGCGCTGTCTGACGGCCATCTCGGACATCGAGGTGGAGTACCAGGAGGACGCCGGCGAGCTGGTCTCCATCCGGTACGGCGAGGGCGAGGACTCGCTGGTCGTCGCCACGACCCGCGCCGAGACGATGCTCGGTGACACCGCCGTCGCCGTCCACCCCGAGGACGAGCGGTACAGGCACCTTGTCGGCAAGCGGATCAAGCTGCCGCTGACCGACCGCACGATCCCCGTCGTCGCCGACGAGCACGTCGACCCCGAGTTCGGCACCGGCGCCGTCAAGGTGACCCCGGCGCACGACCCGAACGACTTCGAGATCGGCCGCCGCCACGACCTGCCGTCCCTGACGGTCATGGACGAGCACGGCGTCATCACCGTCCACGGCCCCTTCCTCGGCCTGGACCGCTTCGAGGCCCGCTCGGCGATCGTCGGCGCGCTCCAGGAGCAGGGCCGGATCGTCTCCGAGAAGCGTCCGTACATGCACTCGGTGGGTCACTGCTCGCGCTGCAAGACGACCGTCGAGCCGCGCCTGTCGATGCAGTGGTGGGTCAAGGTCGGCCCGCTGGCGCAGGCCGCCGGCGACGCCGTCCGCGACGGCTCCGTCGAGATCCACCCGAAGGAGCTCTCCAAGCGGTACTTCGACTGGGTCGACAACATGCACGACTGGTGCATCTCGCGCCAGCTGTGGTGGGGCCACCGCATCCCGATCTGGTACGGCCCCGAGGGCCAGGTCGTCTGCGTCGGACCGGACGAGCGGCCGCCCGGCACCGAGGCCGAGGGCTGGACCCAGGACCCCGACGTCCTGGACACCTGGTTCTCCTCCGGCCTGTGGCCGTTCTCCACGCTCGGCTGGCCGGAGAAGACCCCGGACCTGGCGAAGTTCTACTCGACCGACGTCCTGCTCACCGGCCACGACATCATCTTCTTCTGGGTCGCCCGGATGATGATGTTCGGCCTGTACTCGATGGACGGCGAGGTCCCGTTCAAGACGGTCGCCCTCACCGGTCTCGTCCGCGACGAGTTCGGCAAGAAGATGTCGAAGTCCAACCCGAACGCGGTCGACCCGATCACCTGGATGGACGCGTACGGCTCCGACGCCGTCCGCTTCACCCTGGCCAACGGCGCCACCCCCGGCGCCGACGTCCCGATCGGCGAGGACTGGGTCAAGGCGTCCCGGAACTTCGCCAACAAGATCTGGAACGCGACCCGCTTCGCGCTGATGAACGGCGCCACCATCGAGGGCCCGCTGCCCGACGTCTCCGAGATGTCGGCGACCGACCGGTGGATCCTCTCCCGTCTCAACGAGACGGTCGCGCAGGTCGACGCGTACTACGACGACTTCCAGTTCGCGAAGCTGAGCGAGTCGCTCTACCACTTCGCGTGGGACGAGGTCTTCGCCTGGTACGTCGAGCTGTCGAAGACGACGTTCTTCGCGGGCGGCGAGGGCGCCAAGGTCTCCGGCCGGGTCCTCGGCGAGGTCCTGGACGTCATGCTGCGCCTGCTGCACCCGATCGTCCCGTTCGTCACCGACACCCTGTGGACCACCCTCACCGGTGGCGAGTCCCTCGTGGTCGCCGACTGGCCCAAGGACTCGGGCTTCCGCGACGAGGCGGCCGAGCGGGAGATCGAGCTGGTCCAGCGGGTCGTCACCGAGGTCCGCCGCTTCCGCAAGGAACAGGGCCTCCAGGACGCCCAGAAGGTGCCCGCCCGTCTCACCCTGGCCGGCACGCCGCTCGTCGCCCACGAGGCCGCCATCCGCCAGATCCTGCGGCTCCAGCCGGAGGGCGAGGCGTTCTCCGCGACGGCCTCCCTGCCGGTGGCCGGGGCCGAGGTCGCGCTCGACCTGTCGGGCACGATCGACGTCGCCGCCGAGCGCAAGCGGCTCGCGAAGGACCTGGCCGCCGCCGAGAAGGAGAAGGCCCAGGCCGAGGGCAAGCTCGGCAACGAGGCGTTCCTGGCCAAGGCACCCGACAACGTCGTGGACAAGATCAAGGGCCGGCTGGCCAAGGCGGACGAGGACATCGCCCGCATCAAGTCCCAGCTGGAGAAGCTGCCGCAGGCGTAGCGCGTACGGCGGAAGGGCCCGGAACCGTCATGGTTCCGGGCCCTTCCGCGTACCCCCGTCCGTCAGGACTCGGTGGCCACCGGGCCGACGCCCGCCGTCTCCGCGTTGCGGCGGGTCTTGGCCCAGCCGGTGCGGCCGCGGAGCAGGCGGACGAAGCCGCGGGCCGAGACGACGAACAGGTGGTAGGCGTAGAGCCAGAGGGCGAGGCCCCACAGGACACCCGAGATCCGGGAGCGGTCGGGGGCGAACTCGCGGCGGTAGACCGGGCCCCAGAGGACGAACGGCACGATCGAGGTCAGAGCGAGGACGAGGGCGAGCGGCCAGGCGGCGAGGACGACCTCGGCCGCGCTGCCGCCGACGACGAGCGCGACGAGCATGACGGCCGTCAGCAGCAGGGTCGCGAGGTGAGCGATCGGCTGGAAGAAGGTGTAGAGCGACTCCAGGACGCCGCGGGCCCGGTAGTGCCGGGAGGAGACGATCCGGCCGGTGTAGCGGACGCAGCTGATGTTGCCCTGCGCCCAGCGGGTGCGCTGGGTGAGGAAGCGGTGGGTGTACGGCAGCGCCTCCTGGCTCACCCAGGTGGCGTGGACGTGGGTGACCCGGTAGCCGGCCAGCCGCATGTGCAGGCCGAGTTCGTAGTCCTCCAGGAGCGCGTCCCGCTGCCAGGGGCGGCGTTCGGCGGCGGCGATCCGGTCGAGCGCGGTGAGGCGGGTGAACTGCCCGTTGCCGCCCAGGCCGACGGAGCCGGTGCGGCGGCGCAGCAGCTGCATCGCGGTGTTGGAGACGGCGAACTCCGCGTCCTGCATGCGGATCAGGAGCCGGGCGTACGCGTGGGCGGCCCGGCCGCGGCCGGGCAGCGGGCGCTCGTCGTCGACGTTCCGCATCCGCACGCCGATCTGGACGCCGCCCATGTCCGGGTCGCCGAACGCCTCGGCGCCGCTGACCAGGGCCAGGGCGGGGTCCTCGCCGGCGGCGCGGGGGAGGTTCTCGGCGATCGACGTCATCCGGCGGGCGTTGCGCAGGATCGCCTCCAGATAGGCGGTCTGCTCGGCGCCCAGAGGGCCGCTCGCCGGGTCGAGGAGCAGCTCGGCGAAGCTGAGGACGGTGGCGAGCGGGGTGCGCAGCTCGTGCAGCGCGCGGCCGGCGAAGGCGGTCCGCTCGTCGGTGAGCGCCGCCAGCCTGCGGACCCGCTGGTCGAGGTCGTCCCGGGCCTCGCGCTGCCGGGTGACGTCCTCGATGAGCAGCAGGTGTCCGCCGGCACCGGCGGGGGAGCGGCGGCGGCGCAGGATCCGCCCGTCCGCCAGGTGGTGGTCGGCGGTCCGGGTGACGGGGCCGTGGCCGCGCGCCTCGGCCAGGAAGCGGTCGCGGTCCTCCGGGCGGGCGAGGAGCGCGGCGACGTGGCCGAGGAGCCGCTCGCCGCCGTCCCGCCCGGCCGGGTCGAGGTCGTCCGGCAGCCGGAGCAGGGCGCGGAAGCGCCGGTTCACCCGCAGGATCCGCCGGTCGGCCCCGACGAGGGCGGCGGCCTGCGGCAGCGCGTCGAGCAGCTCCGCGACGCCGGGCCCGGGGGACGGGGGCTCCTGCGCGGCGGCGGCTTCCTGGAGAGCGTCGGACACGTCTCCGAGTCAAACAGGAATGCGGACGAAGTGCCCGATCTCACAGCAGACGGGACTTCAGGTCCACGGCGTCGGGACCAAGGACCCTGGATGATGGAGGCATGCTCCGCCTCCCCGCCGTCCCCGCGCTGCGCCGCTGTGTGGACCGGTGGGCCGTCTCGCCCCGCGCCCTCGACGTCGTCGCCGCGCTCAGCGCCTTCGCCCTGATGGTCCTGGACGTCCCCGGCCTGGCCCGGGCGGACAACTCCCTCACCGGCGTCACCGCCGCCCTGGTCCTCGCCGCCGGCGCCGCGACCCTGGTGCTGCGCCGGCGGGCCCCCTGGGTGCCGTACCTCGTGGCGCTCGCCCTGATGGGCTGGCTGCACGAGGTGACCCTGATCCAGTTCGCGCTGTACTCGATCGGCCGCTTCCGCGGCCGACGGGCCGCCGTCGCCGCCACCCTGCTCTACATCGGCGTGGCGTACGCCTACTTCCTGACGCCCGGCTGGCCCGTCCGGCACGGCGCCACGCTGAGCGACTTCCTCAGTCTCGTCATCCCCATCGGGGTGCTCGCGGCGGGCGTCGGCATCGCCGCCCACCGCCACGACCTCGTCCGCGCGCTGGAGGTCCAGCGGCGCGAGGCCGCCGCCCGGCAGGCCGTCCAGGAGGAGCGCATCCAGGTCGGGCGGGACGTCCACGACCTGGTCGGGCGCGAGCTGACGGTGCTCGCGGTGCGGGCCGAGGTGCTCGCCGTACGGGCCCGGGGGGACGCCCACCAGAAGGACTTCGAGGAGCTGGCCGACACCGCCCGGCGCGCCCACCTGATGCTGAACGAGACGATCGTGCGGCGCGCCGACCGGGAGGGCGCCACGCCCGGCCTGGAGGGCCTCGCGGACCTGGCCGCCGAGAGCGAGCGGATGGGCAGCCCGGTGGAGCTGGACGTGGCCGAGGAGGTCAAGGCGCTCTCGCCGCTGCGGCAGACCGCGGTCCACCGGGTGGTCCAGGAGTGCCTGACGAACGCGGCGAAGCACGCGCCGGGCCTGCCGGTCGGGGTCGGGATCGGCGTCGACGGACCGGACCTGTGGATCGAGGTCCGCAACGCGCTGCCGAAGACCCCGCCGGACCGCGCCCCCGTCTCCACCGGCACCGGCCTCGTCTCGATGGACGAGCGCGTCGCCAGCATGGGCGGCACCCTCACGGCGGGCGAGAAGGACGGCGACTACGTGGTCCGGGCGACGCTCCCGTCGGGCCTCGGCCGCTGAGACCGGGGTACGCGGCCCCGGCCCGGCAGCCCCGTAGCCCCGCAGTCCCGCAGTCCCGCACGACCGGGGTACGCGTCCCCGTGCTCCCGGGGTGCGTGCTCCCGCCCCCCCGTACGGGCTACCGCACCGACTCCGCCTTCCCCAGCACCCGCTGGAGTCCGTCGAAGTCCTCCACGCAGCGGCCCGAGCCGAGGGCCACGCAGTCCAGGGGGTCGTCCGCGACGAAGACCGGGATGCCGGTCGCCGACGCCATCCTGAGGTCCAGGCCCGGCAGCAGCGCCCCGCCGCCGGTCAGCACGATGCCGTGCTCCATCACGTCGCCCGACAGCTCCGGCGGGCACTCCTCCAGCGTCACCCGCACCGCCGCGATGACCACCTCCACCGGCTCGTCCAGCGCCTGCCGCACCTCCGGGACGGTCAGCTCCACCGTCCGCGGCAGACCGCTGACCTTCTCCCGGCCGCGCACGGTGAAGGTGCGCCGCTCGAACTCCTCGCCGCCCGGCACCGGCCACGCCGAGCCGATCGCCACCTTCACGTCCTCCGCCGTCCGCTCGCCGACCAGCAGCGAGTGCTCCTTGCGGACGTGGTCGGTGATCGCCGCGTCGAAGCGGTCGCCGCCGACCCGCAGCGAGTGGGCCGTGACGATGCCCCCGAGCGAGATCACCGCCACCTCGGTGGTCCCGCCGCCGATGTCGACGACCATCGAGCCGCGCGGGTCGGAGACCGGCAGGCCCGCCCCGATCGCCGCCGCCATCGGCTCCTCGATGAGGTGGACGGCCCGCGCGCCCGCCGAGATCGTCGCGTGCACGATCGCCCGCCGCTCGACCGGGGTCACCCCGCTCGGCACGCACACGACCATCCGGGTGCGCGGCCGGCGGCGGCCCGGGACGGCCTTGCGGACGAAGTGCCGGATCATCTCCTCGGCCGCCTCGTAGTCGCTGATCACGCCGTCCCGCAGCGGGCGGACCGCGGTGATCGACCCGGGCGTCCGGCCGATCGTCTCCTTGGCCTCGGCGCCGACCGCGAGCGCGTGCCGGGAGCCCTCCTGGACCGCCACCACGGACGGCTCGTTGAGCACGATGCCCTGCCCGCGCGCGTAGAGGAGGGTGTTGGCCGTGCCGAGATCGATGCCTATGTCCATGATCGCCAAGTTTGCCGGGCGGTCCCGGCGGACGGCGGACCGAAGGTCCCGAACGGGGTGGGTCGATGGTCCTGTCGGTGGGCCTCCGTAGACTTGGCCCCGTGAGTGACCCGAGCGACCCGCGCGACCACGCCGACGAGACCGCCGACGACTTCGACGAGCTCGTCGACGAAGCGACGAGCCGAGACCCCGACCTGGCGGTGATCGAGGCCGGCAGCCGCACTCTGCGCACCCAGGCCGGACCGCCGCAGGGCGACCCCGTGCCGACCCGCCCCGAGGACCCGGAGCTGGACAAGGCGCTGCGCGAGGTCGAGACCGAGCTCTCGACCCGCTGGGGCGAGACCAAGCTGGAGCCCTCCGTCACCCGGATCGCGGCCCTCATGGACGTGCTGGGCGAGCCGCAGCGCGCGTACCCCTCGATCCACATCACGGGCACCAACGGCAAGACGTCGACGGCCCGCATGATCGAGTCCCTGCTCGGCGCCTTCGAGCTGCGCACCGGCCGCTACACCTCGCCGCACGTGCAGACGATCACCGAGCGGATCAGCCTGGACGGCGCCCCGATCTCCGCCGAGCGGTTCATCGAGACCTACCAGGACGTCAAGCCCTACGTGGAGCTGGTCGACGCCCGGGAGGAGTACCGCCTCTCCTTCTTCGAGGTCCTCACCGGAATGGCCTACGCGGCCTTCGCGGACGCCCCGGTCGACGTGGCCGTCGTCGAGGTCGGCATGGGCGGCACCTGGGACGCGACCAACGTGATCGACGGCTCCGTCGCCGTCGTCACCCCGATCGACCTGGACCACACCGACCGGCTCGGCGGGACCACCGGCGAGATCGCCGGCGAGAAGTCCGGGATCATCAAGCAGGGCGCGACCGTCATCCTGGCCCAGCAGCCGGTGGACGCCGCCCAGGTGCTCCTCAAGAAGGCCGTCGGCGTCGACGCGACCGTGGCCCGCGAGGGCATGGAGTTCGGCATCGTCTCCCGCGAGGTGGCCGTCGGCGGACAGCTGCTGAACCTGCGCGGCCTCGGCGGCGAGTACGAGGAGGTCTTCCTCCCGCTGCACGGCGCCCACCAGGCGCACAACGCGGTCGTGGCGCTCGCCGCCGTCGAGGCGTTCTTCGGCATCGGCGCCGAGCACGCCCGCACCCTCGACATCGACACGGTCCGGCGCGCCTTCGCCGGGACGTCCTCGCCCGGCCGCATGGAAGTGGTCCGCTCCTCCCCGACGGTCATCCTCGACGCCGCGCACAACCCGCACGGGGCGCGCGCCACCGCCGAGGCCGTCTCCGAGGCGTTCGGCTTCTCCCGGCTCATCGGCGTCGTCTCCACCAGCGGCGACAAGGACGCCCGCGGGTTCCTGGAGGCGTTCGAGCCGATCTTCGCCGAGATCGTCATCACCCAGAACTCCACCTCCCGCGCCACCGACGCCGACGCGCTCGCCGCCGTCGCCGTCGAGGTCTTCGGCGAGGACCGGGTCGTCGTGGAGCCCCGGCTGCCCGACGCCCTGGAGGCGGCGATCACGCTCGCCGAGGAAGAGGCCGAGTACGGCGGCGCCGGCGTGCTGGTGACCGGTTCGATCTTCACGGTCGGCGACGCCCGGCTGCTGCTCAAGAGGGGCTGACCCGGCATGCGTACGCTCTGCTCCTCCACGCTCATCGGCGAGTTCTTCGTCATCGGCTTCGCCGGTCTCGTCGCCATGAAGGACGACAGCCTCACCACCTCCACCGTCTGGTGGGTCTGCGGTGTGGCGATGGTCCTCTCCGTGCTGCTCTGCGGGATGATCACCCGTCCCGGTGGGGTCCAGCTCGGCTGGGCCCTCCAGATCGGCCTGATCATCAGCGGCTTCTTCGTGCCCGTCATGTACTTCCTCGGAGCCGTCTTCGCGGTCCTGTGGTGGTGCTCGGTGCACTACGGCCGCAAGGTGGACGAGATCAAGGCCCGCTGGGCCGCCTCGACCACCGCCCAGGGCTCCGCAGGGCCTGACGCTGCGTGACGGAGGGCGGTGCGGGCCCTGTAGATTCATAGACCCGCACACCCCTCCCGAAGGAGTTCCCCCCGTGAGCCAGCGCACGCTCGTCCTGCTCAAGCCCGACGCGGTCCGCCGTGGCCTGGTCGGCGAGATCATCGGCCGCATCGAGCGCAAGGCCGGCTGGACCCTCGCGGCCCTGGAGCTGCGCGAGCTGGACCAGGAGACGCTGGAGCAGCACTACGGCGAGCACAAGGGCAAGCCCTTCTACGAGCCGCTGATGGGCTTCATGTCCTCCGGTCCGGTCGTCGCGCTCGTCGTCGAGGGCGAGCGGGTCATCGAGGGCGTCCGCCAGCTGGCCGGCCCGACCGACCCGATCGCCGCCGCCCCGGGCTCCATCCGCGGCGACTTCGGCACGATCGTCCGCGAGAACCTCATCCACGCGTCGGACTCCGAGGAGTCCGCCGCGCGCGAGCTCAAGATCTTCTTCCCGGGCCTCGCGTGACCCTCGGCTGACTCGCCGTCAGCCGAACGGCAGCCAGATGTGGGGCGACCGAAGGAATTCGGCCGCCCCCAGGCATATGAACGCCAATCCCGGGAACGGATCGCCGCGTCCTACCGTCACCTAGTACAGAGGTGGACCAGCGCGCGCCATCCGCGTGAGCGGCACTACGATGAAAACTCTTCGCCGCACCACCCTCAGCCATGGGAAACAAGGGGAACTTCATGTCGTTCATCGGCCGTGACATGGCTGTCGACCTCGGGACCGCCAACACGCTGGTGTACGTCAGGGGTCGAGGCATCGTCCTCAACGAGCCGTCCGTCGTCGCGATCAACACCAACACCGGCGGAATCCTCGCGGTGGGTGCCGAGGCGAAGAAGATGATCGGCAGGACCCCCGGCAACATCGTCGCCGTGCGCCCGCTGAAGGACGGCGTCATCGCCGACTTCGAGATCACCGAGCGGATGCTCCGCTACTTCATCCTCAAGATCCACAAGCGGCGCTACCTCGCCCGTCCCCGGGTCGTCGTCTGCGTGCCCTCCGGCATCACCGGAGTCGAGCGCCGCGCCGTCATCGAGGCGTCCACCCAGGCGGGCGCCCGCCAGGTGCACATCATCGAGGAACCCATGGCCGCCGCCATCGGCTCCGGCCTCCCCGTCCACGAGGCCACCGGCAACATGGTCGTCGACATCGGCGGCGGCACCACCGAGGTCGCGGTCATCTCCCTCGGAGGAATCGTCACGGCACAGTCCATCAGGGTCGCCGGCGACGAGCTGGACAACGCGATCATCCAGCACATCAAGAAGGAGTACTCGCTCCTCCTCGGTGAGCGCACCGCCGAACAGATCAAGATCACCATCGGTTCGGCCTACGACCTGGAGCAGGACGAGCACACCGAGATCCGCGGCCGCGACCTCGTCTCCGGCCTCCCGAAGACCGTCGTCATCTCGGCCGCCGAGGTCCGCAAGGCCATCGAGGAGCCGGTCAACGCGATCGTCGACGCGGTGAAGACCACCCTCGACAAGTGCCCGCCGGAGCTCTCCGGTGACGTGATGGACCGCGGCATCGTTCTCACGGGTGGTGGCGCCCTGCTGCGCGGCCTCGACGAGCGGCTCCGCCGGGAGACCGGCATGCCGATCCACATCGCCGAGGACCCCCTGGACTCGGTGGCCCTCGGCTCCGGCAAGTGCGTCGAGGAGTTCGAGGCCCTCCAGCAGGTCCTGGACGCCCAGCCGCGCCGCTGACCCACCGGCCGGGCGCGAGCCCGTACGGTACGGACATCTGCACAACGAACCACGAGGAAGGGCACGGCCGCCGCACGTGAGGGACACACGAGAGAGCCGGCTGCTCCTGGTGCTGCTGGTCGCCATCGCGTTCGCGCTGATCACGGTGGACATCCGCGGCGGCCAGGAGTCGCCGGTCGACGGCGCCCGGCAGGCCGCCGCCGCCGTCTTCGGCCCGGTCGAGAACGGCGTCGCGGCGGCGGTCGACCCGATCGGCAACGCCATAGGAGCCGTCCGCGACTCCGGCGAGCGCCACAACCGCATCGCCGCCCTGGAGAAGGAGAACGCCGAGCTCAAGGCCGAGCTCGGCAGCGACGACCGCAACCGCAACCGGCTGCGCGAACTCGACGCCCTCCTCAAGACCGCCGGCGCCGGCCAGTACGGCATCAAGGGCGCCCAGGTCATCGGGATAGGAGCGGCCCAGGGCTTCTCCTGGACCGTCACCATCGACGTCGGCGCCCGCGACGGCATCCAGCGCGACATGACCGTCCTCAACGGCGCTGGACTCGTCGGCCGGGTCACCACCGTCGGCCCGTCCACCTCCACCGTCCTCCTCGCCAACGACCCCGACTTCACCGTCGGCACCCGGCTGGAGAAGAGCGACGAACTCGGCTTCGCCACCGGCCAGGGAGACCGTCCGCTCCTCGTCCAGCTCCTCAACGGCAAGGCCAAGGTGAAGCCGGGCGACCGCCTCGTCACCTTCGGCTCGGCCGGCGACCGGCCCTTCGTGCCCGGCGTGCCCGTCGGCGAGATCGTCCGCGTCGACCCCATGGGCGGCGGCCTGACCCGCAACGTCTACGTCCGCCCGTACGTCGGCTTCAGCAAGCTCGACATCGTCGGCGTCGTCGTCCAGGCCCCCCGCTCCGACCCGCGCGACACGGTCCTCCCGCAGAAGCCGAAGCCCGCGCCGACCGTCACCGTCACGGTCACCGCGAAGCCGCCCGCCGACGGCGAGCAGGCCGGCGAGCAGCCCCAGGGCCAGGCGGCCGACCGGCCCGTCCAGGACCAGCCGCAGGACCCGCAGGCGCGGGACGAACCGCAGGACCAGGAGCAGGACCAGGCGCGGGCCCCGCAGGGCCAGGCCAGGAACCCGAACGACCAGGAGGACGCGACACCGTGAAGTTCAACCGCATCCTCCTCTCCGCGACCCTGATCGTGGTCGCCCTCGTCGTCCAGGTCTCCGTCCTCGCCCGGCTCCAGCTCCCCGGCGCCGTACCCGACCTCGTCCTGCTCACCGTCGTCGCCCTCGCGCTCGTCCACGGCCCCGTCACCGGCTCGCTCGTCGGCTTCTCCGCCGGCCTCCTCGCCGACCTGGCCCCGCCCGCCGACCACGCCGCCGGCCGCTACGCCCTCGTCCTCTGCGTCGTCGGCTACCTCGTCGGCCTCGCCCGGCCCGAGAACGGCCGCTTCACCTCCGCGGTCGGCCCGATGGCCGCCGTCGTCGGCGCGGCCGTCGGCTCCACGCTGCTCTACGCGGGCGTCGGCGCCCTCGTCGGCGACACCGCCGCCCGCCACGTCGGCCTCGCCTCCCTGCTCTTCACCGCCGTCGTCTACGACCTGCTGCTGGCCCCGTTCACGGTGCCGCTCATCATGGCCCTGGCCCGCCGCGCCGAGAACGACCCGGTCGCCGACGCCACGGGCGCGGGCGCGGGGGACGTCGCCTCCGGCTGGCTCTCCTCCGGCACCGGCCTGAGGATCGGCACCCAGCGCGGCGGCCTCCGCGTCAAGGCCGCCCGCAACCGCGCCACGCGCGCCGGACGCATCAAGGGAGTCAAGCGACTGTGACCGAGGGGGCACCGGCAGCATGACCAACATTCCCGAGACCGGGAGGACCCCCCGGGTCCAGACCCGGCTCGTCGTCATCCAGATCCTCGTCTTCTCGCTGCTGCTCACCCTGGGCGGCCGGCTCTGGTACCTCCAGATCCGCAACGGCAAGGAGTACGCCGACGAGGCCAAGAGCAACAACATCCAGCAGGTCGTCACGCCGGCGGTCCGCGGCTCCATCCTCGACGCCCGCGGCGTCCCGCTCGCCGACAACGAGACCCGGCTCGTGGTCTCCGCCTCGCGCACCGAGCTGATGAAGATGAAGGACGACGGCAAGGCCGTCCTCACCCGGCTCGCCGGCGTCCTGCGGATGAAGCCCGAGGACGTCGTCAACAAGATCCGGCTCTGCGACTCCAAGACGCCCAAGCCCTGCTGGAACGGCTCCCCGTACCAGCCGATCCCGGTCACCGACGAGGCCACCGTCCAGCAGGCGCTCACCATCCGGGAGAGCACCGAGGACTTCCCCGGCATCACCGCCGAGCTCACCGCCGTCCGCCGCTACCCGGCCCCCGGCAAGGCCCGCACCGCCCAGGTGCTCGGCTACCTCTCGCCCGTCACCGACGACGAGATCACCAAGGCCAAGGACAGCGACTCCCCCTTCCTCCGCTCCGACCAGGTCGGCCGCTCCGGCATCGAGCGCACCTACGACAAGGAGCTGCGCGGCAAGGCCGGCGTGACCCGGTACGAGGTCGACAACCTCGGGCGGGTCATGGGCCAGACCAAGTCCGACCCGGGCGTGGCCGGCTCCACCCTCGTCACCAGCATCGACTCCCGCGTCCAGGGCGTCGCCGAGTACGAGCTCGCGCAGGCCATGAAGACGGTCCGCAACGAGACCGACAAGATCACCGGCCGCAAGTACGAGGCCGACTCCGGCGCCGTCGTCGTCATGGAGACGAAGACCGGACGGGTCGTCGCCATGGCCTCCCAGCCCGACTACGACCCCAACGTCTGGATCGGCGGCATCTCCGCCAAGGACTACGCCGGGCTCACCAGCAAGAACTCCAACTACCCGCTGCTCAACCGCGGCATCCAGGGCCAGGCCCCGGCCGGCTCCATCTTCAAGGTGATCTCCGCGAGCGCCGCCGTCCGGGCCGGCTACGACTTCAACGACACCTACAACTGCAGCGCGTCCTACAGCCTCGGCAGCCGCAGCTTCGCCAACTTCGAGTCCCAGGGGCACGGCCCCATCACCCTCGGCGACGCCCTGAAGTACTCCTGCAACACCGTCTTCTACGCCCTCGGCCACAAGGAGTGGCAGAAGGACGGCGGCATCACGGCGAACAAGGACTCCAAGGACTGGTTCTACGTGACCGCCCGCGACTTCGGCCTCGGCTCGGAGACCGGCATCGACCTGCCCAACGAGGTCAAGGGCCGGATCCCGGACCGCCAGTGGAAGCAGGCGTTCTGGGAGGCCAACAAGGACGCCTGGTGCAAGCAGGGCAAGAAGGGCGGCAGCTACGTCGAGCAGATCGCGTACGAGAACTGCCTCGAGGGCAACCAGCTGAAGGCGTACGACAGCATCAACTTCGCCATCGGGCAGGGCGACGTGCTCGTCACCCCCATCCAGATGGCCACCATCTACGCGGCCATCAGCAACGGCGGCACCCTCTACGACCCCTCCGTCGGCAAGGCCGTGATCAGCCCGGACGGCAAGCAGGTCCGCGAGATCAAGCCCAAGGCCCACGGCAGGCTGCCGGTCGGCGCCCAGACCGTCCGCGACCTCGACAAGGGCCTGCGCTCGGTCGTCGAGCCCGGCGGCACCGCCGCCTGGCGCTTCGGCGGCTGGCCCCAGGACAAGATCCCGATGCGCGCCAAGACCGGCACCGCCCAGGTCTACGGCAAGCAGACCACCTCCTGGCTCGCGACCTACACCGACGACTTCACCATCGTCATGACCATCTCCCAGGGCGGCACCGGCTCCGGCGCCTCGGGCCCCGCCGTCCGCAACATCTACGACGCGCTCTACGGTCTCGACGACGCCGGCAACCAGGACCTCAAGCGCGCCCTGCTCCCCGGGCCGCAGAAGACGCTGCCGAAGGTCAACGCCGACGGCACCATCGACGCCCCGGTGGTCAAGGCGTACGACCCCAAGTCCCAGCTGGTCGAACCGACCGAGCAGAACGGCGCCGCGCCGCCGCCGCTCGCGGGCACGCCCGCCAACAGGAGGGACTGACCCGATGACGACGCGGAGCAACTTCTCCGTCTCCCGGTACGCCCCCGACCGCGGTGCCGTCGCCCGGCTGACCGCCCGCGACTCGGTGCTGCGCCGGCTCGACTGGCCGATCCTGCTCTCGGCGCTGGCCCTCTCCCTCATCGGCTCGCTGCTGGTGTGGTCGGCGACCCGGGGCCGGACCGAGCTGAACAACGGGGACCCGTACTACTTCCTCTTCCGGCACCTGCTCAACACCGGCATCGGCGTCGCGCTGATGATCGGCACGGTCTGGCTCGGCCACCGCACCCTGCGCGGGGCCGTCCCGGTCCTCTACGGCCTGTCGATCGTGCTGATCCTGGCCGTCCTCACCCCGCTCGGCGCCACCATCAACGGCGCCCACGCGTGGATCGTGGTCGGCGGCGGCTTCTCGCTCCAGCCCAGCGAGTTCGTGAAGATCACCATCATCCTGGTGATGGCGATGCTGCTGGCGTCGAAGGTGGACGCGGGCGACCAGCTCCATCCGGACCACGGCACCGTCGCCAAGGCCCTGGTGCTCGCCGCCCTCCCCATGGGCATCGTCATGCTCATGCCCGACCTGGGCTCCGTCATGGTCATGGTCGTGATCGTGCTCGGCGTCCTGCTCGCCTCCGGCGCCTCCAACCGCTGGGTCCTCGGCCTCATCGGCTCCGGCGTCGCCGGCGCGGTCCTCGTCACCACCCTCGGCATGCTCGACGAGTACCAGATCAACCGCTTCGCCGCCTTCGCCAACCCCGAACTCGACCCCTCCGGCGTCGGCTACAACACCAACCAGGCCCGCATCGCCATCGGCTCCGGCGGCCTCTACGGCGCCGGCCTCTTCAACGGCCACCAGACCAGCGGACAGTTCGTCCCCGAACAGCAGACCGACTTCGTCTTCACCGTCGCCGGCGAGGAGCTGGGCTTCATCGGCTCCGGCTTCATCCTGCTGCTGCTCGGCATCGTCCTCTGGCGGGCCTGCCGGATCGCCCGCGAGACCACCGAGCTGTACGGCACAATCGTCGCCGCCGGCATCATCGCCTGGTTCGCCTTCCAGGCGTTCGAGAACATCGGCATGAACCTCGGCATCATGCCCGTCGCCGGCCTGCCCCTCCCCTTCGTCTCCTACGGCGGCTCCTCCATGTTCGCCGTCTGGGTCGCGATCGGACTCCTCCAGTCGATCCGGGTGCAACGCCCGATGACCGCCTGACGCTCCGCCGCACCGAGAGCCGGATCCGACGTATGACGGACGGCCCCGGCGGTTAGATTCGACGTATGGCGGAGACCAAGCGCGAGATCGAGCGGAAGTACGAAGCCACCGCGGAGACCCGGCTGCCGGACCTCACCCGCGCGGCCGGGGTCGCCTCGGTCACGGGCGAGGGCGTCACCGAACTCGACGCGGTCTACTACGACACGGCCGACCTGAGACTCGCGGCCGACGCCCTCACCCTCCGGCGCCGCACCGGCGGCCTGGACGCCGGCTGGCACCTCAAGTTCCCCGTCGCCGCCGGCATCCGTGACGAGATCAGGGCCCCGCTTTCGGAGACGCTCCCGCACTCCCTGGCGAGGCTCCTGCGCTCCCGCGTCCGCCGCGCCGGAGTCGTCCCCGTCGTCCGCCTCCGCTCCTCCCGCGACGTGCGGCACCTCCGGGACGCCGACGGCACGATCCTCGCCGAGCTCTCCGTCGACACCGTCCACGCCGACCGCCTCCTCCCCGGCCCCGGCGGGAGGACCACCGCCGCCTGGACCGAGATCGAGGTCGAGCTCGCCGACGACGCCGACCCCGCGGTCCTCGACGCCGTCGAGAAGCGGCTGCGCAAGGCCGGCATCCGCCCCTCCGACAGCTCCTCCAAGCTCGCCCGCGCCCTCGGCGAGACCGGACTCGCCCCCGGGCCGCCGAAGCCGGCCGGGCCGGACGGCGACGGCTCCGCGGGCGCCGCCGTCCTCGCGTACGTACGGGAACAGGCCGAGGCCGTCGTCCGGCTCGACCCCGCCGTCCGCCGCGACCTGCCCGACGCCGTCCACCAGATGCGGGTCGCCTGCCGCCGCCTGCGCAGCGCCTTCAAGACCTTCCGCGAGGTCCTCGACCGGGACGTCACCGACCCGGTCGGCGCCGAGCTGAAGTGGCTCGCCGGCGAGCTCGGCCACGCCCGCGACCAGGAGGTCCTGGACGCCCGGCTGAGCGACGCCCTCGACGCCCTGCCCCGTGAGCTCCGCCACGGCCCCGTCCGCGGCCGGTTCCGCACCTGGAGCAACGCCCGCTCCCGCGGAGCCCGGCACCGCGTCCTCGGCGCCCTCGACTCGCCCCGCCACCTCGCCCTCCTCGACGCCCTCGACGGAGTGCTCGCCGACCCGCCGCTGCGGCCCGCCGCCCGGAAGAAGGCCGCGAAGGTGCTGCCGAAGGCGATCCGGCACGACCACCGCCGGCTCGCCGGCCGGATCGGCCCCGCGCTCGGCCTCGACCCGGGCCACGAGCGGGACCTCGCCCTCCACGAGGCCCGCAAGGCCGCCAAGCGGGCCCGCTACGCCGCCGACGCCGCCGTACCCGTCCTCGGCAAGCCCGCGAAGCGGTTCGCCAAGAGGGTGAAGGCCGTCCAGAGCCTCCTCGGCGACCACCAGGACACCGTCGTCGCCCGCGCCGCCCTGGACGACCTCGCCCTCCAGGCCGAATCGGCCGGCGAGCCCTCCTTCACCTGGGGCGTCCTCCACGCCCGTCAGGAGGCCGCCGCCGCGGCCCAGGAGCGCGAGCTGCCGGGGGTGTGGGAGCGGGTCGTGACCGGACACGCGGCCGGTCGTCCGATCTGACGTGTGCTCTCCCGCGCGCGGGGGGACGGCCCGCCGCGCGGGATCGCCGAGGTCCGTCGCGCTCCGCGCTCCCCGCGGCGACGGGGGCCGAAGATCGTTGTATAGGGGGTGCTCCGTGGCGCGTTACGCTTGAGAGTCGCCCCCTGCCCGCTCACGAAGGTTCGAGATGTCTGCTGCCGAGTCTGTCTTCCCACAGCTCGAAGCTCTGCTCCCGCACGTGCAGAAGCCGATCCAGTACGTCGGTGGAGAGCTGAACTCCACCGTCAAGCCCTGGAACGAGTGCGACGTCCGCTGGGCGCTGATGTACCCGGACGCGTACGAGGTCGGTCTGCCCAACCAGGGCGTCATGATCCTCTACGAGGTACTGAACGAGCGCGAGGGCGTCCTCGCCGAGCGCACCTACAGCGTGTGGCCGGACCTCGAAGAGCTGATGCGCGAGCACAAGGTGCCGCAGTTCACCGTCGACAGCCACCGCCCGGTCGGCGCGTTCGACGTCTTCGGCCTGTCCTTCTCCACCGAGCTGGGCTACACCAACATGCTCACGGCGCTGGACCTCGCCGGCATCCCGCTCGACGCGGCGGACCGCACCGTCGACCACCCCATCGTGCTCGCGGGCGGCCACGCGGCCTTCAACCCCGAGCCGATCGCGGACTTCATCGACGCGGCCATCATCGGCGACGGCGAGCAGGCCGTCCTCGACATGACCGAGATCATCCGCCGGTGGAAGGCCGAGGGGCGCCCCGGCGGCCGCGAGGAGGTCCTCCTCCGCCTCGCCAAGACCGGCTCCGTCTACATCCCGGCGTTCTACGACGTCGAGTACCTGCCGGACGGCCGCATCGGCCGCGTCGTCCCCAACCGCTCGGGCGTGCCGTGGCGCGTGTCCAAGCACACGGTCATGGACCTCGACGAGTGGCCGTACCCCAAGCAGCCCCTCGTCCCGCTCGCGGAGACCGTCCACGAGCGCATGTCCGTCGAGATCTTCCGCGGCTGCACCCGCGGCTGCCGCTTCTGCCAGGCCGGCATGATCACGCGCCCCGTGCGGGAGCGAAGCATCACCGGCATCGGCGAGATGGTGGACCGCGGTCTGAAGGCGACGGGCTTCGAGGAGGTCGGCCTCCTCTCCCTCTCGTCCGCGGACCACTCGGAGATCGGCGAGATCGCCAAGGGCCTCGCCGACCGGTACACCGAGGACAAGGTGGGCCTGTCCCTCCCCTCGACCCGCGTCGACGCCTTCAACGTCGACCTCGCCAACGAGCTGACCCGCAACGGGCGCCGCTCCGGCCTCACCTTCGCCCCCGAGGGCGGCTCCGAGCGCATGCGCAAGGTCATCAACAAGATGGTCTCGGAGGAGGACCTCATCCGGACCGTCTCCACCGCGTACGGCAACGGCTGGCGCCAGGTGAAGCTGTACTTCATGTGCGGCCTGCCGACGGAGACCGACGAGGACGTCCTCCAGATCGCCGACATGGCGATGAACGTGATCGCCGAGGGCCGCAAGGTCTCCGGCCAGAACGACATCCGCTGCACCGTCTCCATCGGCGGCTTCGTGCCCAAGCCGCACACCCCCTTCCAGTGGGCCCCGCAGCTGTCGGCCGAGGAGACGGACGAGCGCCTGCGCAAGCTGCGCGACAAGATCCGCGGCGACAAGAAGTACGGCCGCTCGATCGGCTTCCGCTACCACGACGGCAAGCCCGGCATCGTCGAGGGCCTGCTCTCCCGCGGCGACCGCCGCATCGGGTCGGTCATCCGCGCGGTCTACGAGGACGGCGGCCGCTTCGACGGCTGGCGCGAGCACTTCTCGTACGACCGCTGGATGGAGTGCGCGGAGAAGACCCTCCCCGAGTACGGCGTGGACGTCGCCTGGTACACCACCCGCGAGCGCTCCTACGAGGAGGTCCTGCCCTGGGACCACCTGGACTCCGGCCTCGACAAGGACTGGCTCTGGGAGGACTGGCAGGACGCCCTCGACGAGACCGAGGTCGAGGACTGCCGCTGGACCCCGTGCTTCGACTGCGGCGTCTGCCCGCAGATGGACACCCACATCCAGATCGGCCCCACCGGCAAGACGCTGCTGCCGCTGACCGTGATCAAGTAGTCCCCGCACGAACGAGAGGGGCGGGCCCCCCGCGGGACCGACCGGGGCGCCCCACCGGTGGGGGGGGGCCGGGGGGCACGCGG
>NZ_JBHVRX010000059.1:0-26470 GCF_042885515.1 Streptomyces sp. NPDC058052 | reverse complement strand
GGTAGAGGCCGGGCGGGACGAAACGCCCCCGATGACGGGGACCATGACCGTAGCGCAGCACTCTGACAACAGCCCCTGCACCACCACCTGTTGCTTCCGTGCGCCCCTGCGTGCGCTGCCGGGGGCGACCATCGACGGGCACCTCACCCGGCCTGCCCCTGCACAGGCCGACAGAGAGTGCGCCATCCGGCATCGCCACTCCGCCCTTGACGACTTCGACATGAGACCTGTCCTGACTCCGGAGCTGGACGCTTATCACGGCGGCGAATCGGACGTAGCGGCCGCTACAGGGACAGTCCACTCCCAAGATCTTCGAAAGATCTCCGGTTTAGCCATCGATCTCAAGACGTGACAGCGCATCGACGCCTTCGATCTTGAGGTTGCGTGTCCGCGGAGAAGGCGATCGCGACCCGGTCGAGGCCGTCAGCCGGGGCTGATCTCCTGGCGGGCGCCCACTGTCCCATGGCGGTCATCCGCTCGAGGAGGTCGAGGCTCGGTATGGCGACCAGAGCTTACGAACCGTGGGTTCGACATCGCACCGCTCCACTCTGATCGAACTGTCACGGCAGCTGGTCACGACAAAGCCATCGCCGATGCCGACATGGCCCCGACAACACCACTCCACCTTCCCTGCCGGCCGCCCCCTCCCTTGCCATGAACAGTGGCCCTGTCGGGGGAAGGGCGGGCTGGAGCAGCCGGACCTGCATTCCGGCTGCGGGAAGAAGCCCGCGCCGGGTGAATGTCAGCGGCGCAGGTCCGCATAGATCCTGGCGGTCACACCTGGTTCACCGGGAATACGGCGTGCCTTCGGGGTACCTGAGGTCGTCCAGTGCCGGTTGAGTTGTTCGGCGGCGGCCTGCAGGGTGTCCTCATCGGCGGCGGTGATGTCCACGACGACGAGGCCGGGTTCGGTCAGGTGGATAGGGTCGATGGCTTCCATGCCTGTCAGAACGTTCTATGGAGGCGGAGGTTCTGGGGCGACGGCCTGATCACCGGGACGAGGGGTGCGGCTGGCGGCTTTGACGCCGCGGGGGCGCTCCGGTGGGGGCGGACACAGGCGAGGGCGTACGGTGCCACCCGGAACCTGGGCAGAGTGGTGTGCGGGAGCTCTCAAGTGGGTGGGCCGGTGCGTGGCGCCGGGCTTGTGGCGCAGTCCTGCACAAGTGATCGCCTTGCGCTGGTCGGCGTCTCCCCTCGGTGCGAC
This sequence comes from Streptomyces sp. NPDC058052, assembly GCF_042885515.1. Classification (NCBI taxonomy): domain Bacteria; kingdom Bacillati; phylum Actinomycetota; class Actinomycetes; order Kitasatosporales; family Streptomycetaceae; genus Streptomyces; species Streptomyces sp. NPDC058052. The sequence continues at coordinate 25,266 of NZ_JBHVRX010000059.1, read as the reverse complement.
AGGCGGTCTGTCCTCGCTCCCCTCTCACGGCCTGCTTCCGTTCGCGAAGCGGCGCCTTCTCACGGTCAGGACGACGGACCAGGCGTGGGGTGATGCAGCTCTTGCGCGGGCCATCACGGCTCGGGCTTGTTCGGCGGTTCGTTCTGAATGATCCACATGGCGGGGCGGTAAAGCGTTTCTCCGGTGAACCGCCGTCCCCCACACGGCTGACGGGATGCCCGGTTCCGGCATGTCAGGGCCTTGATCACCGATACACCTGCGGTCGTGATCAAGAACTTGATGCGCGGTGCGACCGCGCTCTGCCTCGCCCTGTCCCCCCTCGCCCTCCCGACCGCGGCATCCGCCGCCCCCGCGGCGCCGAATGCGGCGCAGGTGCTGAACCTCGCCGACGCCGTCGACCTGATCCCGGTCGCGGACGAGTCCCGTGCCGGATACACGCGGGACAAGTTCAAGCACTGGAACACCGGCCTCGACGCGACCGACGGCTGCAATACGAGGGCGGAGGTGTTGCAGGCGGAGGCGGTCGAGTCTCCGGCCGTGGCGGCCGGCTGCAAGCTGTCGGGCGGGCTGTGGGTGTCGTACTACGACGGCCAGGAGGTCAACGACCCCGCCAAGCTCGACATCGACCACATGGTGCCGCTGGCGGAAAGCTGGGACTCCGGGGCCTCGAACTGGGATGCGAAGCGGCGTGAGGCGTACGCCAATGACCAGGACGCCGCCGCCTCGCTGGTCGCCGTCACCGCGCGGACCAACCGGCAGAAGGCCGACCAGGACCCGGCGACCTGGATGCCGCCGCATCCGGACGCCCAGTGCCGCTACATCGGCGAATGGACCGCTACCAAGCTCCGCTGGGGCCTTGCCGCGGACCAGGCCGAGGCCGACGCGCTGAAGGTGTACGCCGAGGCCTGCGAGACCACCGTCGTCCACTACACCCCCGCCCCGTAGCCGAAGGAGACCCCCGTGGCTCGAATCCCCCGCACTCTCGCGGCCGTGCTCATGACCGGCGCCCTGACCGCCGGATACTTCGTCGTCGCCTCACCGGCGAACGCCGCGACCTGCCCGACCACCCGCTCCCCCCGGATCGACGGCGGCAAGGCTCACTGGAAGCTCTCCTGCCGCGACGGTGATCTGAGGATCACCGGCTGGGTGGACGACACCCGCGCCGACGCCAAATGCGCAGTCGTACGCATCGACCCCCACGTGGGATCCCTGCGCGAGATCAAGGCCTGCGGTTCCGGGACGCGTGAGACGTTCGACGAGACCTTCTACAGCACCGACACCGCGAACGTCACGCTCTTCCTGCGCTGATCACTACGCCCCGGCATGCCCCGGATCTGTCCAGGACCGTCCAACGCCTCCTCGCGGCCAGCGAAAGTGGGGAACTGGTGATCGATGAGTCGGCCAGAGAGCTGCTTGGCGGCAACAGCCTTGGCCGGGGGCAGCAGCCGTCGGGGCGGTCACGCATGCTGCACGGGTGTGCAGATCCCACCGGTGGCCGCAGCACGGATCCTGCGACATAGCCCGCCCGCGTGGAGATGAACCGGCTGGCTCGTCCTCACGCCCGTGCACGCTGCGAGGCCGCCGGAACCCCTCAGTCCTGACGACAAAACAAGCCGGACGAGCACTCAGTCCTGGCAACGCTCGGCAGGCCGCGTCTAGCGTGTCGGGGCGCGCTTCGCGAGCGGCTGCTCGGCTCCAACGACCCGGGAGAGGACATATGGCCACTCATCTTCGATCGGCTTCCAGGCGGGCCGGGCCGGTCCTCACCATCGCCGCACTGCTCTGCTTCACCGGAAACGGCACCGCCGTCGCGGCCTCCTCCGGCGAGATCAAGAACCTGAAGACCCAGTGGTGCGTCGACGACAGCAATATCGGTCTGCGCGCTCATCCCTGCAATGGCCTGCCCTTCCAGAACTGGATCCCCAAACCCGCCTTCAACGGCAACGTCGGATTGAAGAACGCAAGCACGGACCGCTGCCTCGACGACAGTGTGAACGGCCTGCAGGCACTCGGCTGCAACGGGCTTGCGTTCCAGCGCTGGCGACTGGTTGTGGACACGAAGAAGATCGCATGGACGTTCGTCAACGAGGAAACCGGAAGGTGCCTCGACGACAGCATCAACGGGCTCAAAACCCTTGAGTGCAACTACAGCGACTTCCAGAAGTTCAAGTGGCAAGGGCAGTAGGCATCTCCCCCGCCGTCCGCGCACCGCGACGCGGGATCAGCGTCAGCACGGCTGATCGCCAGGTCCCGGCTGGTCAGGCCCAGCACCAGCGCGGCAGAAGCCAGGCCGGCAGCAGCGGCTTTGCGCACAGGAAGATCGAACGGTGCGGCTGTCCCGGTACGGCTGGCTCTGTACAGAGCCAGCCGTCGCTTCCTCGTGTCGGGCCTCGACTTGCCGGCTGGTCGGTCCAGGGCGCTGGTCAGATCAGGGGCGGGCCCAGGGGCTGGTGGGTTCTGCTGAGGTGCCGGGTTCATGAGGCCGGGGTTGAAGGAGAGATCGTTCGGGCCGCTAAAGATCTCCAGACGTTCCTGGTCCGGCGGGAGACGGAGATTCTCGTAGTAGGCGTCGTCCTGGCCCAGGGAGAACCACTGCCGGGGACCGTCCAGGTCATCGCGTGTTTCGAACTTACGGCGTCAGCGGCGCTTCGCGGGTGCGGTGCCGACTCGCGTGAAATCGTCGGGCTTCTCGTTAATGAGCAGGCCGCCTGGATCCACCAGTGGCGCCACGACCGGGTGGAGGTCCTGTCCGGCGGGGTCGTCCTGGCCGTCGTGCCATCGTGCGACCGCCCGGCCGGCGCCTGCCACCAGGTCGGCGAGCTGGAGGGAGGGGTGGTCCACCGAACGGCCGCAGCCCAGGCTCTCAAGGTGGCTCTGCTTGATCAGGCCTTGCACCAGACCCACCGCTGTCGCTCCGCGTTCCAGGACGTCGAGTTTGTCGTCGGTCAGCAGCCGTTGGTCGTCCGCTAGGACCTGGAGCTTGCCGCCGAATCGGATGGCGGCGTGGAGGATAACCGTCGGAACGGCGGTGACGAGCGGATCAGTGGCGTCATCGAGCAGCCCGTACTGTCCCGTCGGAGTGGCCGCGGCCGGACGCTCATGGGCGAAGGCTTCGGCTTCGTGACGGGATTCTCGTAGCAGTTCCAGCACCCGTGTCGCCTTCTTCGCCTGCGGGGCCTTACGGCGGCGGGCGTGGGCGTGGCACTGCTGGATGACGGTGAAGAGGTCGTCGACGGTGACGTGCTCGCCTGTCCGGTTCCTTTTGGAAAAGAAGCCCACGGCGGTGGCGATGAGCCGGTCGAAGCCCTCGTGGCCCATCGCCCGGGGGCCTTCGGTGGCCAGGTCCAGGGCGAACTGCCGGGCGACGCCGTTGGTGACGATGTCGATGCCCATGGCGTTGAACTGCTCCTCCAGCAGGAGGTCGACGAGTTTGGCCGCGACAAAGTAGTGCTTGTCGATTACGTACACCGAGGCACGGTCATGAAGGGGCCGCCGGGCATCAGCAGCTCGCCCAGGAGTTGGCGGCGTCGGGCCGCAGCCGGGCCGGCGAACATCTTCTGGAACTTCAGCTCGGTCGCGGACTTCTGAATCCCCGCCTCCCTGCGCAGCGTGTCCACGATGGCAGCGGCGTCCACGTCATCCACGGCCACCGAGCCCAGGATCATGTAGCGGTCGCCGCCGTGTAGCTGATCGCCGTCGTAGCCGGACTCGTCGATGGCGATCCACCGCCCGGCCGCGTTCCGGTCGTCGGTCGGTTCCTGACGGCTGCGACGGCTGAAGTTCGCTCCGAGCAGTCCCGTCCCGGCGTTAGGCGCATGGTCACGTTCGATCATCCCGCCATCCTCGATGCACGGCGCCGCCCCGACAAACTGCCCGCCTGATCCCCTCGTCTTCTGTGGCTAGCGAGGAAGAAGCGACTGCAGGAAGCCGTCTCGTCCTGACGTCTCTTGGGCGCGTGCCCAAGAGACGTCAGGAGCCAGGCTCCTGAGGTTCCTCACTCGCGTCCTGTTCTCGTGTAACAGCGGGGCGGGCCGGCCCCACACGAACGACAACCGTGGGTGACAGGCGGACGTCGACCCCTTTACTGCCCGACCCCCTCATGATCTTGGCGACCGTGAGTGGGGGAAAGGCGAAACGTACCGAGATCTGCGGTATGGAGAACTGCATGTCACCGGGCTGCTTCGCGGCGCCAGGCGCTCGCTGCTTGGTGGCGAGGGGGTGTCGAATGCCTGGATACAGGGCTCCGTAGAGATCCTGAAAGAGACGGATGTGACGCAGTCCTTCCCAGGTGAGCCGCGCGGCGCAGACGTCTCCGAATTGATGCTGCTGTGCGAGGCTAGGTGGGAGGAGCTCTAGGGTGGCTGAGCGCCCAAGGACTGTTCCAGGTACCCACGGCCCGTCTGGGCGAGCGCCTGCGTCGTGCATGTCGACGAGCGCCTGCCAGGCGTCCGATGGCACCGAGCGTCGGTGGAACTGCTCGAGTCGCTCTGGAATGAGGGCGAGCTCCTTGGAGAAATGCTCCAGCCAGCGTTCGCTGGCTGCGTGGGCCAGGTGCTGGCGTTGGGGGTCGGTGTCGAAGTCTGCGATCGCTCGCTCGCGCCTCATTCTCAGGAGGAAGTGCCTGAGTTCGCCAAGTTCGTGGGTCAGGACTCTTCTCGTGCGTTGCGGAGGTCGCCCGTACAGGGCGGCCAGGTCGAGGAGGTCTGCATCGTCAACCGCGGGGCCCTTCCACCGGCCGGGCTGAGAGACGTATCGGTCCACGAGCTGTGTAAGCACGGTCCCGGCCGTCGAGATCCGGGCGCGTACGGCGGGGATGTTGTTCATGGCACGCTCGAGCGCATGCGCCGAAACAGACAGGGTCTCGGCTACGTCATCAAGGAATCTCGGTCGGCGTGCGGGCACGATGCCTTGCTGTTCGAAGCGGCGGTAGAGCTTGATCGAGACTCCCATGCTGTTGACCATGTCTTGGGCGCTTCGGGCGTGAGCTCTGCGCAGGTCGGCAACTGTCCATACGCTGATGCGTTCTTGCGCCATGAGGTCCATGGGGCGGACTCCGACTGCCGCGGCCAGGCTTCGGACTCTCTTGGGGTCCGGCACCCGGTGACCGTTCTCGTAGGCGATGACCTGCGCTTTGGTTGCGCCGATCCGGGCTGCCAGACGCTCGGCACTGAGGCGCGAGTGCATGCGTGCACGGCGTAGTGCTGCGGGTTCGAAGTCTGTCAGGCCACGTGCCATGAGTTCCCTGCCATGACCAATGTTGCCCTTCCTGCGGGTTCCGTAGGTGCAGTTTAGGGGTACCTTTAGGTTGGCTCCAAGGAGGGAGTTCCCAAAACCTAGCTTGGTCTTGACCTGTGACTTGTGCAGCTTTAGCGGCCAATCAGGTGGAGGATCTCGGGGAGATGCGCGAGCTTGGGGGTCGCGGGGAGCAGGTGGGGGTTGAATCTGTCCTTGCTGGGTTCCTGCGGCAGCCTGTCGCGTAGACAAGAGTGACCTCGTACCCCCCGGTTAGCTATGCCGTGGTGGGGGCACGAGGCCGTCTCATGGGCTTCAGCCTCGAATCCGGGCCTCCTGTTACCGCAGGGGGCCTGGTGTCGTTTGGAGTCCTGTCAGGTTGCATCGCCCTGGGTCCGTAGACCTTGGGGCGTGAGCCGTTCGAGTGCTCCGTGACGTTCCGGTGCCGCTCTCTCCCCGCCGGAGGGCGGGGCCGCTTCCATGAGCATCACCTCCCTCCTCTTCCGGGGCGGTCGACCCCGATCGGGATTGCCGACCGATTCCGACATGAGAGTGAAGGGTGGTGCAGTCAAACTCTACCTGTTCCGGCGAACGCAGCGGATCCACGCTCGCCGCGATGAATCCCAGTTCATGGCGTTTCAGGCAGATATGACGGGCAGTGGAGACAGGTCGCCGGCCTGAGAGCGTGACGTCATCGTCACTGAGAGTCTGCCGCTGCCCTGCCCGGTCCTTTCCGGGGCCGGTGCACACGGCTGGGCGGTGTGTCTGTCGGACTGCGTCGTGTGCGCGCGGGCGTCCAACTCCGTTTCGGCGGAGTCACCTGCATTGAACGTGTAGCTAGGCGGCCTACGGAAGCGAGCGGCTGTGCGCCACAGCCGGGTTCAGCCGGCCAATGGGATGCTGCTGCAGTGTGCGAGGTGTTCGGTCAGGGGAGCCTGGCCCTGATGACCTGGGCTCGGTGTTCTTCGAAGAGCGCTTCCGCTTGCGCGTACTCGGCCTCCCAGGCAGCCCGTTGAGCTTCAAAGCCTTCGAGCCACTCATCGTTCTCCGCGTCGAAGCCCTCGGGGTAGATGTAGTTGCCCTCGTCGTCGTACTCGGCTGTCATCCCGTACCGGGTGGGGTCAAATTCAGCGCTGGCAGGGTCGCGCCCGAGGGTCTCGTCGGCTCTCTTGAGTGAGAGCATGAGCCTGCGGCGTTCCAGGTCGAGATCGATGACCTGCACGAAGACCGCGTCGCCTGCTTGGACGATCTCATCGGTGCTGTCGATGTGGCGCGGTGCGAGCTCCGAGATATGGACCAGGCCTTCAACTCCCGCGACCACGCGTACGAAGGCCCCGAACGCAACCGTCTTGGTGACTTCACCGCGGACGATCTGACCAGGGATGTGCGTTCTGGCGAACTGCTCAAGGGGGTCGTCCTGGGTCCGCTTCAGTGACAGTGTGACTCGCTGGAGCTCCAAGTCGACTTCGAGTACTTGGACGGTCACTTCCTGGCCGATGGTGACTGCCTCGGATGGATGGTCAAGGTGAGCCCAGGAGAGCTCAGAGATATGGACCAGCCCGTCCAGACCGCCCACGTCGACGAAGGCGCCGAAGTTGACAATCGAGGAGACGACGCCGGTTCGCATCTCGCCTGTCTCGAGGGTGGACAGGAAGGCGCGACGGTTCGCTTCCTCGGTCTCCTTGAGCCAGGCACGGCGAGACAGGATCACGTTGTCGCTGTCGCGGTCCAGCTCGATGATCTTTGCTTCGACCTCCTCGCCGAGGAACGCAATCAGGTCGCGGACCTTGCGCGTGCCGATCAGTGATGCGGGCAGGAAGGCGCGCAGCCCGACATCGACGATGAGCCCGCCCTTGACCACTTCCACGACGGTGCCGGCGATGGTCGATCCGGCTTCTGCGACGTGCCGGAGTCTTTGCCATGTTCGTGTCGCGCGGGCTCGGTGTCGCGACACGAAAGGAAAGCCGTCACGAGTTGTGGACGACAGAACTTCGACTTCGATCTCTTCGGCCAGTGCGGGCCACTCTTCGGTGTTCTGCCCCTCATCTGCCAGGACGCCTATTCCGTCACCGATCGTGACGTAGAAGCCGTCTTCGTCCTGACGGCTCACCGTGGCGGTGACGATGTCTCCGGGGCGGAACTGCAATGAGCTGACACCGGGGTGGGCAACGTGGGCAGCATGATGGAGGCTTTGCCGCACCGCGCGATCGAGCTGGCGGGCGATCGATCGATGTTGGCCTCCGCCGCCGCTGAGGACGGCAACTGCCACTTCGGCGAACGGCAGGCTCCTGGCGTTGAACGCCTGGTCCGAGGTGCTCTCTGTGACGAGGGAGGCCAGAGCCCGGAAGTCCAGCGTTCCCCCGAACGTCGCGGCGACCTTTCCGGAGACCTTGGCCAGGACGTCTTCCAGGAGGTGGAGCGATTCGCCGCGAGTCAGTTCCGCCAAAAGTTCGTCACGGACGCCAGGTTGGAAGTCGTAGACGATGTCGTCGGGGTCCTGGGACCCATGCTCGGGGTTGCGTCGCGAGATGAGCCCGGAGACGAAGAGCTGCGCCAGATCTGTCTGCTTCGACCGCGGCAGTACAGCCTGCTGAACGATCCGCATGACGGGCAGGCTGAGGGGTACCGCCGCGAGGTGGCATGCAAGGCGGTACGCCTCCGGTGTGCTGCCGCTTTGGAAGCGCAGGATCTGTTCGGCCGCTTCGGCCGGCGCAGGCGCTCCTTCGGGATCTGATTCTTTGTTGTTTAGAGGTGTGGCCAGCATGGGCACCCAGTCGGGTCTGCGGCCGGCGAGCTGTTCTGCCCACGGCGTGAGCCAGGAGCCGTGCACTTCCATCACGGGCAGCCAGGCCGGGCTGTTCGCAGGCTTCCGCCGAGCGCCGCTGGCCGCTGCTGGGGCAGTGCGGAATGTCTGAACAGGGCGCAGAGGGTCTCGGACTCGCGTCTCAACACTGGTGGTAGGCAGTGCTGTGCGGTGCCACAGGCGCCGTGGGAGAACTTGCAGTGCCGCTGTGGGGCGCTCGTTAACCGCCCGGGCCAGGAAACTGGTGAGTTGTCCTGCACGCCACGCTGGACCGACGCCGTCGGTGAGCACCAGGAGGATCCGGTTGCTGTCTGCCGATCGCAGAGCCTGGTACCACTGGCCGGCAGCAGCTTTGTTCTGGCGGAAGTTGATGCGCTGGCGCCGGTATGGACGGAGGCTGGGTGCTGCGGTGTCGGTGTTGAGCGACCAGCAGCGGACATCGTTGAAGGCCCCGTGGCGCTCCAGCAGGGTGTACAGCTCCGATGCCAGGTGGTGCCACACCGCCATCGTGGAACCCGTGTCCACAAGTAGGTCGACCCCGAAACGAGGCTTGGTCGATTGGCGCCACACAGGCAGAAGACAGCCGGCTTGTCCGGTTGTCTGGGCCGTCGCTTCCTCGTCGAGGGTCAGCGGACCTGCGGCGGGCACCATCTGGCGCAGCGGGCGCAGAGCGCGGTTGAGATGGAGCGGGTCCGGCAGAAAGCGGGGGCGGGAGACCTGGACGACGTGTGCGTGGCCAGCGGGGGTGGCGGCGGCGGTCAGGGGGTGCAACTGCACGCGTGCTTGGAAGTGACGAGCGGAGTCTGGGCTCATCTCGGGTACTTCCCCGGAAGCAGGCGTCGGGGTCTCTACGGGAAGCTGCTCGACGGGGCGATGGTCGCAGGGCATTGTCGAGTGAACGGGGACGGCGGGCTGGACGCCTGAACCGGACAAACGGGAGATGTGTGAGATCCACAGCACGTCGGCGAGGTCTTCGGGGCGTGGTCCGCCGTCCTGTGGGCCCAGGAGCTGTGCGAGGGCGCTCAGGAGGTGGTCACTGGTGTGGGTGGTCATGGAATGTTCAGCCGTCGCTGAGAGGCCGAAGGAGTACGTCGTGAATCATGTCGCGGCCGGGCTGGTGCCCCCACAAGCCCCGCTCAGCCATGAGAAGTGCGTTAAGCAGTTGGTCGTTGGCCAGGGCTGCGTCCTCCTCACGCTGGCGGCGCAGGAACTCGGCGATGAGTTCGGTGCGCAGTGAGGCAGTGTCTTGGTTCCCTCCCAGGTGGGCGGCAACCATCGCGGCGAGGCGAGCCTCGTCAGGGGGCTGGACCTCGAGACGAACGCATCGACGGAGGAAGGCTGCGGGGAACTCTCTCTCCGCGTTGCTGGTCAGCACGACGAAGGGGAATTGTGCGCAGCGCACCCAGCCTCCTGTGATCTTGGCTGTCCCCAGCTGGTCCGCTGTCATGACGTGCTGTTCCTTGTCGGGTCCGAGACGGGCCAGCTCCGGGATCTCGAACTCTCCTTCTTCGAAGACATTAAGGAGATCATTGGGAAGATCAACGTCGCATTTGTCGATCTCGTCGATCAGAAGGACCCTGGGCTGCTTCCAGGGCAGAAGTGCAGTCCCGAGCGCTCCTAGACGCAGGTACCTTCCGATGTCGGGCTTCTCGTCGGCTGTGGCGGAGCGTTCGATGCCGGCGTCATGGAGGCGGCCGACAGCGTCGTAGGCGTAGAGGCCGTCGTGAAGGGTGGATCGACTTGTGATCGACCAGCGGAGTACGGGGCCAAGGCCGAGTTCATGGGCGACAGCATAGGCGAGGGTGGACTTGCCTACGCCGGGTTTTCCGGTGATGAGCAGGGGGCGGCGCAGGTGCAGGGCGAGGTTGACGAGATGGATCTCTTTGGTGTCGGCCTGGTAGGCGCTGGCTTGGCGGTCGCGGCCGAGGCGGCGGGCGGTCGCGGCGGTGACTTCCGTGGCGGGCAGGGCCATGAGCTGGTCGGCTGGCGGGGTGTCGAAGGTGCGCCAGGCGGGTGCTTCGGGAAGGTTTTCGATGGCGCTGTGCGGCTTGCCGGTTCCGCGGTAGATCCACCAATCTTCTTCGGTCTTCTGCTCGGGGCTGCTGCTCATCTCTTTGCCTTTCATAGCATTCCTGCGAATCTGCTGTCCTGCCGGTTGTCCACACACTCCGGGTCTTCCCATAGAAGCGTGATGTGGTTGCGCACGTCATGTTCTTCTGCGATGCGTCCGGCTTTTCGACACCTGAAAACGACTTCAGGAAGCTCTGTCAGGCAGAGCGGTTGGTGTTCCCGGAGGGCCTCGATGAGATCGTGGGGCGTCCCGGGTCCGCGCCGCCACAGCACGACCGGGACGCCTTCGGTGAACATGGCTTCGTCGACGGCTCTACGGATGTCTGGGGAGAGCTGATCGTATGGCTTGCTCAGACCAAGGCAAGCCAGGGTGGGCCGGTCGATGACCCAGGCGGAGATTTCGGAGGGTTTCGCCGTCTCCATCGATGGCCAGCTGATGAGTTCGATGACGTCACTGGCGTTGCCGTGCGCCCGCAGGTAGCCCCAGCGTTCGATCCAGGGTTGTCTGCTGAGAAAGGTGTCGACGTACCGTTCAAGGGAGCGGACGACCACGGGGTGATGGTGGCCCAGCGATTGCTGTGCGGCTCCGGTCGACCAGAGTTCTGCCGGATGTCCGAGCAGAGGTGCCGGCAGGAGGAACTCGATTCGTGTGGACTGGTTGTGGGCTTGCTCAAGCTCCTCGGCCAGGACGGTCCACTCGCTGAGTGGTCTGGTGCCGGAGGTGAGCAGTTCGCTCCTTGCCAGTGTGGCGGGTTGTCCAAGGGCGCCGACGCGCACGATGGCGCCACCGGATCGAGGCTGGCGGTAGCAGGTGGCCTGGAGGCTGTACTGCCCGTCCTCGACGTGGGGGGCGTCGAGCTCTTCCAAGCGGATCTGGACGATGAGGCGGTAGTCGCCGGTGTCGGCGGTAGCGGTCTCCGGAGTAGGGCAGGGCTGTATGCCTGACGTCCGCAGCAGTTCCCGTACCGGCTCCAGCTTGTCATAGAAACCGCTTTGTTCGTCGCTTGTGAAAGCCTGGAGGAAGCCTGCGAGCTTCACCCTTCCCAGGTCGTGTCGGAGGTCTGCGATGCGGGCCAGGATTTCAGGAAGGGTCTCATAGCCGGTCAGCAAGTTCAGGCCTTGACCTGCCGCCGCTACGTAGGGGCGCAGAACGGCAGGGCGTGGTGGCGGCTGCAGTGTCCTGAGGTGCCTGACCAGGGGCACCATGCAGTCGGCGGACAGGGGCTGCCCATCGACCACGGAGCCTACGATGATCTGCAGCCATGGCAGGGCCGCATCGTGGGGTGACATGGCTTTGAGGGCGTCGCGAAGTGACTCCAGGACCCCGAGCGGATCGCTGCGGGTCGCGGCGACACCGAGGAGAGCGTTGATGTGAGTACGGGCAGCTCCGTCCTCGCGGACGGACGTATCCATGCCCGGGGACCGTGGGTCTGTGGACATGCGCTCGAGGAGGCCGTTGCGTGTGTCTTTCTGCCCCATTCCTACGAAGGAAAGGACGATCTCGCACAGCAGGTCGCCGGCAGCAGGGAGCCAAGGCTGGGGGCATGCCAGCGCAGCTTCGTCCGCACTCTCCATGGCGCTACGTGGTCTCCCAGCCTCCCACGGAGCGGCCGACTACCTCACGGAGGCGTTCGAGAGCGCCGTCATAGGGAGCGAGTTCCTCCATGGCGGTGTAGATCGCGATGAGCGCGGCGGTGCCGTCACGGAAGTGCCGGGCCCGGTGGACGATGCGGGAAAGGTGGTCTCGCTTCGCCGGTCGTTCGTCGGCCTCGAAGGAATACGGTAGGCCGAGGAGCTCGCCCATCCTGTCCAGGAGGTCGTATCGATTGTCGGGGCGGGACAGCCCCGGGAAGCCCATGAGCGCGTCCACGATGTCTGCGTCGGTCGGAACGGGTCCGGAGGCCACGCGGGTGGGGGCTGGTCGCTCGCCCAGAACGTGCAGCAGGTCGTCCAGGGTAACGGACCAGCCGCCTTGATCTACCTTGTAGTTTCGGCTGCCCTTCAGTACGCCACACACCATCCCCTGAGGGTTGACCAGGGGACTGCCACTGTGGCCTGGGCGTGGGCCGTCGCCCAGCAGACGCGTGTAGGGACCTGACCAGCCGGAGACCTTCAAGGTGAGCGCTTCCGGCTGTACACCGTCGCCCGGGCCCGCTATGGAATAGCCCAGAGCCATCAGCTCGGTGCCTGTTGGTGGGGGCACGGTGGCAAGCGGCAGAATCGGGTGGCTGTTCAGATCTTCCACACGCAGTATTGCCAGGTCAGGGTGGGGGTAGAAACCGCCTACGCCTCCGCTGCTCGGGTGAGCCGTGACTGCATGGTTCGGGACCGGGTACTCCCCCGATGCGTGATGCACGATGAGGTCGGCTGCGGGCTTTGCCCCGTCGACGACCACGTGCGCCGCGGTCACGACTACGCCGGCGCCGGCCAGGAAGCCGCTGCCTATGAATTCGCCACCGGCCGAGATCCAAACCGTGCCCGCCACCAGCGTCCCCTGGTCTGGCGAGATCGGCTGCGAAGCGGTCACTCCGAAGTCCCGGATCCCTGTGGCGGGGTGTTCCACGTGAGGCGGACAGTCATCGCGGCCTCGCTGCCGGCTTCGGCGATGACACCCAGGAGCTGGCCGGACTTCACAGCCAGCTTGAGACCGAACTCCACTTCGAAGGTGTCAGGGTTGCCTGCCTGACCATCCGTCATAGTGCGTGCTGCCCACCGGCCAACGCCCTGGACCGTGCTGCCGACCTGGTCCAGGGTCATCGCCACTGCCGAACCCAGCTGAGCTGCCGCCTTCTGGCGGAGCCTGACGTCGCCGAAATCCTCCTCGGAGCGCTGCTCGAACGGCAGATTTCCCACGACCTCTGCCGCCACGGATGTGCCGTCGCCCAGATCGATCATGACCGTGTTGTCAGACACAGGACCCCCTCAATGTCACGGGCAGTCATCCTAAGGTCGGCAAGGCAGTGCTGCTGGTATCAAGGGGAGTTGAGATCCGGCCACTCGCGAGCCGGGGTTCTCTCCACGGCCTCGCGCGCGCCGGCTCTGCGGGACCTGGAGGCATGGGGCACGGGACTTCCGCCAGGTCAGCCGCTCAGGTTCGGCGTGGGGAGATGGCACGCCTTGAGGCACGAGGAATCCCCGTCAAGCCGTTGGTCTACCAGGGCGAATACGCAGAGTCTGCCAGTGGCAGCAGACATCGGCATGTACCGCTCACGTCAGTCGTGGGTTCGGAGCACCATCTGAGATGGCAACGAGCAGACTTCGGCGATTTCCAGCAACAACCTGGCGAGGCGTAGAACTGTGGTTGGTGCGACCCGGACGGATCGCACCAGCTTGGCCGAAATCCACATGCAGGCGTCACGGTGGCGATCCAGGGTGCCAGGTCGACCATGGCGTGGATGATCGCGCTGCGGCAGCACGGGGTGTCGCGCGCGTTCTCGATCGCGCCGGCCCTGCTGCATCGCGGCTCTGCCTGCCCCAGCGGCCACTCTGCCGCGGGCATGTGCCCACGGCAGAGCAAGTGGGGCGGCACACTGATGGCATGACCTATGACCTCTCGAAGGGTGCGCCGGCGCCCGAGCCCGAAGCGCGGGTCTTCAAGGGCTACGTCGCGACTGTCACACTCCATGCCGATCGCGCCGAGATCAAGCGCAAGCTCATCGGGAAGGTGAGCGGCGCCAGGGACTGCGTGATTCCCCTCAAGGACGTCATCAAGGTTCACTTCAAGGAGCCGAGCCGTCTTGTGAACGGGTACGTCCAGCTGGCCACCGAGCAGGATCGGGGCCAGTTGCGTATCGCGACGGCAGAGGCTCAAAGGGCCATCGCGAACAACTCTCGGACCGTGATCTTCACCTGGAACCAGCGAGAGACGTATGCCGCGTACGTGGAAGCGGTCACTGCTGCTGTCCAGGCGCAAGGCCGCGGTGTGCTCGACTGAGGGGCGCGTCGCCTGGCGGCTCGCTCGGTCGTACCTGTGTGTCGATCGCTCGGCGAGTCGGCGCAGAAGTGTCGCCAGGCTCAACCCTGAGCAGTCCCTTGTCTCCCCGTGGGCGTGCCGCAGGATCGTCCCGGCCGGTTCGGTCGCGGAAGGTTCGGTGTCAGTCGGCGGAGACGCGTCCCGGTCTTGGCGGTGGGCTCTCAAGTGACTGCTTCCACGATGGATCGTCGCAGGGTGACGGGGTGACGCTCTTTCCCCTCTTCTCTCTGTCCTCGTCGTCCCTCGGTATTCCTGCAGAGAGAGGAGGGGAGAGAGCGTCACCCCCGTCACCCCTGTGGCAACGTGCTCGCACGTCTGTGGGCAACCTGGTCTGCGGTCGTGCGGCTTTTGTCTATGGCGCTGCGGCTTGGTGAACGGTCGAGTTTCGGTTCAGTGGATGGTGGGGTCGAGCCTGCGAGGAGCGGGCCGTGAGGGCGGGGCAGGGGTGCGCTGCAGCCCTTGGGATTCGCAGCTTCCGGTCTCCCATTCCTCGACCTCTCCGGGGTCGAACTGCAGGATGTGGGCCTATCGGTGCAGGAAGAGGTGTGCACTGTTCTGGGGCGGGCGCGTTCGGGTGGTCGGGCAGCTTTCAGGTGTGTCTAATCGGCACGCGAGTTCGCGCCATCATCGAAGTGCCTGACCGGTGCAATGAGCCAGGTGCGAAAGCATGCAGACCCACTCCTTCTCCGCAAGGTCCCTCCCTGTCAACTCTGTTGATTTTGACGGGATTTACTCGCCTCTGGGTAACTGCTGCCTCAGTGTTCGGGTATCGCGTGGGAGTTCGTCCAATGTGGGGTGAGCGGGAGGCGCGGGAAAGGGGCCGGCAAGGGTGTCGCGGGGTTTGCAGGTCGTTTGTCGTGACGGACGAGGGCGGGAGGTCACGAGGCCTGTCGCACAGGCGGCGGGAATCGAGATGGTGGGCGGGGAGCCGGTGTGGGTTCCGCGGCGGCATCCGTCCGAGCGGAGCATTGTCACGTACTGGTGGTCGGCGACGACCGGCGGGCATGTGGGATGCCGGTCGCTGGACCGGCTGTCGGTGGCGATGCTGCTGGATTTCCATCCGAGCGTTGTGGGGTTCTCGGCGTGGACGGCGCGTCTGCAGTGGCGTGAGGGGGGTCGTGTCCGGCGCTTTGTGCCGGACTTTTTCGCGCGTACGGCGGCGGGTGAGACGGTGGTGGTGGCCTGTCCTCCGTCGAAGGGGCCCAGCAGCAGGTGGCAGCGGCAGCAGGCAATGCTGCGAGAGGCGTGCTCCGAGGCGGGGTGGCGATTGTGGTCTCCTCGGCTGCCTCAGCCTGTGGCGTTGGCGAACTTGCGCTGGGTCTCTCGCTACCGGCATCCCCGCATGGCCGACGCGGTGATGGAGCGGGCACTGCTCGATGCGTTCGTCAGGCCGTCCGGGCTGCTGGAGGGGGTCGAGAACTCGGGGCTGCCGGTGCTGGAGGCGCTGCCCCGTCTGTATCACCTGATGTGGCGCCGTAGGCTGAGGATGGACTGGGGTGTCCCTTTGGGTCCGGCGACAGTGGCGCGCCGGGGCGGGGGCTCCATGCCGGCTATGCGGCCGTTTGGGGTCGGAGAGCCGTCATGATGGGCCGGGCGGCTGTTTCCGGGGCGGTGTCGCGTGGGCATCATGGTCTGCTTTCGTGCGGGGACATAGTGCGCTGGCGGGGCGAGCGGTACTCGGTGGTGGTTCTGGACGGGGTGACGGTGCATCTGGCGCCGCGGCCGGGAAGCGGGCTGCCTTTGGTGGTTGTTCCGGTCGGGCTGCTGGCTTCTGCCCGTGACTTCGCTGTCCTGGACGCAGAGGGCCGGCCGGTGGAGCACCCCCCGATTGCCGATTTCGGTCTCATGGAGGGAATCAGTGCCGAGGCCGAACGCGAGGCCCGGATCTGGGAGCGGCATGTCGTGGAGGTGGCGACCGGGCTGCTGCCCGGGCAGGCTGAGGACGCCACGCCTCGGCCGGGCTACGCGCCGGATGAGTTCACGCTGATCGAGCGGTACAAGACGAAGGCGGCCGAGCTCAATGCGGTGCTGGACTTCGACGTGTCGTGGCACACCGTTCAGCGCAAGCGTCTGCAGTACGAGAAGAGCGGCGTGTGGGGGTTGGTCGACAAGCGGCGCACCCGGATGCCTTCGCTGTACGGGCGGTGCGATCCGCGTGTGGTCGATGTGCTGTGTCAGCTGATCCGGGAACGGGAAGGCAAGGTTGCGGTCACCGGGTCGGCGCTGTTCACGCTGGTGCGCCGCACGGTGCGGCGCGAGTACGAGGCTGGGGTGAAAGTTCCGCCGGACACCACGCTGTACAAGCTGCTGGACCGGCTGGGGATCAAGGTGACGGACCTGCGGTCCGCCTCGCGTCGGAGGTCGGGTGCGGGCAACACGCCCGCGCCGCCGTTCGGGACGTCGACCGCGGTGGCACCGGGTGAGCTGGTGCAGGTCGATTCCACGGATCTGGACGTAAAGGTTCTGGGGGATGACGGTCTGGCGACGTCGGTCGAACTGACGGTGATGGTGGATGTCGCCACCCGCTGCATTCTGGCGGCGGTCCTGCGCCCCAAGACCTCTAGGCACCGCCGGGCGCGCAAGGGCTCGCAGCGTCTGGGGCTGATCGCGTCACCCAAGAGCCCGGGGCGTGCCACGAAGGCCGTGGACGCCACTTTGCTGCTGGCGCAGTGCCTGATTCCGCTGCCGATGCGGCCGGGCTTCTCCGCGGCCGCGCACGCCTCGGCGTCTGACCTTCCCTACGAGGAGTTGGTGGCGGCGGACGAACGGGTGTTGCAGGCGGCGAGCCGGCCGGTGATCTTTCCGGATCTGATCGTCATCGACCACGGTTCGGTCTTCACGGGAACGGCGTTTTTCGACGCCTGCGCCTACCTGGGTATCTCGGTGCGTCCCGCCCGCGTCCGCACGCCGACCGACAAGGCGATCGTCGAGCGGACGAACGGTTCGATCAAGTCGCTGTTCAGTCAGTACGTGAACACCTACACCGGCAACAGGCCCGGTTACCGGGCGAAGACCGTGGACGGAGAGACGCTGTTCACGCTCGCGCAGCTCGATGACATCCTGCAGGAGTGGATCGTCCTGGGCTGGCAGAACCGTGTCCACGACGAGCTGCGCAATCCCTACGATCCGAATCTTCCTGCGCTCACCCCGAACCAGATGTATGCCGCTACCGTGCGGGCGGCCGGGTATCTGCCGGTCCCGCTGGGCCGGGACGACTACCTGCGGCTGCTGCCCACCGCCTGGGTGGGGGTCAGTGACGAGGGCATCCGGTTCATGAACCGTGTCTATGAGAACGCCGAGGGCCGGCTCGACCCGTACCGCAACCGCCGGTCGGGGCTGGGCGGCAAACGCCGGGGCGGCTGGCAGCTGCGCTACAACCCCTACTCCCCCGAGCATGTGTGGCTGTACGACCACGAGAAGGTGAAGTGGGTCGAGGCGACGTTCCGGCATCAGCATCTGATCGGTGCGCCGTGGACGCAGTATCTGTGGGACATCGCGACGACCGAGCATCTGGCGCGTGGTGGCCGCAAGGATGATGACGACGCCATCGCCCAGGCTCTGGCCGAACTCCTGGAACGTGCCGGGCAGGGCCCGCAGGAGATGACGGCTGCCGTGGTCCCGGACGGCTGGGGGCCTCTGTTTCCTCCCCCTGCCGCGGCGGCCGTCTTCGACCCCTACGCTGCGGCGGACACGTCCGCTTTGGAGCCGGGGCCGGGGGAGATGGATCTGCCCGACGACGGCATGTACGGGCTGCCCGGTCCGTCCGATCTGTCACGGCGCTCGCTGGACGGCGGTGATCCGCTGTTCTTGAGGACCGCGCCGGCGGGCGGGGGAATGTGGAACGCCGAGGAGATGGCCGCGTTCAAGGACAGCTACTTCGACGGCCTGCCGCCGCTGGACGCCGACAGCGCCCCTTCCGCCGGGCCCTCTGGTGAGCCCGGGCTGCCGAATCCTGGCAATGACCTGTTCGATCTTTCCGCCACCGACCTGGAGGACTGAGAGTGAAGCAGCCGAAAATCGGCGACGAGGAACTGCGCGAACTGGTCGACGGGACGGATCAGCTGCGTCCGCCCGCGCCGGAATGGTGCGACACCCTGACGAACTGGCGCGCCTCGGTCGACCGCGTCCTTGATCCGCCGGATCTCGCCGACTGCGCTCCGCTGGGCACCGAGGTCAGCCCGGACGATCCCCGGTTCGTGTTCCACGGCAGCATGCGCCCGGTGGAGACGCCGGCCATCAAAACGGCCCGGCTGGTGGTGAAGCGCCAGCTCTACGCCAATGCCAAGAGGACATCGGGGCGGCTCGGTGTCATCGTCCAGGGACCGTCCGGCACCGGGAAGACGTCGCTGGTGCGGTACGTGGGCCGGGACCTGGAGGTGCGGCTGAACGAGCGCTACGGCCGTAACGACGACCGGATCCCGGTCGCCGCGCTCAGTGTGCCGGACAAGGGCCGCGGAGGCGCCCGGAACTGGAGCGGGGCCTTCGCCCGTTTCCTCGGGCTGGAAGGGTCGCTGGGCAGCGACCCGACCGATTCGATCTGCTACGTGATGCGCCACTGTCACACCCAGCTCGTTCTCATCGACGGCATCCACCGGCTGCAGCACGGCGCTGATGTGAAGCAGACCTTCGCCTACCTCGAGCACATCAGCGACGAGACCGGGGCCACGTTCGTCTACTGCGGCCGCAACAGCCGCGCCATCGTCGACCCCTACCTGCGCGACAGCGAAACACCCCGGGACAAGAACGAGGATCCCTGGGGCGACCACCCCGTCCTGATGACCAGCCGCCTGGGCTACGACCAGGAAGGCAAGGACCGCTTCCGCCGCATCGTCAACGAATTCGACAAGGACCTGCGGCTCTACCACCACCGAAGCGGCGACCTGACCAGCCTCTCCCCCGTCCTGCACGTGCGCAGCAAGGGCTACCTGCGGGCCCTGTCCCAGATCATCTGCCAGGCGGCCCAGGAGGCCATGCTGTCCGGCGAGGAACGCATCAGCGAAGAGCTGCTCGACACCCTCACGGTCGGACGAGTCGTCCACATCTGACCACCCGCTTCGGTCCGGTCCCGCCGGTGGCGTGTCGGCGCTGGCGGGACCGGTCGGTGCCCGCCGGCACGGCACGCGGGCTGGCGCGCCGCCCGCGGATGAGAGGTCAGGACCGGCCGGTCGTTGTGCTGGTTCTGGCCGGTGGGGGTGTGCGGCGGGTGCCCAGCTGCGGGTCCCACACCATGTGCACACGCTCCAGGGCCTGGCGTTCTTCCTCGATCAGGCTCCCGGGGTCCTTGCGGATCTTGTGGATCCAGGCGCCGAGGCGCACGGGGTGGTCGTTCCACAGGATCTCGACGTGTCTGGCCGGGACGCTGAGGTGTCCTTCGCGGGTGAAGTAGGCGACTGCCGCCTGGAGGTGCTCACGGAACTCCTGGTCCCGTTCCGTGCCGCGGGGGCCGTGGTAAATGCTCTCGGCGTAGGGGCCGAGATGGATGGCGAGCAGGAGCTCTGCCTGGGCGGGGTTCAGGGTGTGGAAGTGGTTGCGCTGGCGGCTGATCCACTGGCCCAGAGGAACGCCGTCGGGGGTTTTGTAGGCGTTGGGGGACGTGCGCGTTGCCGTGCTGTTCGACGTGTGCTTTGGCGTAGGCGTAGAAGCGGCGCCAGGTGACGGTGAAGGGCGGGTTCCACCAGGGGTCGATGTCGGTGAGGGTCTGTACTTGGGCGGGGGTGAGAATGCCGGCTTTGGCTTTGCGCCGGCATTCGGCGATCCAGCGGCCCACGCGGTGGCCGCCGTGCGTGGCGTCATGGGGTGGTGCGAGGTGTCCGTGCTGGGCGGCCCAGGCCCGGGCGTGGTCCAGCATGCGGGGAAAGTCGCCTTCGGGCGGGAGCCACAGCATGCCGAGGGTGTCGAGTGCGGTTCGGTGCTCGGGGCTGAGTCGGCTGATGGTGTGCCGGGTGCGCTGGTTGCCGATCCACTCCCCCAGCGCGAAGCCGTCCGGGTCTGTGTAGTCGGCGGGCACGTCCAGGTGGCCGTAGGTGTCGCGGTAGGAGGTGGCACTGGCGTGGGCCTGGTCCCAGTCCCCTGTCGGGGGAAGGGTGATCTCCAGGCCGAGGACGTGCGCGATCTCCAGGGCGCGTTCGGGCAGGTGGTAGTGGACTTTGCGCGTGGGACGGCTGGTGGAGCCGCTGGAGTGGGGCATGGCGACGCGGTCGAGGAAGGTGTCGTCGTGGGCGCGCAGGGCCTGCAGGATGTTCCACAGGCCGCCGAAGCTGGTGCCGGCCAGGACGTCGTGGGCGCTGGCCCCGTCGGGCAGGTAGACGGGGATGACGAGGGTGGCTTTCTTGCCCTCGCCGGGCTGCTGGCGCAAGGCGCGGCCGATGGACTGGATGGCGTCGATGACGCTTTTGCGGGCGGCGGCGAAGACGACGGCGTCGATGGCGGGGATGTCGACGCCTTCGTTGAGGACACGCACGTTGCTGAGGACCGCGCGTCGGCTGGTTGCGTCGAAGTCCTCGAGCAGGCTTCGGCGTTGCCAGGGTTTCTGTGTGCTGTCGACGGCGTGGGACCACAGGTCGGGAATCGTCAGGTCGCCGGTCACCTGGGAGGCGGTGCTGGGAAGGGCTCTGGCGAAGGCGTGGGCGGCGGCGATGCGGTTGTGGAAGACCAGGACGCGCCGCAGGTCGTGGTCGGCGATGGCGCGCAGCACCGCGACATGGAGGGCCGCGGTGCGCAGTCCGTTGTGGTGGCTGGTGCCGGCGGGCGGTGCGGTGAGGATGGTGCGCAGATCTGTGTCCTCGATGACCGGCATGACGACGCGGTAGTCGGCGAGGATTTTGCGTTCGATGGCGTCGGCCAGGCCGAGGCGGTAGACGGTGGGGCCGAAGATGTCGACGCGGTCCATGGTGGCGTCGGGCATGGACTCGAACAGCGAGGACAGCGCGTTCGCCGGTGCCGGGGTGCGGAAGATGCGCGGGGTGGCGGTCATGTAGAGGCGGAGCTTCGCCGGGATCTGGGCGTCGTCGTGGATGACGCCCCATCCTTTGCCCGAGCGTCGCGTGGCGCGGTGGGCCTCGTCGATCACGACCAGGTCCCACGCGGGTATCCGGTGCTGTTCGTGGACGTGTCGGATGCGGTGCAGGGAGCCGTAGGTGACGAAGACGGTCGCCGGGCCGCGGGCCCGCCCGATCAGCTGGGCGGCAGCGTCCGGGTCGGTGGTCATGATCGCCTGCTCGCCGCTCAGGCCGCTCGTCGTCTGCTTCATCGACGAGACACCGATCGCCATGCCGTCCCGGCCCGCTGGCGCCATCTTTGGATGGTCTGAACGAGGAGCTGCAGGGTGGGGACGACTACCAGGACGTGGCCGTCCCTGGCGGTCTGGTCGGCGATGTGGGCGGCGGTGAGCGTTTTCCCCGTTCCGCAGGCCGACACCATGGTGGCGCGGCGCTCGCCGGATGCGAAGGCGGCCAGGGCTGCGTCGGCGGCTTCGGTCTGGTGCGGGCGCAGGCGCGGCGAAGCGGGTGTCACGTGTGTTCCTCGGGATCGCTGCCGGGCGCCCTCGCTGGGCCCCCGGTGTGGTGCTGACAATGCACCGTATGAGGCGGTTACAGCGGCAAGTTGGGGACCTTGGGATCCGGCCGGATATCGCTGGTGGCGTGGGGAGTCTGAGACATTCTGGGGTTGTCTCCGGCCGAACTGGAGCGGGTGAGGGGGCTGAGGCGGGTGGCGAGGAAGAACACGGCGCGCCGCAAGGTGTGGAGGATGCCGGAGCGTCTGCCGCGGCAGGCGCGGCTGATCGCGGATGAGTCGACGGGATCGTTCCTCGGCCGGCTCGCGCAGCTCAACCACGTGCCGCTGGACGACCTGATGGGCCTCGTCGGCGAGGGCGGCAAGGCGATGCATCCGCGATACACCGAGGTGTACCTCAATCCGGGCGGGCTCGAGCGGCTGGCGGCACTGGCCGGGCGCGGCCCGGAGGTGCTGCAGCGGGCGCTGCCCAGTCTCGCGCCGCATCGCCTGCTCGAGGCGGGGCCGGGGCCGGCGTGGAGGTGGCCGCAGTGGGAGGCGAAGGACGTCTTTCTCGTGCGGGCGTGTGATCTGTGTGCCGCGGCCAAGCGGCATCCGTCGGATGTGTACCTGGTGTCGGTGACCCGGTGGAGAGTGTGCGCCCGGCACCACCGGTGGCTGGACAACCTCCGTGAGGACGGTGCGACCTGGCTGCCACTGCGGAACGTGCCCGAGGTGGTCCGGGCGCACTGTGACCGGGCGGGTCTGGAGCGCAGGCTCGGTGCCGGCGGGCGTGCCCTGTTCGCCGATGCCCTGCACATCACGGCGCTGTGGTGGAACATCCCCGCGCTGAGCCCGCCGGTGTGGGAAGCGCGGGGGCGGCTCCTGGGTGAGGAGGCCGGCGGGGACCTTCGTCTGGCACCACTGGTGTCCTACCCCGAGACCATGCGACTGGCGTGGATGCTCGCGGCCCGGGAACGCCGCCGCATGCGGGGCACCTGGAGCGTCGAGCACGACAGGGCGTGGCTTGCTGCCGTGGGCGCCATGCTGGAGGAGTGGCAGATGCCCGCGGATCTCGCGCTGGCGCCCGTGGACATCTGGATGCAGCACCACCGCATGCCCCCACTGCACCGGAGCAGCAGCCGGCCGGGACAGGGCAAGTGGCGCCGGCTGCCCGCGCCGCACCCTCACGAGGACGCCCCCTGGGGCACTCACCTGGAGCTGCTCACGTGTCTGCCGTGGCGGTTCGGCGACGAGCCCCCGGAAGAGGACGAGACGATGGTCTGGTCCGTCGCGGGCCGAGCCTGATCGTATGAGCGTGGAAAGCCGAGGCGCTGAGGGCACCCGTTGAACCGGCTCTCACATGGGGGCCTGCTCGGGGTCGGGCGCGGCCCAGATCGACACCATGGGGGATGGGGTCGCTCGGCTGGGTGCCGACAGTGCCGTCCAGGCCAGTCCCTCGCGCCACACCGGAACCTGCGACTTCGACTTCGCCGCCACGGGCGGTGACGCCCGCACCTCGGCTTGTGTCCCGGCACCGCCCGGCACGTCGGCGGCCACCACGTCGGCTGGACTCCCGCCCGGCGCGGACAGCACCGCACCACCACGCTTGCGGGCGATCGTCCGCTCCAGCCACTCCTGCTCGGCCGTCGCGAGCTCGGCCTGGATCCGGTCAGCTTCCTCACGCAGCCCGTCCAAACGATGACGGGCGGCAAGCTCGTGCTCTTCCAGTTGTCCGACAACCGACGGCATCTGCGACCTCCGCAGGAGCAACGAAACGACGATCCATCACTCCCGCACCCACGCCACCCCTGCCCATGACCAGCGAAAACGCAGCTGTCAGTCTCAGTTAGGCAGCAGCCTCTACCCGAGCAGAGTTCGCTGAACTGCTGCCTCGCGTCCGTGGATTGGAGGCGAAAATAGGCTACATTCGCCGCTTTTCATTCCATTCCTCCCAATCGTCATCCATTCCGCGCTCGGGGCTGTCGATCTTGGTGTTCCAGCAGCGGGCGAGCTCGTTGAAGTCATCCACATGCCTCTTGAGGCCCCAGCAGAGCCCAGCTATCGGAACCAGCCAAGGTACCCAGCCCGGCCACCCGAATCCGCTGCCGATCGCACCGACCAGGGCTCCGAGAAGGGCAGAGGCAGCAAGGATGGCAATGCAGTCCTTCGTGGCGTGCCTGTAGGGAACCGTCGCCCACGGGTTGTAGGGCCATTTCGACTTGAAAGGCATTAATTCACCGCAAGATGTGAGGAGTTTCGTCGGGGCGGGAATCCTACTATCGGCTGCCGGGTGATCTTGAGGGGTGGTCTCGGGCGACGGCGGTTACACCCGCGGCCTCGTCGAGCACGGCCTGGCCGCGTTCGCCCTGGTCCTGGCGATCGTCAGGCACAGCGACAATATGCGCGGCTTCGTGGTGCTGCCCAAGCAAGGGATCGTCGAGCGGCTCTCTGCCCATCCGATGCGAAGCCGCCGCCTGGTAGGCGACTTCGAACGCCGCACCACCAGCGCCGAGGCGATGGTCTACTGCTCGATGGCCATGGCCATGACCCGCTGCCTTGTCCGCTCACGTTCCGCGCGAGCGTGAACCGGCCCGGCGCCGGCTCGGCCAGCCAGCCCCACGCGCCCAGGCACTTCACCTTCGACCTCAGCGCCTCCACCTTGGCCGGCACCACGTCCATGCCGAACCCGGCGGCCATCTCCTGGCAGGTCAGCGGGCCCCGACGAAGGCGATGCCTGTCCGCGAGGGCTTGCAGGACGCACTGATAGTCCATCGACAGCACCGACGAGTCCAGCCCCTCGCGCCACACCGCAACCTGCGGCTTCGGCTTCGCTGCCGTCCACGCCTCCTCTGCCTGCCCCTGCGCCGACTTCACCCGTTCGGTCCGTGCGTGATCTGCAGTTTTGTCCACCGGACCCAGAACCTCGCCGACCCGCGAACGGGCGATGACCCACTCCTTCCATTCCCACTCGGCCACGGCCAGCTCCGCCTGGACACGGTCGGCCTCCTCCCGCAGCTCGCCCACACGACGGCGAGCACCCAACAGCAGAGGTGTCAGCTGAGCGACGTCATGACGGTTGCCGCCGGTCAGAGTGACGGCGAGAGGGGTTCCGTGTCGGTCGACGATCAGGTGGTACTTGCTGGCCGGCCGGGCGCGGTCGACCGGCGAAGGTCCGGTGTGAGCCCCCCTTTCAGGGCCCGGATGTGCGAGCCGTCGATCGCGGCGTCGTCCATGTCCAGCAGACCGGCTTTGCGTAGTTCGGCCAGGAGCACTTCGTGCAGGCGGGGCCAGACGCCGGCCTCGGTCCAGTCCCGCAGCCGCCGCCAGGCCGTCACCCCGCTGCAGCCGGTCCGCTCGGCGGGCACGTCCCTCCAGCTCACGTTCTTGCGCAGCACGTAGACGATGCCCCGCAGGGCCGCACGGTCGTCCGCCGGCAGGCGTCCGGGATACCGATGTCGCCGCGGCGGGCGGGGCGGCAGCAGCGGAGCGATGCGTTCCCACAGCCCATCAGGCACAAGATCATCCGAAACCCGCAACACTCTGCCGCCACCAAGCCCGACCGCCAAGTCCCTGCACGGAACTCATTCTGAAACGATCAGTTACGAGCTGGTGCGTGATAGCGGCTGATGCGTCGTTGCTGGTGGCTGGCATGATCCAGGTGTGACGATCATGGTCGACCGGACGGTTCTCGCGC
>NZ_JBHVRX010000058.1:0-26935 GCF_042885515.1 Streptomyces sp. NPDC058052 | reverse complement strand
CGCCGTCTCCGGGCCGTCCGCCACCGCTCGAAGCCACCGGAACGTGAAGCCACCGAGATCCGAAGCCGGGGCGGCACGGGCGACGGAAGGACGTCGGGGCCACGGCCCGGGAGACACAAGACGGTCGGGCGATCGCCGCCATCGGCGTTTCGGCCAACCACCACTCTCCTCACCCTCGTTGGGTGATACGGATCGATGCATCCCCCATCCTCCGACACGCGCCGAATCCCGGGGAACCGACAGCGTCCGAAAAACACCAGTTCGATATCACGGCGGGGTCGTTGAGCTTTCCGACCACACGCGACGACCGTCCAGGAGGACCCGCCGTTGACCTCGACCCCCATGAACGAGCAGCAGAACTCCGCAGCTCCTCCGCCCCCGCCCCCACCTCCGCCGGCGGAGATCACCTACACCGGGCAGTACGCCATCAATCCGCTCGCCGAGGTCTCCTTCCGGCGCATGTGCGCACGGATTCCCTCCGCCCTCGGCCGCATCGCACGGCTGTCGTGGCGGATCGACCGTCGTGCCGTGCAGCTCCTCGCCGGCTGCCAGCTGGTCACGGGCGTCTCGGCCGCCGTGCTGCTGACCGCCACCGCCCGCGCCATGGAACCCGTCCTCGGAGCGGGCTCCGCCGGTGACCGGCTGCGGGGCGCGCTGCCGGCGATCCTGGTGGTGGCGCTCGCCGCCTCGCTGGCCCGGGGCGCGGGGGCGGTGGCCGGGTACGCCGAGCGGCGGATCACGCCGCGGCTGACGACGGAGACGGACTCGGCCCTGGTCGAGGCGGTGTGCCGGGTGGAGGCGGTGGCGTACGCGGAGGACGGGTTCGCGGACCGGCGCGAGGCGGCCGAGATGGGGGTGATGCGGACCCATGTGATGGTGGCCGACGCGCAGCGGTTCGTGTCGGCGGTGATCCGCATGGTCACCGCCGGCGGTGTGCTGTCGGCGCTCAATCCGCTGATGCTGCCGCTGCTCCTGCTCGCCGTGCTGCCGGCCGGTGTCGGCGCCGTGCTGAACGCGCGGGTCGACTACGAGATCCACTACGGCAACATCGCGGACCGCAACAGCAGGGGGATGATGCGCTGGTGGGCGACCGAGTCCAAGTACAGCGACGAGGTCCGCGCGAACTCGATGACCGACTACCTCGTCCACTGGTACCGGGCGCTCTCCGACCGGTGTGACCGGCGCACCCTGGCCGCCGCGCCACGGACCCTGCGGATCGCTCTGCTGTCCGCGCTGACCGGCGGCTTCTTCCTGGTGGCGACGTGGGGCGCTCTGGCGTGGCTGGCGGTCTCCGGCCGGATCGACCTCGCGGTCGCCGCGACGGCCGTGATCGCCGTCCAGACGACGCTCGCCGCCTTGTCCCAGGTGGTCGTGGGCGGCGCCGCGGTGTTCCACACCAGCCTGTACCTCGGCGACATGCAGTCCTTCCTCGACGACGCCACCGCCCGCGCTCCCCGGCGCGGTCACCGCCGCCTCGCCGCACCGGTCGACGAGATCCGTCTGGACGAGGTCGTCTACCAGTACCCGGGCAAGGACAGGCCCGCCGTCGACGGCGTCTCGCTGGCCCTGCGGCGCGGGCAGATCCTCGCGATCGTGGGCGCGAACGGATCCGGAAAGAGCACCCTCACCCGTCTGCTGACCGGGGTCTACCTGGCGGACAAGGGCACGGTCTCGTGGAACGGCAGCGATCTTTCCGGGGTGGACCCCGCCACGGTGTGGGCCCGAACGGGTCTGGTGCCGCAGATCTTCGCGCAGTGGCCGCTGCGCGTCCGCGAGAACGTGACCCTCGGCCAGCCCCGTACCCACGACGACGCCCTGGTGTGGGAGGCCGTGGACGCGGTCGGTCTGCGCGATGTCGTCGAAGACCTCCCCACGGGCCTCGACACCCTCCTCGCCCGGGACCTCTGGGGCGGGACGGAGCTCTCCGGGGGTCAGTGGCAGCGCATCGCCTGTTCCAGGGCGCTGTACCGCCGGCCCGAGCTGCTGATCCTCGACGAGCCGACCTCCCAGATGGACCCCCGGGGCGAACACCAGATCTTCGAGCGGATCAGGGCCATCTCCGCCGACCGCATCACGATCGTGGTCACCCACCGCCTGGAGAACACCAGGATCGCCGATCACATCGTCGTGATGGAGCACGGCCGGATCACCGAGCAAGGCCGGTACGACGACCTCGCCCATGGTGGCGGGACCTTCGCCGAGCTCCTGGAACTCTCCCAGGACCGTTGACCGACCTCGCCCCCGTCCCGCCCCCGCCGCCCGGCGGGGGCGGGCACCGGCACGCGGCGGAGACGAGGCCGGGGGCGGGGGCGGGGGCGGGGCGAGCGGGTCAGCGCTCCTCGCGCAGGCCCCAGGGCGCGCCGTACACGCCGAGGAGGTCGAGGAACGGCCGGGGCGGCAGCGCTTCGGGGCCGACAACGCCGCTCGCCTTCCATGTGCCGTCCGCGATCAGCTCCAGGGCGATCACCGGGTTGAGGGCGGTCTGCCAGACCACGGCCTGGGAACCGTACTCGCGCATCGACCACTCGTTGTCGACGACGTGGTAGAGGTAGACCTCCCGGTCGGCGCCGTCCTTGGTTCCCTTGACCCAGGTGCCGGCGCAGGTCTTGCCCTTCATCCGGTCGCCCAGGGTGGCCGGGTCCGGCAGACAGGCGGCGACCACGTCGCGCGGGGAGACCTGGAGAGGCCCGTCCGGGCCGGGCACGGTGACCTTGGTCGTGGAGTCGAGTCCCAGATCGCGGAGGGTCTTCAGTTTGGCGATGAAGTCGTCGCCGAGTCCGTACTTGAAGGTCACCCGGCGCGCGTCCAGCCAGCGGGGCATGAGGAGGACCTCCTCGTGCTCGACGTTCACGCACTCCACCGGGCCGATGCCCTCGGGGAAGTCGAAGACCTCCGGCTCGCTGAAGGGGGCCGTGGTGAACCAGCCCCGCCCCCTCTCGTACACGACGGGCGGGTTGAGGCACTCCTCGATGGTGGTCCAGATGCTGAAGGAGGGGGCGAAGTCGTAGCCCTCCACGGTGAGGTTCGCTCCGTCGCGGACGCCGATCTCCTCGACCTCGTCGAAGAGCTCGTCCGCCGCGTACCGGGCGAACACGTCCGACAGGCCCGGCTCCACCCCCATGCCGACCAGAGCGAGGCGATCGGCCTTCTCCCATGCCCCGGCCTGGGCGAACTGCTCGTCGCCGAGCTTGACCCCGCACTGTGCGTAGGGGTCGGTCGGGTGCGGCACGGACAGCGACATCGCCATGTCGACGTAGTGCGTGCCGGCGGCGAGCGCCGCGCCGAACAGCGGCATCACGAACCTGGGGTCGGTGGCGTTCAGCAGCACGTCGCAGTTCTCCTCCTTGAGGAGGCGACGGACCGCCGACTCGTCGGAAGCGTCCACGCGGCGCGCGCTGAAACGGCCCTCCTGGTCGTCCAGCGCGGCCACGGCGGCCTCCGCGCGAGCCGGGTCGTAGTCGGCCACGACCATGTGGGTCAGAAAGCCGCGTCGGGCCGCGATGCGGGTGACGGCGGTTCCGACACCGCCCGCACCCACGAGAAGTACACGCATGTCACACACCATTTCGTCGAGGCGGTCCCGGCGCAAACGCGGGAACACCTCGATGCAACACGATCCGCCCGGTTAAGGTCTACGGCGTTGGCATAAGGAACGGCGAGGTGGTGGAACGATGCCGAAGAAGGTGGTTCCGGAGACGGAACGGCGCCGACGACGGCCGACCCGGCAGGGCACCGTGCTCTCGGAGCGGCACATCGTGGAGACGGCGCTGCGGATGCTGCGCGAGCACGGGAGCGCCGGACTGACCGCCCGGAGACTCGGCGCCGCTCTGGGCGCGGACCCCAGCACGATCTACCGGTACTTCGCCGGACTGGACGGGCTCACCCGGGCCATCGGCGAGGAGCTGATGGGGCGGGCCCTGGACAGCTGGTCGGCCACCGGTACGTGGCGTGCCGACCTGCGCTCCCTGGGGCTGGCCATCCACGCCTCCTACCTCGCGCACCCCCAGGCCGCACTGCTGACCGCCAGCCGCGTCACCGGCCGCCCCCGGGAGATCGAGGTGGACGAGACCATCCTGGGAATCCTGCGCGGCGCGGGCTTCGGCGACGCGGAGGCCGTGGGGCTGTACCACGCCTTCATCGACCTGGCGCTGGCCTTCGCCTCCCTCGACGCGGGCGCCCTGGCCATCAAGGAGGAGGCCAGGCAGGCGGACGAGTCCATGTGGACCTCCACCTACGCCCGCCTGCCCTCCGAGACCCATCCCCACATCGCCGCCACCGCGCATCTGCTGGCGGA
This sequence comes from Streptomyces sp. NPDC058052, assembly GCF_042885515.1. Taxonomy (NCBI): domain Bacteria; kingdom Bacillati; phylum Actinomycetota; class Actinomycetes; order Kitasatosporales; family Streptomycetaceae; genus Streptomyces; species Streptomyces sp. NPDC058052. Next base: position 22,641 of record NZ_JBHVRX010000058.1, on the reverse strand, counting down.
CCGGATGAATCTCAGCGCCTATCCGATCGTGCTCGACACCCTCCTGGACAAGGCGACGGCCCAACTGGCGGCCTCCCGGAGCCGGGCCGCCGGCACCGCGTGAACGCCGTCGCCGGCCGCCGGATCGGCGGCGCCGTGCCCTTGCGGCCGCCCGGGAAGGCTCGTTCCGTCGCGCCCGCCTTGGCGACGTGGGGGTTCGGCGAGGGTGAAGACGACGGTGTCCACGAGCACGGCGGACTCGGCTCAGCGCGGCGCTGCCGACACACCGCACCGGGACGTCTGGCCCACGGGGTTGCGCCGGGGCTACTCGGGCTGTGTGACGGTCAAGGCCCAGCGGATGTCGTCGTGGGAGGCGTCGATCCCCACGCTGAAGGAACCGGACTTCACCACCCCCGGGGCCATGGCCACCGAACCCACACCCCCACTGCCGGCAGGACAGTCCACGGTGAACGCGGCGACCTGCGACTCCTGCCGCATGGTCACCTGCACGCTGCCGCCTCCTTCACAGGCCACGGTGAGCACGGTCGGCAGCCCTTCCCATGCCCCACCGGACACGACGCCCCCGTCGCCCGTCATCTCCTCCACCCACACCAGGCCGTCCGGCCCGGGGTGAGGGAGAAGCCCTGTGATCGCCGCGGCAGGTGCGGCGCTCGTCCCTGCCAGTGCGCAGGCGGCCAGGATCGCCACGGTCACGCTCTTCCTCGCACGTACCACAACTGCTCCTCGATCAAGGGGACATGGAGAAGGCAGCATCACAGGACACGGGACACGAGTCATGAGTACCTGTACTCATGACTGGTCTGCCGGCGACAGATGCGAGGTGCCCGTCGCGCTGTGGAACACGGTCTTCCGTCCCGAATGGTGTCGCTGGAGACGACGGACGAGCGACCGCCGCCGAAGTGACACCTCCCTACGCCGGCCACATCTGAAAGACGTATCGCTCCGTTCCCGCATGGCGCGCCGGCAGCGCGGACGCGACCGGCTCGTCGGCCATGGCGCGGGCTGCGCTCCGGCCGGAGAAGGACATGCGCGACCCGTACGTTCCCTTCGGGACAGGAGTGTCCCAGGCGCCCCGAGTGCGTTCCGAGATGACCAGGAGTCCGGTAGGAATCTCCATCCGCATGTCCTGATGGCCCTCGCAGTCGCCGAGGAGGACCGGTTCCGCCGTCCAGGTCTCGATCACGAGTTCCACGGGGAATCGGGCCTGGGCGCAGACGACACAGACCTCCCGCCCGTTTCCTGCGACCCCCCGAGCGCGCGCCGATGTGATCAGGCCATGGTCACGAACGTCGAATTCCGCGTCGTAGAGATCGAATCCACCGTAATCAGGCATGACGAGGGTCCTGTATGTGCTCCGACGCTGTGCCATCGCTCGCCTCCGACGGGACTGTGGGCGCGTTGCCATGGCGGTCCGGGACTCATCCGTCCCGGACCGCCATGAACGACCTCGAAATGCTATGGGCCTTCCCGTGCGCTCGGGTTCCTCCCCCGTTGCCGCTCGCCCAGGATCGCAGCCGCTCTCCCGAACCCGCCCTCCGGCGACGGCCGGAGCCGTCTCGGCAGGTCAAGGCAGAGGGACGTCCTGGTCAGTGGAAGTCCGCCGCGTGGTCCACCGCCCACTCCCGGAAGGATCGGGCCGGGGTGCCCGTGATGCGTTCCACTTCGCCGTTGACCGGCTCCGGATTGTCGAGCATCTCCGCCTGGGCCGGCAGCACGGCCTCCACCAGCTCTGCCGGGTAGCCCGCGGCCTTCATCTGTTCGGCGGCCTCGTCCATCGCGATCTCCTCGAACCGCACCGGCCGCCCGATCGCCTCGCCGATCAGGGCCACCTGCTGTTCCTGGGTGATCAGTTCGGGACCGGTGAGCAGGGGGCGGGCGCCGAGCAGGGCGTCGGTCGTCAGCGCCTGAACGGCGACCGCGGCGATGTCCGCCTCGTGGATCAGCGGACGGGCCAGCCTTGCCAGCGGCGCCCGGACCGCGCCGGCGGTGCGGACCTCGTCCGTCCAGCCCAGCGTGTTGCTCGCGAACCCGGTGGGCCGCAGCGCCGTCCACTCCAGTCCCGATGCCTCGACCAGCCGCTCCAGCTCCGTGTGGAACATGGTGATCGCCTCGCCCGGCTCCTCCTGCTCGCCCCCGACCCCGGCGGACGACAGGTACACCACCCGCCGGGCGTGCTTCGCGATCGTGTCGATCACGTCCGACGCGCCCTCTGCGCTCAGGAACGGCCACACCAGGAAGACCGATTCGACGCCCTCCAGCGCCGTGCCGAGCGAGGCGGGATCACCGAGATCGCCGCGCACCGCCTGCACACTCTCCGGGAAGTCGGACTCCCCTCGCACCAGCGCCCGCACGGGCACGCCGGCCGCGTGCAGTTGGGCCACCAGTGCGCCGCCGACCTTCCCCGTCGCGCCGGTCACCAGAATCTTGGGCTGTGCCATCGGAATCTCCTCGTCTCGCTGTTCGATGACACGACCCTCCTACGTCAACCAAGGTTGAGGTCAAGCGCCGGTGACATCAGCGCGATCACCGCCCCGGATCCGGCCGCGCGGTGGTGACGCCGCGGGCCGCCGTGCGTACGCCTCGATCTCGATCTTCATGCGGCGATCGGCGAGCCCGCACACGAGCATCGTGGCGGCCGGCCGGACCTGGCCGAAGGCGCGACGCAACACCGGCCAGCACGGCTCGAAGTCGGCTCGGTCGGGCAGCAGATAGCGCACCCGCACCACGTCGGCGAGGGTGCACTCGGCTTCGGACAGCGCGGTCTCGATGTTGCGCAGGCACTGTTCGGCCTGCTCCCCCACGTCCTCGGAGATCGTCATCGTGGCGTAGTCGAACCCGGTCGTCCCGGACACATGGACCCAGTCGCCGTCGACCACCGCGCGGGCGTATCCGATCTGCTCTTCGAACGTCGAGCCGCTGAGGATGGAACGTCGCTCCGTCATGCGCCGAACGCTAGGTGACCAGCACAGATACGTCTAATACCACTTCGGGTAAGGGGTGATACCTCTAGGCGTATGAAGCGTCCTGAACTTCCCCTGCAGCAGCTGCACGCCTTCGTCGTGCTCGCCGAGGAGCTCCATTTCGGCCGCGCCGCCACTCTTCTGGGCATCGCCCAGCCGCCGCTGAGCCAGCAGATCCGCCGTCTGGAGGACAAGGTCGGCCACGCTCTGTTCAGCCGCGAACCGGGGCGCGTCGCCCTCACGCCGACGGGCCGGGAACTCCTCCCCGCCGCCCGGCATGCCCTCATCGGCCTCGCTGACGGCCTGGCCGCAGCCCGCGAGGTCGGCAGCGGAAGGGCCGGACGTCTGCGGATCGGCTTCGCCGCCTCCCTCGCCCTGACAGTCCTCCCCGGGCTGCTGCGCACGTTCCGGGAACGGTCTCCGGCCGTGGAGCTGGACATCCGGGAAATGACCACCACGCCCCAACTGGCCGCTCTGCGGGAGGGGATCATCGACATCGGGCTGCTGCGCGAGCCTCCCGACGACGCCGACCTCGGCTTCGCCACGGTCCTGACCGAGCCGTTCGTGGCCGTCCTGCCGTCCGCGCACCCGCTGGCGCGACAACGAGCCGTGCGCGTCGACCAGTTGGCGGACTGTCCTTTCGTGCTCCTGCCGCGCACCGTCGGGCCCCCCTTGTACGACCAGATCGCCGGCCTGTGCGTCACGGCGGGCTTCACCCCTCAGGTGGCTCAGCACGCCGTGGAATGGCAGACCGTGTGCGCCCTGGTGGAGACCGGACTGGGTGTGTCGATCGCCCCGGAGAGCATCCGGCGCATCCGCCTCAAAGGCGTTGCCTTCCGCAGGATCGAGCCCGACATCGTCCGGACACGAGTCGCCGTCGCTTGGCGCAAGAACGACTCGAACCCTCTGGTCCCGCGCCTCCTGACGGTTCTCCATCAAGATCTGGCGGACACACCCCACGCGGATCGGTCACCCGCACCGTCCCGGTGCGGGTGACCGATCAGGCGCGCCGGCCGTCGGACGGTCGGCCGCCACGGTGCGACGTGGCTCGCGCGGGAGTTCCCCACCCCCTTGCCCCACACCTCAGTGAGCTCCCGCACCACCGCATACCCCTTCACGGCCATGACGGCGGCGGAGTCGAGGGGCATCTACCATCCCCTGTCATGGCGATCTTCGTTCACTTGACCTCAGCGGCGAACGCGCCGCGCATCCGACGGTCCGGGATCCGGGCGGCCAGCCACGGACAGGGCAACGCACGCGGGGTGTACTGCTTCCCGGTCCTGCCGTCGTACACCCTCACCCATCAATGGCTGCGCGAGCTGGCCCGCTTCGGAAGCCGGGGCGGGCTCGTGGCGGTCCACGTACGACTCGACGACGCCCAGGACGTGCTGGTCGGGCGGTATTCCGACCGGGCGCGAGGTTCCCAGGCCGAGGTTTCCGCGGCGGAGGCGGTGCGGCGGATCGCGGCTCTGGACGACCCCCGCGGGTGGGAGGTCTTCGTCCCCCGGGCGATCCGGCCGCGTGAGGTGCACCGGATCCGCTCCGCACCGCAGGTGGCAGGCTGGCGGTACCTGCCGGACGCGCACGGGGTACGTCCCTGCACCTGCGCCGGGTGCCGGGTACGAGGCGGGTACGGGGCGCGGCGTCTGGCTGAGCGGTTGCCGCACCCCCTGGACGGGCCGCCGCCGCCCGTCGCGGCGCTGCTCGCCCGGGTCGAGGCCGGAAACCCCGGGGATCCGGTCGCGCTGCGCGAGGCGCTGTACTGGTTCGGAAGGCGCCGGCGCGGCCCGCTCGACCGGTTGATCCGCCTCGCCGGCCACCCCGACCCCCGGGTGCGGGAAGGGCTGGTGTGGGCCGTCGCCCACTGGTCCACCCCCGGGGTCTCGGAACTGCTGGATGGCCTCGCCGACGACCCGGATGCGGACGTGCGGGAGGCCGTGGCGGCAGTCCGCGAGCCGGAGTGACCGCCGGCTCCTTCACCGTCGGCGGGCGGTGCGGGGCGACACGATCCGTGGCCCGCTCACCTCGGTGCGCGGGCCGCTCAGGCGTTCCCGAGGAGTGCGGCGATCGCGCGGGCGGCGTCGCGGGCGGGGCGGCCCACGCCGATGAGGGTGGCGGAGGCGGGGCCGGTCCAGTCGCCGTAGCCGAGCAGGTGGAGGCGGGGTTCGCCGATGGCCTGGGTGCCGGTGGTAAGCAGGTGGCCTCGGGGCCCGCGCAGCCCGAGCGGGGCCAGGTGGGAGAGGGCGGGGCGGAATCCGGTGCACCAGACGATCGCGTCCGCGTCCGCGCGGGTGCCGTCGGGCCACTCCACGCCGGTGGCGGTGAGCCGGGTGAACATCGGCTGGGCCTTGAGGAGGCCGGCGTCACGAGCCGTACGGACCGGAGGGACGGCGACGATGTCGCCGAGGGAGGCGACGCCGCCGGTGTCGCTGCGGCCTTCGTCGAGGGCGCGGCGGCGGGCGGTCGCGTGGTCGAAGAGGGCGCGGCCGTCGATGTCGTCGGCGAGGTAGCGGGGCTCGCGGAGGGTGGCCCAGGTGAGGTCGGTCTCGTACGCGAGGTCGGCGGCGATCTGCGCGCCGGAGTTGCCGCCCCCGACCACGATCACGCGCTGTCCGGCCAGGTCGGCCGGGCTGCGGTACTCCACCGTGTGGAGCTGGATCCCCTTGAAGTCGGCGCGGCCCGGGACGGCGGGCAGGAAGGGCCGCCACCAGGTGCCGGTGGCACTGATCACCGTACGGGCCCGCCAGTTTCCGGCGCCGGTCTCGACCCGCAGATGGGTGCCGTCACGGTGCACCGCCTCGACGCGGACGGGCCGGACGATCGGGAGGGCGTAGCGCTGCTCGTAGTCGGTCAGGTAGTCGACGACGTGGGCGGCGTCGGGGTACGTCTCCCCTTCCTGCGGGGGCATGAGACGGCCCGGCAGGGAGGAGTACGCGGCCGGGGAGAACAGGTGGAGGGAGTCCCAGGTGTGCTGCCAGGCACCGCCCGGCGCGGCCTGGGCGTCGAGGACGACGAAGTCGATCCCGAGGCGGCGCAGGTGGTAGCCGGCGGCGAGCCCGGCCTGACCGCCGCCGATGACGACCGTGTCGGCAGCCTGATGCTGGGTCATGCCCGGGATTCCCTTCTCGGCGAGGGTGCCCCCCCTCGCGTCGGTGGGGCGGAGCACCTCGGTGGTGACGCGTGCCGGTGCCTACCGCTGGGCGTGGGCGAACTTCTTGCGCCAGGCGAGCGACACGTACACGAGCGCGACGAGGACCGGGACCTCGATCAGGGGGCCGACGACACCGGAGAGGGCCTGGCCGCTGGTGACGCCGAAGGTCGCGATGGCGACGGCGATGGCGAGCTCGAAGTTGTTGCCGGCGGCGGTGAAGGCGAGGGTGGCGGTGCGGTCGTAGGCCAGGCCGATCGCCTTGCCCAGCGCGAAGGTGCCGAACCACATGATCGCGAAGTAGACGAGGAGGGGGAGTGCGATGCGGGCGACGTCGAGGGGCTGCGAGGTGATCGTCTTCCCCTGGAGGGCGAAGAGGATGACGATCGTGAAGAGCAGGCCGTAGAGCGCCCAGGGGCCGATCTTCGGCAGGAACTTCGCCTCGTACGACTCGCGGCCCATCTTCCTTTCGCCGATGCGGCGGGTGAGGAAGCCGGCGAGCAGCGGGACGCCGAGGAAGATGACCACGTTCAGCGCGATCTTCCCCATCGAGATGTCGAGCGTCTCGCCCTCGCCCAGGCCGAGCCAGCCGGGGAGGATGTCGAGGTAGAACCAGCCGAGCAGGCCGAACGCGATGACCTGGAAGACCGAGTTCAGGGCGACCAGGACGGCTGCGGCTTCGCGGTCGCCGCAGGCGAGGTCGTTCCAGATGATGACCATGGCGATGCAGCGCGCGAGGCCGACGATGATCAGGCCGGTGCGGTACTCGGGGAGGTCGGGCAGGAAGATCCACGCCAGGGCGAACATCACCGCGGGACCGAGGACCCAGTTGACGACCAGCGACGACACCATGAGCTTCTTGTCACCGGTGACCGCGTCAAGCTTGTCGTAGCGGACCTTCGCGAGGACCGGGTACATCATGATCAGCAGGCCGGCGGCGATCGGCAGCGAGATGCCGCCGATCTCGACCTGGGCGAGGGCGTCGTTCAGGCCGGGGATCAGCCGCCCGAGGCCGAGGCCCAGTGCCATGGCGAGGAGGATCCAGACCGCGAGGAAGCGGTCGAGCGTCGACAGCTTCGCGACCACGGACGGCTCGGGAGGTGCGGTCGTGGGGGCGGGGAGGGTCACGGGCAGGACCTCTTGGCATCGGCGTGGGCACGGGCGGTGGCGGCCAGGCCGGCGAACTGGCCGGCGAGCTGCTCGATGACGTCGGGCCGCAGCCGGTAGTACGTGAACCGGCCGCACGGCTCCGTCTCCACCACGCCCGCCTCCCGCAGCACCTTGAGGTGGTTGGAGAGGTTGGTCTGTCTGGCCCCGGTCTCCTCGACCAGGTGCGTGGTGCACAGCGTCTCGCGGGCGAGCAGGTTCACGATCTGGAGCCGCAGCGGGTCGGCGAGGACCTTCAACAACTCAGTGTCGACTGACGTCAGCATGGACTGATACTGTCACATCACCCGCCGCTGACACCAGCTGGGGCTGATTCGTCTCCGAGCCCGCCGGAAAGGGGTTCCCGGCATGGCCGCTCCCCCGCCCTCGGCCCCTCCCCGACGAGGTCCCACCGCGGGACGTCGCGGCCCTTCGGACGTCGCGGGCCTCGCGGCCGGGCCTCTCGCCCACGTCCGGCACCCGCTCCGGACGGCGACCGGACACGGGTGCTGTCCGTGCGCGGCCACCTCGTGATCACGTGCACCACACCCCGCCATACCGCCCCTGCCCCTTGAGGAAGAACCGATGACCGCTCCGCTCGCCTCCGTGCTCTTCGTCTGCGTCCACAACGCCGGCCGCTCCCAGATGGCCGCCGGGTTCCTGCGGCACCTCGCCGGAGACCGCGTCGAGGTCCGCTCCGCCGGCTCCCTCCCGGGCGACCGGATCAACCCCTCCGCCGTCGCCGCCATGGCCGAGCTCGGCATCGACATCTCCGAGCAGAAGCCGAAGGTCCTCACCATCGAGGCCGCCCAGGCATCGGACTACATCATCACCATGGGCTGCGGGGACGCCTGCCCGTACTTCCCCGGCAAGACCTACCTCGACTGGACCCTCGAAGACCCGGCCGGCCAGGGCGTCGAAGCGGTACGCCCCATCCGCGACGAGATCAAGGGCCTCATCGAGGGCCTCGTCGCCGAGATCGACGCGACGCAGCGGGACTGAAAGCCGCGCGCGGTCGGCAGGGCCCGGGGACACCGCACAGTCCGGCGGGCCGCCGCACGCCGGCCGTCCGCGCGCCGAGACCCTCTCGCGTGCGCGAGACACCGCACGCCGGCCGATCCGCATCCGGGTGGCGGCGATGCGCGGCCGCAGCGGGTTGCTCAGCTGTCGCACCACACGACGAGGCGCACGTGGTCGTCACCGTGCATCCTGCACTGCCACCAGACCTGGCCCGGCGACGCGGAGTACGCGGGCATCGACATCTTCCGCTTCGACGCCGAGGGCAGGATCGTCGAGCACGAGGACGTCCTCCAGACCGTCCCCGTCACCTCGATGAACGACAACACCATGTTCTGAGCGGGACGGGCGTGCCCCGGCCGCCGGCTCAGGAGTGGGCGTGGCAGAAGCCGCGCACGGCACGGTTGAACTCCTGGGGTCGTTCCAGGTTGCTGACGTGTCCCGCGCCGGGGACGACGACGAGTTCGGCATGCGGGATGGCTTCCTGGAACTGCCGTGCGACGGCCAGTGGCGAGCGGACGTCCTGCTCTCCCCAGAGCAGCAGGGTGGGTACGGAGACGGTGGGCAGGAGATCCCGCTGGTCCGCCTCGGCCATGAGGAGCAGCTGCGCACGGAGGGTGTCCGGGCGTACGGCGGCCGACATCGCGTCCAGCAGCGGGACGTACGCGGCGGGCGGCTCGCCGGCGAACAGCCCCGGCAGCGTCGGATCGAACTCGTCCGGCGGCGCGGCCAGCATCCGGCGCGCGCCCTCGACCCGCGCCTGCACTTCCCGCGCCGGCAGAGAGCCCTTCCAGCCCGCGTAGGTGTCGGCGAGGATCAGCGTCGTCACGAGGTCCGCGTGGTGGCGGTAGAACTCCAGGGCGAGCGTGCCTCCCCAGGACAGACCGGCGATGTGCGCGGGACCGAGCCGCAGCGACTCCACGACCGCGGCCAGGCAGTCTGCGTAGTCCGGAAGGCCGTAGGAGCCGGGCAGGTCGGAGGAGCGGCCCGCTCCGGGCTCGTCCCACGCCACGACCGTGAACGCGTCCGCCAGTACGTCCAGCTGCGGCCGCCACAGGCGGGCGTCGGACGCGGCACCGTGCAAGAACACCACGGGCGGCCCCTCGCCCGCGCGGTCGTAAGCGACCTCCAGCCCACTGACCTGCACCGTCGCCATGACTTCAGGGTAGGCCCGTCCCTCGGCACTGTCGCGGCGGTGCCCGCCCCGGAAAAGGGCACGGCCCCGACCGCGCGATCAGGGCCCGCCTCCTCCCCGAGCGGGCATCCAGGCGACGGCACACGCCGCGCCCGCCGAGACTCGATGTCTGACGTCCGGGCGGGGGCTCAGGGGCATGGCCCCGCACCCGGCTCAGGTTCCAGGGAGGATACGGCGCGTCTCGTAGGCCCACATCGCGATCTCGACCCGGTTGCGGGCGCCGAGTTTGGCCATCAGGCTGGCCAGATGTGTCTTCACCGTGCTGAGGCTGATGTGCAGCGCGTCGGCGATCTCGGTGTTGGTCAGCCCGCGGGCGACGGCGAGGAGCACCTGCTCCTCGCGGGCGGTGACGGGTGAGACCGGCTGGGCCACGGGCCGGCCGGCGGGCACGTCCGCGAACGCCTGGAGCAGACGGACGGTGACGCTGGGCGCGATGAGCGCCTCACCGCCGGACGCCGACCGTACGGCCTGGGCCAGAAGGTCCGGTCCCGTGTCCTTGAGAAGGAATCCGCGGGCGCCGGCACGCAGCGCGCCGTAGACGTACTCGTCGAGGTCGAACGTGGTGATGACGACCACGGCCAGCGGGTCGGCGACGCCCGGGCCGGCGACCATCCGGGTGGCCTCAAGCCCGTCGATCACGGGCATGCGGATGTCGAACAGGCAGACGTCGGGGCGCAGTTCGCGGGCCAGACGTACCGCTTCCCGCCCGTCGGCGGCCTCGCCGACCACCTCGATGCCGGACTGGGCGTTCAGCATGATCCGCAGCCCGGTGCGGATGATGGTCTGGTCGTCAGCGACGAGGACGCGGATGGGCACCGCTCTCGGTCCTCCCTCTCGGCAGTTCGGCTTCGACATGCCAGCCCTGGTCGGTGCCGGGGCCGGCTTGCAGTGTGCCTCCGAGGAGCGTCGCGCGCTCGCGCAGTCCGGTGAGTCCGTACCCGGCACGGCCTCGGCCGGTGCGTTGGCCGTTGTCGCGCACGCTCACCCGTACCGTGTGCCGCTCCGCGGTGACCCGGACGACGACCTCGGTCGCGTTGACCGCATGGCGCATGGCGTTGGTCACCGACTCCTGCACAATGCGATAGACGGCCGCGTCCACGGCCGGGGGCAGCGTGTCCAGTTCGCCGTCGAGGCCCAGGTCGACCCTGAGGCGGCCGCCCGGGGTGCGCACCAGGCGCTCCAGATCCGCGACACCGGCAGGCGGCGTCAGCTCGGCGCCGGCCCCGCGGTCGCGCAGCGCGGCGACCATCGCGCGCATCTCCTCCAGGGTGCGCGCCCCTTCCTCCTCGACCCCCTCCAGCGCCTCGACGGCGGCGGACGGGTCGGTGCCCGCGAGCACCCGGCCCGCCTGGGCGCTGATCACCATGGCCGAGACGTGGTGGGCCACCGTGTCGTGCAGTTCCCGGGCAAGCTGCTCACGCTCGCGGGAACGCACCTGCTCCAACTGCCGCTCGCGGGCGGTCCCCCAGAACCGCACGGCGGCCCCGATCAAGCCGGGCAGCGACAGGAAGACGAAGCCCCCGACCTGTTCGGCGGCCGGGATGTCGTCCGCGACGACACCCAGCACGAAGGCCGTGAGGATCACCGCGCCGCCCAGCACGATCTCCCGTCCCGATCCCCACCGGGGCAGCGCGTACACCAGCACGAGCACGACCATGCCGGTGTCCAGGCCGACGTGCTCGCCCGGCGCGGCGACCAGCGAGGCCAGCTGGAGCAGGATCACCGAGCCGAACCCCAGCGTGACCATCGCCAGTGGGTGGGTCCGGCGCCACAGGGGCAGCAGGCACGTACAGACGGCGAAGACCACCACCACCGGCCGCCACACGACGTTCTCGCGCAGGGTGGCCTCCAGCACCACGGCGACCAGGCTCACGGCGAGCAGCGCCCAGTCCCGCCACACCCGGGCGGGCGCGTCGGGCGGCCGGGGTTCGGTCCACAGGGTTCGCAGGTCGTCTCGCAGCACGGTTTCAGCTTAGGGGCCGCTCCGTGCCCCGCATCGGCCGAAAGTACGGGGTGTCACTCGGCCCCGGGGCCGACGGATCCGCGGCCCGCGAGCCGATGCCACGGAGCGCCGCGGCGACGAACCTCGGCATCGGAGGCCGTACAAGGACGGCCGACGAGGTGGTTGGAGGACCCGATGCTCTCGAAAGCCCTGTTGCGCCTGGGCACAAGCGCCGCCCGCCATCCCTGGCGGGTGATCGTGGCATGGCTGATCGCCGCCACGCTCGCCGTCCTCGCCGCGATCGCCATCGGCGGGCGGACCGCGGACTCGATGACCGCTCCGGGACTGGACTCCCAGCGGGCCGCGCAACTGATCGAGCGGGCCGGCACCGGCCAGGAGGGCATGACCGCCCAGGTGGTCGTCACCCCCCTCGACGGCGGTGCGACGTTCTTCGGCCACGACAGCGCGCGCACCGCTCTCACGCGGCTCCAGACCGAGGTGCAGCGGCTGCCGCACGTGCTCGGCACGAGCGACCCGGCGGGAGCACTCAAGGCAGGCGGGGACGCCACCGTGCGCGGCGGCCTTGTCTCGGCCGACGGGCGGATCGCCGTCGTCCGGGTGCAGTACCCCGACCAGAGCCGGCTGTCGGCCGAAGACCTCGACGCCCTCGTCGCACTCGGCGACCGGCTGCGCGCCGAACTGCCCTTGCGCATCGAGATGGGCGGGAACCTCTTCTACGCCTTCTCCGACCCCGACGGCGGCACGAGCGAGCTGATCGGGCTCCTCGCCGCGGCCACGATCCTGTTCCTCGCGTTCGGTTCGCTCGTCGCCGCCGCGCTGCCGATCGGCATGGCGGTCTTCGGGCTGACCGTCGGGGTCGCCACGATGACGGTCCTGGCGGGGGTGACGGACGTCCCGACCTTCGCCCCTGTCCTGGGCAGCATGGTCGGGCTCGGAGTGGGCATCGACTACGCGCTGTTCGTGCTCGCCAGGCACCGGGAGTACCTCGCGCGCGGGCTCGACCCCCGCGAGGCGGCGGGGCGAGCGGTGGCCACGGCGGGGAGGCCCGTGGTCTTCGCCGGCGGCACCGTCGTCGTGTCGATCCTCGGCCTGGCGGTCGCGAACGTGCCCTTCATGACGGTGGGCGGGTTCGCCGTCTCGATCGTCGTTCTGATCATGGTGGCCGCGTCGGTGACGCTCCTGCCGGCCTTCCTCGGTGCCGCCGGCCCACGCCTGGCCCGGGCCGGCCGGATCGGCCGGGCTCTGCGGACCAGGAAGCTCGGCCGACTCGCACGGCGGCGGGACCTGGCGGCGGGCGCCGCCCCCGCCGCCGGGTGGCGGCGCTGGATCGGGCACGTCAGCCGGCACCCGGTGCCGTACGCGGTCGGCGCGGCGGGGCTGCTGCTGACGGCGGCGCTGCCCGTGCTCGGCCTGCGCGTCGGCCTGCCCGACGACGGCTCACTGCCTCAGAGCCGTACCGAGCGCCGGGCCTACGACCTCGTCGCCGAGGGGTTCGGCCCGGGCACCAACGGTCCCCTCGTCATCGCCGCGGACCCCACCGGTGATCCGGGAGCGCTGGACCGTCTCGCCGGGGCGGTCGCGGCGGATCCGGGCATCGCATCGGTCGCGCCGGCGCACGTCGATCGGGCCACCGGCATCGCGACCCTCGTGGTGCTCCCGGCCACCGGCCCTCAGGACAAGGCCACGGCCGACACCATCGCCCGGCTGCGCACCGACGTGCTGCCCGCGGCGATCGGGCACGGCCCGGCCGAGGCGCACGTGGGCGGCGCCGCCGCGAGCCTCTCCGATGTGGGCCAGCGCACCAGCGAACGCCTCCCGGCGTTCGTCGCCACCGTGCTGGCCATGTCGTTCCTGCTGCTGATGCTGGCCTTCCGCTCGATCCTCGTACCGCTCAAGGCGGTACTGCTGAACCTGCTGAGCATCGGCGCGTCCTACGGGATCATGGTCGCGGTCTTCCAGTGGGGCTGGGGAGGCGCGCTCATCGGGCTGGAAGCGACGGTTCCGATCGTCTCGTTCATCCCGATGTTCCTCTTCGCCATCCTGTTCGGCCTGTCGATGGACTACGAGGTGTTCCTGCTCTCCCGCGTACGCGAGGAGTACCAGCGCACCGGCGACAACCGCACCGCGATCGTCGAGGGCGTCTCGGGCACCGCCCGGATCATCACCTCGGCCGCCCTCATCATGGTGGCGGTCTTCCTGTCCTTCGCCGTCGCCGACGACCCCTCCACCAAGATGTTCGGACTCGGCCTGGCCACCGCGATCTTCATCGACGCCACGGTCGTCCGCATGGTGCTGGTACCGGCGACCATGACGCTCCTCGGCCGGGCCAACTGGTGGCTGCCGACGTGGCTGGACCGGCTGCTTCCCGGCGGCCCGGTCGGCACCGACGGCACCGACGGCACCGACAGCACCGACAGCACCGACGCGAAATCCACGGGTGGGGCCCCGCGTCCACGGCTGCTCGACCGATGAAGGGGCTCCGGGCCGCCTGGAGGCCGCTCACAGATCCGAGGCGTCGATCGTCAGGTTGTCGAGCGAGGCCCGCAGTTCGGCGGACCGGGGCGGGATCACTGCCTCGCGGGCCCCGAGATCCGTCAGTGCACAGCGAAGTGCCGGCCCTTCGCCGTCGTCGGGGACTTCGCCCCGCTCCCGGAAGGCTTCGTAGGCTCGTCGAAGAGCCGGTACCGCACGCCGCATCGCCGCCGCGTTCGGGTGGGGCGGCCGGGGTTCGTGGCCGGGGGACCCGGCGGACCGCCGTCCCGGGGGCCGGCCGGGTTCAGTTCACCGGCATGCCGATGCCGGGCAGCCACAGCCGGCCGCGGTCGTTGACCGTGAGTTCCCAGGCCACGAGCTCGTCCGGGCAGACCGAGCCACGGCCGCGGACGTCGGCGACCAGCAGCCGGGCCGCCGACCGCGCGGCCTCGGGGTCCTCGTCCGCGAACGCCGACCGCCACCAGCCGCCGTCGCACACCTGCCAGCCCCGTTCCCGCATGGTCTCGTCCAGGCCCGGCTCCTCGGCCGTGGTCCGGTGGTCCACCATCAGCGACAGCTGCCCCCGGTCCTGGCTGTACCCCACCCGCAGGTGCCGCGGCCAGTCCCGCGCACACCCGACGACGAACGACGCCCAGTCCCCCGGCACCTGCACCGGCAGCTGCTCCATCCACGAGTCCAGGAGCAGTTCGAGCGACGACTCCAGATGGTCCCAGGACGCGGCCGTGTGGTGACCGTCCCAGCGGAAGGCCGGCCAGTGCCGCTCCGGTCCCCGGTGCAGCAGCCAGAGGTAGGGAAGCGCGTCGAAGCCGTGCGGCTGGTCCGTCCGCCAGCCGACCGACCCCGACTCCACGACGGAGTACTCGCGTCCGTGCAGGTCCGATGCCGTGTGCACCGAGAGGGTGGCTCCCTGAGGACCACCCGCCAGCAGCACCACATACGCCCCGGTGTGCCAGCGCACGCTGGGGCCGGCGGCCGAGCCGCCGTACAACGTGGGCTCGCCGAGTTCGGCCGCCACCGCTTCGTAGACCGGCCGCACCGCCTCGCGCCGGACGACACGTCCGGAGCCGGGCGGGTACGGGGCGACGAGCAGGGCGGGCGTGTCCAGGTGCGCGTCAGGACGGTCGTGCAGGGCGCGTGCGTGAGCGGCGGCGCCCGCGGGACCGGGAAGCGGGGAAGACATGCCGATGACCATGGCGCCATCGTGCCAGGGAGCCTCGCCCGCCCCGTACGCGCCCTCACGGAGCCGCTGGTGCCGGCGTTCCTCTGCCGGCTCTTCCGGCCGCGCCCTCCCTCACGGCTCGGACGGTGCCGATGAGGTGAGGTGGGGAACGGGGCCGCGCGCCACCGGTCCGGCGGTAGCGTGAGCGTCATGACGGGTGAGGACGAGGCGCTGGCCGGCGGCATGATGAACACCGGTGCGGTCTTCCGCCAGGGTGCGCTGGTGGTACGTCCCGCGCCGCACCACGCGCCTGCCCTGCATGCCTATCTCCGGGCACTGCGGGAGCACGGCTTCGACGCGGCGCCGGCCCCTGTCGGCCTCACCGCGGACGGCCGCGAACAGTTGACCTTCGTCCCCGGCGACGTGGCTCTCCCGCCCTTCGAGGACTGGGCGATGACGGGAACCGCTCTGGAGTCGGTGGGACATCTGCTGCGGCGCCTGCACGAGGCGAGTGGTGCCATCCCGGTCGACACCCGCACCGAGTGGCCCGCAGACCTCGCCGACCCGGAGGGGGGAACGATGCTGTGTCACAACGACGTGTGCCCGGACAATGTCGTCTTCCGCGACGGCCGGGCCGCCGCGCTGATCGATTTCGACCTGGCGGCGCCGGGACGTCCCCTCTGGGACCTCGCCATGACCGCCCGCTACTGGGTGCCCATGGTCGATCCCGCGTCCGCCGCCGTCTCCTACCCCGCGGGACTGGACGCGGCCGCGCGGCTGCGGATCCTCGCCGACGGCTACGGTCTTCCGGAGCGAGAGCGCGCCGATCTGCCAGGTGTCATCGAGCAGGCCACCGCGGTCTGCCGGGCCTTCGTCGCCCGCCGTGTGGCCGATGGCGACCCCGTCTTCCTCCAGGCACTGGCCGAGCGTGGTGGCTGGGAGCGCTGGGATCGCGCGCAGACCTGGCTGGCGGACCGCCGTGAGACGTTCACGGCCGCGCTGCTGAGTTGACCGGGCCGGCCCCGTCCGGGGGCGGATTCACGGGGTGTCCTCGTCCGTGACGGTGTCCCACGTCGGCAGGGCGCTTCCGGCCGCGGTCGTGATCTCGAGAACCTCACACCCCATCAGCCGAGCGGCGGCGAAGAGACGCTGCCGGACCTGCTCGCTGTCTTCGGGCGGGAAACCGATCCGTATCTGGTGGGGGCGGGACGCGTCGTAGGTGAGCAGCCAGTCGGTGTCGGCGGTCGCGAAGTGGTCCTGTCCCATCTCGTCGGACGTGGAGCGCCACGACCCCCTGTCCGTGGTCGGAGCCAGTGCGTCGAGCAGGCGCCGCAGACGTTCGGGGTGGGCCGCGGGGCCTTCGGACAGACGCAGGCACCGGTGGACGCGGGGACGGAAGGCGTTGAACCACGGCATCGGGCCCGGCTCCATGTCCGGAAGGAGGCGGGAGGTGACCTGCCCGTCGGCCCAGCCTTCGATGAAGGCCGACGCGCTCAAGGGGTGGGTCTCGTACCGGTCTTCGCTGCTCCACACCACGACGGGCCAGTCGTCAGGGGACCCCTTGGTCAGCCAGCACAGGCGGTCGGCATCCGCGGTGGTGCCCCAGACGAGCAGCCCGCCAGGAGCGGGGTGCAGCGGATACGGGTAGCGGTCGCGGTCCCGTTCGGGAGAGCCCGTGAGGCGTGCGCTCTGCCACTCGACGCCGTTGTGCTCACTCGTGCCGAACGGTGTCCGGAGGTAGAGGAAATCGCAGAACTCTCCCCACCCGTAGGTCTCGACGAGCTGCCGGTAGTCGCCGGGAAGCCGCGTGCCGATCCCCGTCTCCGCAGCGGTCCAGTCGCCGTGGGCGTCCACGGGTGCGGCAGGCGGCGCCACGAGCTCGGCCAGCCGGTCGCAGTCGGTCGCGGTCGTCTTCGGATCAGCCATGAGGGCAGCGTATGCATCACCCCCAGGAGCGGGAGCGGAATTTTCCCGGCCGGAGATCGTGAGGGGCGGGGTGCGCGGCCGTGGACGGGGAGGGTGCGTCCTCGTCGCGGACGGGTACGCCCTTGTGCGGACGGGTGCCTCCTGGTCGCGGACGGGTGCCTCCTTGTGCGGACGGGTGAACGTGCCCGCCCGCTCGGACGGCGGTGTCGAACCCGGGATCCCCCTCACCGTCGTGCACGCCGGTGGCACGTCACGGCCGGCGAGTCCGGCCCCTACGGGAAGAGGGCGTCGAGCCGGGGTGTCCCACCCCGTACCGCCGCCTCCGCGGTGTCGGTCCGCTCCTCCGGCTTCGCCCCTCGCTCCTCGACGGCGTCCAAGGCCGCGAGGAACGCCTCTTCGCCGTTGCCCTCCTGGCCCCACAGCTCCTCGAACACCTCCTGGGCCACGTAGTCGAGCTCCTCCCATTCCGGCCACTCGTCGTCGTGCCACTGGCGCGGGTGCCGTCCCGCCAGGGCCCGCACCTCGGCGATGTCGGCGAGGGCGTCCGGATCGGCAAGCACCGCCGCGTACGTCTCCCGTCCCTGGGCCACCAGCCAGAGCGCGAAGTAGTCGAAGCCGTCGTCGGAGCACAAACCGCTCTCGATCCGCCGCACGGCCCGCCACAGCGCGTCCGTGGCGACCCGCGCGCACGCGGCCTCCAGGAGCGCCTGAAACTCCACTCCCTCCGCGGCCGTCCGGCCTCGCAACTCCCCGCGCAACCGGTCCAGCCGCTCACGCCGGCTCCCCGGGCGACAGGTCAGCCGGTCCATGAGCGCCCAGAAGGTCTTCTCGTCCATGCGGCACAGGATCGCAACCAGCACTGACAGCGCACGGCGTCCGGGGCGCACCGGGAGCCCGTCCAGACCGGCGCCGGCCTGTCGAGGCAGGCCGCGAAGCGGTCGCCCCCGGTCGCCCCCCAGTCGCCCGCCTGCGGCATCCGCTGTCAGAAGGACCCCCGCGCGCCGTCGGGCGGGGGTCCTTCGTCCGTGGGCCGAGGTCAGCTGTGTGCCTCGGCGGGTGCCGTCACGGAGCGCGTGAGGTGCGCCGTGCTGGACGGGGGGGTGTCATGCCTCGCGGGAACCCTCGTACATGGCCTCGACGAGGTCGGCGTAGGTGCGTTCGACGACGGGGCGCTTGACCTTGAGGCTGGGGGTGAGTTCGCCGTGCTCGATGTCGAGGTCACGGGGCAGGACGGCGAACTTCTTGAGGGTCTGCCAGCGCTGGAGGTCGGTGTTGACGCCTTGGACGAAGCCGTCGATGAGGGTGTGGACCTCCGGGGAGGTGACGACGTCGGCGTAGCCGCGGCCGGTGAGGCCGTTCGAGGCGGCCCAGGGCATGATCACGCTCTCGTCGAGGGTGATCAGGGCGGTGCAGTAGTTGCGGCCGTTGCCGATGACCAGGATGTTGCTGGCGTAGGGGCAGACGGCCTTGAAGCGGCTCTCGATCTCGGTGGGGGCCACGTACTTGCCGCCCGAGGTCTTGAAGAGGTCCTTCTTGCGGTCGGTGATCCGGACGTAGCCGTCCTTGTCGATCTCACCGATGTCCCCGGTGCGGAACCAGCCGTCGCTCTCCAGGACCTCGGCGGTCTTGTCGGGGAGGTTGTGGTAGCCGCGCATGATGCCGGGGCCGCGCAGGAGGATCTCGCCGTCCTCGGCGATGCGGACCTCGGTGCCGGGCAGGGGCTTGCCGACGGTGCCCACGCGGCCGGCGTCGGCCGGGTTGACGGTGCAGGCCGCGCTGGTCTCCGTGAGGCCGTAGCCCTCCAGGACGTTGACGCCGGCGCCGGCGAAGAAGTAGCCGATGTCGGGGGCGAGTGCGGCGCTGCCCGAGGCGCTGCCGCGCAGTGCGCCGCCGAAGGCGGCCCGGATCTTGCCGTAGACCAGCTTGTCGGCGAGGGCGTGCTGGACGGTGAGCGACAGGGGGATCCTGCGCCGGCCCGTGGCGACCATCTGTTCCTGGCCGGTCCTGGCGTAGTCGCGGGCCACCTTGGCCGCCCACAGGAAGATCTTGTACTTGGCTCCGCCCTCGGCGCGCGCCCGCGCGGCGATGCCGTTGTAGACCTTCTCGAAGACGCGTGGCGCGGAAGCCATGATGGTGGGCCGGACGACGGGCAGATTGGTGATGATGCGGTCGATCCGGCCGTCCACGGCCATGACGTGGCCGGACTGGACCTGGCCGGAGATCAGGGCCTTGCCGAAGACGTGGGACAGCGGCAGCCACAGGAACTGCACGTCGTCGGGGAGCACGAGGCCCGTGGCCATCTGGGCGGCTCCCTGGTACGACCAGCAGTCGTGCACCAGACGCACGCCCTTCGGGCGGCCGGTCGTGCCGGAGGTGTAGATCAGGGTGGCGAGCTGTTCCGGGGCGATGTCCTGGACGGTCGACTCGATGGCGTCGGGGTGCTTCGCGAGGTGCTCCTCGCCGCGCCGCTCCAGCTCGGCGAGGGTGAGCACGGTCAGCCCCTCGGTCCCGGCCGTGTCCGGCGCGGGGTCGAAGAGGATCGCGTGGTCGAGGCCGGGCAGTTCGCCCTTGTGCGCGACGATCTTGGCCAGCTGCTCGGCGTCCTCGACGAAGATCGCGCGGCTGCCGGAGTCGGCGAGGATGTACGCCGTCTCCTCGCCGTTGGTGCTCGGGTAGACGGCGGTCGCCGCCGCGCCCGCGCACATCACGCCCATGTCGGCGAGGATCCACTCGATCCGCGTCGAGGAGGAGATGGCGACCCGCTCCTCGGTCCGCAGCCCCAGGGCGAGCAGGCCGGCCGCGATCGCCTTGACCCGCTGCGCCGTCTGCGTCCACGTCAGCGAGCGCCATTCCTCGGTGCCGTCGCCGGCGGCCACGGGGTACCGGTACGCCTCCCGTTCGGGGGTGGCCCCGACGCGTGCCAGGAACAGGTGCGCCACGGAGTGCGGGCGGCTTTCGAGTAGGTACTGCGCGGAACTCATGTCGACCTCCGGGCCCGAGGGCACCCATCACAGATTGCTTGACTGGCAGGTAACTTGTGAGCTCTGGTGAGGCTAGGTCTCGAAGCCCATGGAGCGTAAGAGACGGGGAGGGCATTTCCGCTCGCGTTCCCGACGAATCCGGTACGGCGCCGGAATCCGGGACGGGAACATGGTGTGCTGTCCCGCGCGTCGGCGCGTGCGCGTCACGGAGCGGGGCGACCTGACGGACTCCAGAAGTCACTTGCTCCTGGGCTCATGCCCGCGCGTACACTCCGCCTACACATCCGGGGGGGTGTTCGCCGTCCGCACGTGCCCGTCTCCGTGGCCGCGCGGACGCATCGCGGACCCTCCTGTTTCCGGTCCTTGTTCATATTCCCCAGGGGGGGATCTTTGCGTTCCGCGTTCTCCGGGCGTGCCGGTCGTGTCACCACCTGCACCGCGCTCGCCCTCTCCGCCGGCATGCTGCCGGCGTCGCCCGCCGTTGCCGAGCCGGCTCCTCGACCCGTCGTGGAGCGGCCGCTGACCGAGACCTCGGCGGTGCCGGGGCTCGACGAGCCGACGGCGTACGGAACGGCCGGCACGGCCCGTACCGCCGCGGCCACGGCCGTCCCGAAGCCCCGTTTCGACGTGACCGGCGACGGCAGGACCGACCTGATCCACCGCACGCGCAACGGCTTCACCTTCGTCGCGCCGTCCTCGGGCGGGGAGCACGTCGAGTTCACCACCGCCGGCACGTCCACCGACCTCGACCTCGTTCCGCTCGGCGACCAGAACGGCACGGGCAAGCCGGAGGTGCTGTCGGTCTCCGCGACCGGCGCGCTGCGCCTGTACGGGGACGCCTCCAGCACCACCGGCGCGCTCCGGTGGACGGGCTACGGCTGGAACATCTACAACAAGGTGTTCTCGCCCGGTGACGTCGACGGCGACGGCAGGGCCGACGTGATGGCCCGCCAGCACAACGGCGACCTGTACTTCTACCGTGCGACCGGGACGCCGACGGCGCCCTTCGCCGGCCGCGTGAAGGTGGGCCCGGGCTGGAGCGCGTACGACCAGCTCGTGGGTCTCGGCGACAACGACGGCGACGGGAAGGGCGACCTGCTCGCCCGCACGCCGTCCGGCCAGGTGTACTTCTACGGCAGCACCGGCGACAGGACGGCGCCGTTCAAGCCGCGCAAGGCGCTCGCCACCGGCTGGCAGGTCTACAACCAGATCGTCGCCGTCGACGACCGCAACCTCGACGGCCGCGCCGACCTGTTCGCACGCGACCTGAACGGCACCCTGTGGGCCTACTACGGCCGCGGCAACGGGACGTTCACGGCGCGGGCGCAGGCCGGCACCGCCTGGAACAAGGTGGAGCAGTTCGGCGGGGCGGGCAACGTCCCCTCCGTCGGCAAGACCCTGTTCATGGCCCGCGACAAGGCCGGAACCCTCTTCTGGTACCGCGGCCTCAACAACGGCAGGCTCGCCGCGCGCGAGCAGGTGAGCGACACCGGCGGCTGGGCGGGTGCGGACATCTCGCTCTCCTACGCGCTGGACGGCAACACGCTCCCCGACCTGCTGTACGTCTACCAGGGCCACCTGTACAACACCTCCAACAAGGAGGACCTCGGCGGCGGCTGGCAGGTCTACAACCGGCTCGTCGGCCCCGGCGACCTGTCCGGCGACGGCAAGTCGGACCTGCTCGCCCGTGACACGTCCGGTGTCCTGTACCTGTACCGGGGCAACGGCGCCGGTACGGGCTTCGCCTCCCGCGTCCGGGTCGGTTCCGGCTGGAACGCGTACAACCAGATCCTCGGCGCGGGTGACTACACCGGCGACGGCCGTGCGGACGTCCTCGCCCGTGACGGCTCCGGCAACCTGTTCCTGTACAGGGGTACGGGCTCCGCGACGGCTCCGTTCGCCGGCCGGGTGAGGATCGGCGGCGGCTGGGGCACGTACACCAAGCTGGCGGCCCCCGGTGACCTCAGCGGCGACGGCCGCGCCGACCTCCTCGCGGTGAACGCGGCGGGCGACCTGTACCGCTACCTGGGCAGCGGCACCGGCTCCGCGATCGGCCCGCGGGTGAAGATCGGCCACGGCTTCCAGACGTACGGCAACCTGTACTGACGGACCGACGGGCGCCCCGCACCGGACTTCCGGTGCGGGGCGCCCGCATGTGCGCACCCGTATGCCAGGGGGAGGTCCGGTGCCCGCCCCCGAAGCCGCGTCCGGCGGCGCGGCCCGCTGCCTCCGCAAGGCATGCATATACAGTTCCTGTTTATGCCATAGATATCGGGAGGCAGCACTTCATGCCATGGCAGGACACCCCCCACTCCGCTCCCCACGACGCTCCCCACACCCCTTCCCACGAACCCTCCTACGACCCCGCGTACGACGTCCCGCACCCCACCGGCGGCCGCTCCGGATCGGCCCCCGCGCGCACGGAGCCCTTGCCCGGGCCCGGGCGGGCCGAACGCCGGCGTGCCGCCGCCCAGCGGGGCCGCCGCGGCAAGGGCCGCAGGAGCGCTCCTGCTTCGGGACGGCGCGGCGGCAACGGACCCGCTCCCGCACGCCCGTTGTCGCGGGTGGAGGCGCGTCGTGCGGCGAGGGAGGCGAAGGCGGCCAAGGACAGCGTCGGTGTCGTCGTCGGCGAGCTGTTCATCACCCTCGGCGT
>NZ_JBHVRX010000057.1:0-29709 GCF_042885515.1 Streptomyces sp. NPDC058052 | reverse complement strand
GCGCCGGCCCCCTCCCCGTGTCCGCTCCGGGCACTCAGCCCTTCACGCAGATGACCTGCTTGAGCTTGGCGACGACCTCCACGAGGTCCGTCTGCCGCTCGATGACCTTCTCGATCGGCTTGTACGCGCCCGGGATCTCGTCCACGACACCGGAGTCCTTGCGGCACTCCACGCCCCGCGTCTGCTCCTCCAGGTCCCGCGTCGAGAAGCGCCGCTTCGCCGCGCTCCGGCTCATCTTCCGGCCGGCGCCGTGCGAGGCCGAGTTGAACGACGCCTCGTTCCCGAGACCCTTCACGATGTACGAGCCGGTGCCCATCGAGCCCGGGATGATGCCGAACTCGCCGGAGCCGGCCCGGATCGCGCCCTTGCGGGTGACGAGCAGGTCCATGCCCTCGTACCGCTCCTCCGCCACGTAGTTGTGGTGGCAGGAGATCACCGGATCGAAGGTCACCTTCGCCTTCCGGAACTCCCTGCGGACGACCTCCTGGAAGAGCGCCATCATGATCGCGCGGTTGTGCTTCGCGTACTCCTGCGCCCAGAAGAGGTCGTGCCGGTAGGCCGCCATCTGCGGGGTCTCCGACACGAAGACCGCCAGGTCCCGGTCGACGAGCCCCTGGTTGTGCGGCAGCTTCTGCGCCACGCCGATGTGGTGCTCGGCGAGCTCCTTGCCGATGTTCCGGGAGCCCGAGTGCAGCATCAGCCACACCGCGCCGGTCGTGTCGACGCACAGCTCGACGAAGTGATTGCCCGCTCCGAGCGTCCCCATCTGCAGCGCCGCCCGGTCCCGCCGGAACTTCACCGCGTCCGCCACCCCGTCGAAACGCGACCAGAAGTCGTCCCAGCCGGACGTCGGGAACTGGTACAGGCGCTTCGGGTCGACCTCCTCGCGGTGCATGCCGCGGCCGACCGGGATGGCCTGCTCGATCTTCGAGCGGAGGCGGGAGAGGTCACCCGGAAGGTCGTCCGCCGTCAGGGAGGTCTTCACGGCCGACATGCCGCAGCCGATGTCCACGCCGACCGCCGCCGGACAGACCGCGTCCTTCATGGCGATGACCGAGCCGACCGTCGCGCCCTTGCCGTAATGCACGTCCGGCATGACCGCGAGGCCCTTGATCCACGGCAGCGTCGCCACGTTCCGCAGCTGCTGCATCGCGCCGCCCTCCACCGTGGAAGGATCGGCCCACATCCGGATGGGCACCTGCGCACCCGGTACCTCTACGTACGACATACTCCCTCGATTCCCCCGAAAAGCCTGATAACGCAAAAACCGGAGCCAAAGCCCGTACAGGTGACGGCGGACCGGCATCAACGGCTGCGTGTGCGATAGACATTGTGTCCATCCGCCTTCAGGGGGCGGCAAAGGGTTTTCGGGAATGACTTCGGGAGAAGGGAGCCTGGGACGGTGCAGCGAAAGAGGTTCTCACCCGGTCGCGCTCCCGGCACTCTCCTCGGTCTCGGCGCCGGGCTCGCCGTCACGCTCGGCGCCCTGACCGGCTGCTCCGCCGCCGAGACCGCCGAGGACGTCACCCTCGACGCCAAGGCGGGCGCCGCCGCCGCGCCCGTCGCGCCGCCCGGCCGCTACCGCACGCTCTTCGAGCCGTGCGGCGCGGTCCCCCAGGCCACGCTGCGCGAGCTGCTGCCCGGCACCGCCGCGCTGGCCGACGCCGATCGCGCCAAGGCCCTGCGCGGCACGGCCGCCGTCACGTACGACACCGACCGGCGCGTCGGCTGCACCTGGACCGCGGACATCGAGGGCGGCTCGCACCGTCTGGTCCTGGACGTGGAACGGGTGGTCTCGTACGACCAGACGGTCAGCGACGCGGCCCGGGCGCAGGAGGTCTACACCCGCAAGCAGCTCGCCGCCGGGATCGTCGTACCGGAGACGCCCGCCCCCACGCCCACCTCCGCCGGTCCCTCCACGCCCACGACGCCCCCCGCGGGCGCGACGGCGACCACGCCGGCCGCGCCGACGTCCCCGGCCGGCACCCCCACCGCCCCGCCCGCCGACGCCCCGGCCGGCGCCACGCCCCCCGCCGCGGGCACGCCCTCCGCGCCGGCGACGACCGGTCTGGAGCCGCGGACGCTGAGCGGGCTCGGCGACATCGCGTTCGTCGACGACACCCTCGGGAAGACCGGCGGAAACGGTCACCAGCGGGTCGTGAGCGTGGTGTTCCGCACATCGAACGTGATCGTGACCGTCGAGTACCGGCAGCGGACGACCGGGCCGGCGGCGGCCCCGGACAGCAAGGAACTGCAGGACAGGGCGCAGAACCTGGCCCGGCTGCTGGCCGACCGGCTGGAGGAGTAGCCGGCCGCCCGGTCCCCCGCGCGACCCCCCGGGCGGCGGGGGACCACGTAACGTGTCGGCGTACCCAGGGCCGCCAGGGGCCGCCGACCGGCGCCGGCCGTACGACAAGCGACTGAAGGAACCATGCAGCGATCAGCTCCGCGACTCACCCGCATTCTCGCCGCCGCAGCCGTCCCGGTGATGCTCGTCGTCGCCGGCTGCTCCTCGGACTCGGGAAGCGGCGGCGGAAACGGTTCCGGTGACACCGGCGCGGCGCAGGGCAAGGCGTCCGCCACCGCCTCGGCGACGCCCTCGCCGACGCCGACGGTCGAGCCGGCGAAGTTCGCGAAGCTGCCGCGGGCGTGCAAGGCGGTCACGGCGAAGACGACGGCCGCGCTGGTGCCGAAGGCCAAGAGCGCGAAGGGGACGGAGGCCGCCTCCACCGACCTGTCGCACCGCGGCGGCTGCTCCTGGAACGGTCTCCAGGACAAGGGCGTCAAGGGCTCGCAGTACCGCTGGCTGGACGTGTCGTTCTACCGGTACGACTCCGAGGTGTCGCTGGGCAGCGGCCAGGCCCGGGCGCAGGAGAACTTCGCCAAGGAGCTCGGCAAGGTCCAGGCCACCACGGGCGCCAAGAAGATGAGCACCGCGACGACGACGGGCATCGGCGACGAGGCCAAGACGGTGACGTACACCGTCAGGAAGACCGGCGAGGACTTCCTGTACGCGTCGGTCGTGGCGCGTACGGGCAACGTGCTGGTGCTGCTGTCGTACAACGGCGCCGGGTACGCGGGCGCGCCCGCGCCGGACGCGAAGAAGATCGTCGAGGGCGCGACAAAGGCGGCGAAGGAAGCCGTCGCC
Source organism: Streptomyces sp. NPDC058052 (assembly GCF_042885515.1). NCBI lineage: Bacteria > Bacillati > Actinomycetota > Actinomycetes > Kitasatosporales > Streptomycetaceae > Streptomyces > Streptomyces sp. NPDC058052. The sequence goes on along the minus strand of NZ_JBHVRX010000057.1, from coordinate 26,561 downwards.
GCGGTGGCCGCGGCCGACAAGTAGGCGCCGCCACCACCGAGTCGTCGCCCGCGGCGAACAGGTGGTCCTACCCGCCGGCCCTGTCGGCCAACCCCGGTCGGCCGCACGGGTAGTGACACAAATCAACACAGACAGGCGTGTACGAGCGGAGCCCGTCCCTCCCCAGGGGGTCGGGCTTCGCTCACGTGTGCCACTCTGGGGCCCGCGAGACGTCGAATCACGGGAGGGGATCGCGGGTGGCCGCGATGGAGCTGACACGCACACACCGCATACTCATCGGGCTCGTCATCGGCGGCGCGGTGATCATCGCGGGGATCGGTTTCGCGGGTTCGTACGCGGCCGTGCGCGAGCTGGCGGTGCAGAAGGGGTTCGGTACGTTCTCGTACTTCTTCCCGATCGGCATCGACGCGGGCATCTGTGTGCTGCTCGCACTGGACCTGCTGCTGACCTGGCTGCGGATCCCGTTCCCGCTGCTGCGGCAGACGGCCTGGATCCTGACGGCGGCGACGATCGCGTTCAACGGCGCGGCCGCCTGGCCGGACCCGCTGGGCGTGGGCATGCACGCGGTCATCCCGGTGCTGTTCGTGGTCGCCGTCGAGGCGGCGCGGCACGCGGTGGGCCGGATCGCGGACATCACCGCGGACAAGCACATGGAGGGGGTGCGGCTGACCCGCTGGCTGCTGTCACCGGTGCCGACGTTCCGGCTGTGGCGGCGGATGAAGCTGTGGGAGCTGCGCTCGTACGACCAGGTGATCAAGCTGGAGCAGGAGCGGCTGATCTACCAGGCCAGGCTCCAGGCCCGGTTCGGGCGCGGCTGGCGCCGCAAGGCGCCGGTGGAGGCGCTGATGCCGCTGCGCCTCGCCCGGTACGGCGTTCCGCTCGCCGAGACGGCCCCGGCGGGTCTGGCGGCGGCCGGCGTGGAGCCGGTCCTCATCCCGCCGCACCCGGCCGCGGCCCAGATCCCGGCCCAGACCCCGCAGCCGCTGACCGTGGTCCAGGCCCCGGCGCAGGTCCTCCAGGAGCTCCCGACGGCCCAGCCCGCTCCGGGACAGCGGCCGCAGCAGGGCCCCGCCCCGACGCCCCAGCAGGGCCAGGCCCAGCAGGCGCAGGAGCCCCAGGAACCCGCGCACCCGAACCACGAGAGCCCGTGGTTCGACACCCCGCAGGTCACCCCGGAGGGGTACGGGGGCTCGTACACCGCGCAGGCGGCGGAGCAGGCCGGGGAGCAGGTCCTGGAGCAGGGGGCGGAGAACGCTCCCGAGGGTGTCCCCGGGGACGTCCCGCCGCCGGAGCCCGAGCCGTCGGATCCGGGGCTCCAGGAGCCCGGGTCGGCGCGTCCGGAGCTGTACGGGGTGCTGCAGCAGCCCGACCCGCTCCAGCCGCCCGACCCGCAGATGGAGGAGTTCCGGGAGATCGCCTACAAGGTGACGTACGGCTTCGTGCAGGAGAACGAGCGCTTCCCGACCCCGTTCGAGCTGGATCAGATGGTGGCGGAGGCGTACGGCTTCCAGCAGCTCCCGGCGCCCCAGTCCGACCTGCTCCAGCTGGTCACCCCGGAGGTGCAGGAGCGCGTCCGCGAGGAGATGCAGGAGTTCGACCCCTCCTGACGCGCCCGCGTCGCGCGCACACGCACGAAGGGCCGCCCCCGTGACCGGGGGCGGCCCTTCGTGCGTCAGGTCACGCGCCGAGCAGCTTGCGCACCCGGTCCGCGCCGACGGCGAGGAGCAGGGTGGGCAGGCGGGGGCCCGTCTCGCGGCTCACGAGGAGCTTGTAGAGGAGGGCGAAGAAGGAGCGCTGGGCGACCTTCAGCTCCGGGGTGGGCTTCGCCTCGGGGGTGAGGCCGGCCATGACCTTCGGGACGCCGTAGACCAGGGTGGTCAGGCCGTCGAGGGACCAGTGGCTGTCCAGGCCCTCCAGGAGGAGGCGCAGGGACTCGCGGCCCTCGTCGTCCAGCGAGCCGAGGAGCTCGGTGTCGGGCTCCTCGCGGACGATGGTGCGCTGGTCGGCCGGGACCTGGGTGGTGATCCAGTTCTCGGCGCGGTCGAGGCGCGGCCGGACCTCGTCGAGCGAGGTGACCGGGGACTCCGGGTCGAGGTCGGTGAGGATCCGGAGGGTCTGCTCGTCGTGGCCGGCGGTGATGTCGGCGACCGAGGCGAGGGTGCGGTACGGGAGCGGGCGCGGGGTGCGCGGCAGCTCGCCGGCCGCGGTGCGGGCGGCACGCGCGTGGGCGGCGGCGTCGGCGGGCAGCACGGTGCCGTCGGCGACCTTGGCCTCCAGCTTGTCCCACTCGTCGTAGAGCCGCTGGATCTCCTGGTCGAAGGCGATCTTGAAGGACTGGTTGGGCTTGCGGCGGGCGTAGAGCCAGCGGAGCAGCTGCGGCTCCATGATCTCCAGCGCGTCGGCCGCGGTGGGGACGCCGCCCTTCGAGGACGACATCTTGGCCATGCCGCTGATGCCGACGAAGGCGTACATGGGGCCGATGGGCTGGACGCCGTCGAAGAGGGTGACGATCTGGCCGCCGACCTGGAAGGACGAGCCCGGCGAGGAGTGGTCGACGCCGGAGGGCTCGAAGATGACGCCCTCGTAGGCCCAGCGCATGGGCCAGTCGACCTTCCACACCAGCTTGCCGCGGTTGAACTCGCTGAGCTTGACGGTCTCGGCGAAGCCGCAGGTGGTGCAGGTGTAGCTCAGCTCGGTGGTGTCGTCGTCGTAGCCGGTGACGGTGGTGAAGTCCTTGCCGCACTGCCCGCAGTAGGGCTTGTACGGGAAGTAGCCGGCGCCGCCGCCGGAGCCGTCGTCCTCGCCGGCCGCGCCGGAGCCCTCGGCGGCCTCCAGCTCGGCCTCGTCGACCGGCTTCTGGGACTGCTTCTTGGGCGCCTTCTTCGTCCGGTACTGGTCGAGGATGGCGTCGATGTCGCCGCGGCGGCGCATGGCGTGCAGGATCTGCTCGCGGTAGACGCCGGAGGTGTACTGCTCCGTCTGGCTGATCGGGTCGTACTCGACGCCCAGCTCGGCCAGCGCCTCGACCATGGCGGCCTTGAAGTGCTCGGCCCAGTTGGCGTGGGGCGAGCCGGCGGGGGCGGGGACCGCGGTCAGGGGCTTGCCGATGTGGTCGGCCCAGGACTCGTCGATGCCCTCGATGCCGTTGGGCACCTTGCGGTAGCGGTCGTAGTCGTCCCACGAGATGAGGTGGCGGACGGTGTACCCGCGGCGGCGGATCTCGTCGGCGACCAGGTGCGGGGTCATGACCTCGCGCAGGTTGCCGAGGTGGATCGGGCCGGAGGGGGAGAGGCCGGAGGCGACGACGACCGGTTTGCCAGGCGCACGTCGCTCCGACTCGGTGATGACCTCGTCCGCGAAACGGGAGACCCAGTCGGTCTCGGTGCTGCTCTGAGCCACGGTCGGTACGTCCTTCTTTCCAGATCCTTGCGGGAAGTCCCTCGGAGCCTTCAAGGCCCTACGTCTGCCATTGTCCCAGACGGAACCGGGCGCTCAGAGGTTGTCCACAGGCGGGATTCTCCTCGGGCGGGACATGTCCACAGCCGGGGGACGGTCGGGGAAAACACGTTGCCCACCCATGGGACACTTGACAAGCGAAATAGACCACCGGGACACCCGGACACGACACAACAGGAACGGAAGCTCATGGCCTCGGTCCCTTCCCTCGCTTCGACCGTGCAGCAGCGCCTCGCGGAAGGTCTCTCGGCAGCCCTGCCGGAGGCCGGCTCCGCCGACCCGCTGCTGCGACGAAGCGACCGGGCCGACTTCCAGGCCAACGGCATCCTGGCGCTGGCGAAGCGGCTCAAGGGCAATCCGCGTGAGCTGGCGACGAAGGTCGTCGACGCGATCCCGGCGAACGACGTGCTGAAGGAGATCGAGGTCTCGGGCCCCGGCTTCCTCAACATCACGGTGTCGGACGCGGCCATCGTGGAGACGCTGGCGGCCCGCGCCGCCGACGCGCGCCTGGGCGTGCCGCTGAACGGGTCGGCGGGCACGACGGTCATCGACTACGCGCAGCCGAACGTGGCGAAGGAGATGCACGTCGGCCACCTCCGTTCGGCGGTGATCGGCGCGGCGATGGTGGAGATCCTGGAGTTCACGGGCGAGACCGTGGTCCGCAGGCACCACATCGGCGACTGGGGCACCCAGTTCGGCATGCTCATCCAGTACCTGATCGAGCACCCGCACGAGCTGGACCACAAGGCCGAGGGCGTGGAGATCTCCGGCGAGGAGGCCATGTCCAACCTGAACCGGCTGTACAAGGCGTCCCGCGCGCTCTTCGACACCGACGAGGAGTTCAAGACCCGGGCACGTGCCCGGGTGGTGGACCTCCAGGCCGGTGACGAGGAGACGCTCGCCCTGTGGCAGCGGTTCGTGGACGAGTCGAAGATCTACTTCTACTCGGTCTTCGAGAAGCTCGACATGGACATCCGGGACCCCGACATCGTCGGCGAGTCCGGCTACAACGAGATGCTGCAGGAGACCTGCCGGCTCCTTGAGGAGTCGGGTGTCGCGGTCCGCTCGGAGGGCGCGCTGTGCGTGTTCTTCGACGACGTCAAGGGCCCGGACGGCAACCCGGTCCCGCTGATCGTCCAGAAGTCCGACGGCGGCTTCGGCTACGCGGCGACGGACCTGTCCGCCATCCGCGACCGGGTGCGGAACCTGAAGGCGTCGACGCTGCTGTACGTGGTGGACGCCCGCCAGTCGCTGCACTTCAAGATGGTCTTCGAGACGGCCCGCCGGGCCGGCTGGCTGAACGACGAGGTGAAGGCCGTCCAGCTGGCCTTCGGCACGGTCCTCGGCAAGGACGGCAAGCCGTTCAAGACGCGTGAGGGCGAGACGGTCCGGCTGGTGGACCTGCTGGACGAGGCGATCGACCGGGCTTCGGCCGTGGTCCGCGAGAAGGCCCAGGACCTCACCGAGGACGAGATCGCCGAGCGGGGCGCCCAGGTGGGCATCGGCGCGGTGAAGTACGCGGACCTGTCGACCTCGGCGGCCCGTGACTACAAGTTCGACCTGGACCAGATGGTGTCGCTCAACGGCGACACGTCGGTGTACCTCCAGTACGCGTACGCCCGTATCCAGTCGATCCTGCGGAAGGCCGGGGACGCGAAGCCGGCCGCCCACGCGGAGCTGGAGCTGGCGCCGTCCGAGCGGGCCCTCGGCCTGCACGTGGACGGCTTCGGCGAGGCGATCGCGGAGACCGCCGCGGAGTACGCGCCGCACAAGCTGGCCGCGTACCTGTACCAGCTGGCCTCGCTGTACACGACGTTCTACTCGGAGTGCCCCGTCCTCAAGGCGGACACCCCGGCGCAGGTGGAGAACCGCCTCTTCCTCTGCGACGTGACCGCCCGCACGCTCCACCAGGGCATGGCGCTGCTCGGCATCAAGGCCCCCGAGCGCCTCTGACGCCGCCGGGGCGGGCGGGTCACTCCTGAGCGACCCACTCGCCCTTGTCGGCCCAGTAGCCGTAGACCGTACGGCCCTCGATCGCGCTGGTGCGGAACGGCCTGCCGCCGTCGTCGATCCGTACGGTCCCCTTCCGGTCGCCGGTGCTCCAGTCCAGCTCCAGGTACCAGGCGACGGCGTACTCCTCGGTGTGGACGTCGAGGTTGAGGACCTGCGCGTTTCCGGTGGCGACCTGGTAGGGGAAGTCCTTCGCGGGCACGATCCGGTCCCCGTCCTGTCCGGCGACGGGCTTCACGTACGGCCGGGGCGCGTCGAGATCGACGCCGAAGGTCTGCGGGGTGATCCCGCTGCCGCAGCCGTCGCCCATGGAGTACGCGCCGTGCGCGGGCGGCCGCTCGCGTTCGACGACCCGGACGTGGAGCCGCGACAGCACGACCGGTTCCTGGGTGCGTCCGGTGACGGTGACCTGGAGCTGCATGTGCCCGCCGTCGATCCCGCCGAGCGCGCGGCCCCACGCGCGGGTGTCCTGCGGCGGGGGCGGCGGCGGCACGTGCTCCGGCTTCTGGTCGAGGACGTAGAGCTGGCCGCAGGGCTCGGCCCAGTTGTACGAGCTGATGCCGGCGTTCAGCGGGGCGGGCGCGGTGGGCGCGGCGGAGCCCGCGCGCGGTTCCTTCTCCCCGTCCCGCGACACGAGGTAGGCCCCCGGCACGGCGAGCGCGACGACGGCCACGGCCGCGAGGGCGCTCCTGAACCGCGCCCGGGAGGGCGGCACGGCACCGGCCGCGGCCACCTCCGTCACCACGACGACGGGCTCGACGGTCGCGTCGGCCCCGGCGGGCCCAGCCGCCCCGGCAGACCCGGCAGACCCGGACGTCCCGGCGGGCTCGGCAGCTTCAGCGGGAGCGGACCCAGCAGCCTCAGCAGGCCCGGCAGCCTCAGCGGGCCCAGCGGGCTCGGCAGGGCCGGGATCCACGGCTCCGGCGGCGTCGGCGGGGACCTCCTCGCCCCCGCCCCGCTCCCCCGGCTCACCGCTCCGCCCCCGGGTCTCGTCGGCGACGATCCAGGCGCGGTGGAGCGCGACGAGCTCCTCCCGTGAGGCCCCGCACAGCCGCCCGAGCCGTTCCACGGGGGCGAAGTCGGTCGGGACGGCGTCGCCGTTGCAGTACCGGTGGAGGGTGGAGGTGCTGACGTGGAGGCGTTTGGCGAGGGCGCCGTAGCTCAGCCCCGACCGCTCCTTGAGTTCCTTCAGCAGCCCGGCGAACCGGTCCCCGGTGTCCATCCGTCGCTCCCCCGTCACCGTCGGCGTCCCAGGAACGCGTTCCGGGCACGTTGTGTCTCCCCAGGTCACCGGGGGTGGAAGCGTTCCAGCGTTTCTCATTGTCCCGCGCCGATCGACACGGCGTCACACCGGCTCGCAGCATGGAGCCATGCCGAACAGCCGCGTCACCGACGCCCTGGCACTGACGGTGCTGATCATCTGCACCGCGATCGTGATCACCCTGCTCGACAGCCACTGACCGACCGTCGCCGGACCACCCACGGGGGAACCACCATGCGCATCTCCGCCCGCCGCCTCGCCCTGCCCGCCGCCGCACTGGCCGCGGCGCTCACCCTCACGGCCTGCCAGTCGTCCGACCCGGACACGGCCGCCCCCACCGCCGAGAAGCCGCCGCTGGCCACCAGCGCCCCGGCGCCGGCCCCGACGTCCGCCGGCCCGACGCCGACCGCCCCGCGGGAGTCCGCGCCCACCACCGCCCCGCCCGCGGCCACCACTCCCGCGTCCGCCACCCCCGCCCCCGCCCGCACCACGGCGGCCCGGCCGACGGCCGGGACACCCACCGCCCGGCCCACCGACGACGGCCCCGTGCGCCGCACCTGCGCCGCCGGGGACGTGAAGGTCGTCGCCAGCAAGGTCAGCCGCCCGATCAACCACCTGGCCCTGACCGTCACGAACATCGGCGGCCGCCCCTGCGACGCCGTGGGCGCGCCCCTCGTCGGCTTCGACGACAGCCAGGCGCCGATCAGGATCGTGGAGGAGAGCAAGCCGCAGGCCGTGGTGACGCTGATGCCCCGCGAGTCGGCCTACGCGTCCCTGATCCTGACGGGAGAACCGGGCGGGGACACGCACGGCACGACCGTCCGCACGATCAAGGTGAACCTGACCACGGACAGCATGGTGACGGTGGCGGCGCCGGAGGGCACGTACGTGGACGACGGCGCCGCCGTCTCGTACTGGCAGCGGGAGCTGGAGGACGCCCTCCAGTACTGAGCCCGGACCTCCGCCTCCACCGGCCGGCCCGGACCTCCGCCACTACCGGTTGATCGGGTACGACGTCCGCCCCGACGCCTCGTCGATCTCCGCGTGCGCCTTCTGCAGGAGCTGCGAGGCCAGGTCCATCAGGGCGCGCGCCCCGGCGATCTCCTCGCCGACCCGCAGCTGTTCCGGATCGGAGGGGTGGCGGTGGGCGGTGCCGTGGGCCCGGAACTCGGAGCCGTCCGAGAGCCGCACCATGGCCGCCGCCCGCGTCCGGTCGCCCTCCTCCTTGAACTCCATGTCGACATGCCATCCGACGAGCGTGTTCATCATGAGGACCACCTCCGGGAGGTACCTGTCGGGTACCTCTCCAGGGTGCGCCGTGGCGTGCGCCCCCACCACTCGCCCGGGCCGTTGTCGGTGGGGCCCCGTACGTTCCCGTCATGGCGATGATCCCGAACCGGCTGCCCCAGCTCGTGTCCGACCCGACCGGCCGTTCCCTCGGCCTGGACCTGCCGCCCGGCACGCTGGCCGGCCCGGCGGACGACCCGTACCTCTGGTCGGGCCTCGATCCGGCCGGCCCCGCCACCTGGGCGGCGCTGCGCCCGGCGGCCCGCACGGCGGGGCTGCTGCCGGTCCTGCTGGAGGGGCACTGCGCCCCGGAGGGGTGGCGGCTCATGCCGGAGATGATGAGCGACCCCGCCGACCACGACGCCGACGAGGTCCTCTCCGGGTTCTGGGCCGACCGCGCGGCCTCGGAGATACCGGAGGAGGAGCGGGACCCCGCCGTGACCGCCGCCGTGGAGGCGCTGTTCGGCGAGCAGCCCGGGTACGAGGAGATCGTGGCCCCGTTCGCCGCGGGCTGGCCCGGCCTGGCCCCGGCGCAGCCCCCGCGCACCGACCCGGACCGAGCGGCGGCCGGGATCGCCGAGGCGCTCACGGAGCCGGGCACCTGGCTGACGGCGGCCCATCCGGCGCTTGTCCGGGCGCGGCGCAGCGCCGACATACCGGCGGCCATCGGCTGGACAGGACCGCTGAACCACGAGAACGACGTGGCCCGCCTGTCCGCGGTGCTGCGCTCCTGGGAGGACCGCTTCGGCGCCCGGGTCGTCGCCCTCACCCCCAGCCGGCTGCTGGTCTCGGTGGCGGCGCCGCCCCGCACGGCGGAGGAGGCCGAGGCCCTGGCGGCGGAACACTTCGCCTTCTGCCCCGACAACATCACCCAGGGGTCCTCCAGCACCCTGCGCGACTACGCGCGCACGATGCTGCTGGACGTCCCGGTGTGGACCTTCTGGTGGGACTAGGCCGTGCCTTCCGGATCCTGCCGGGCTCGCAGCGTGATCCGGAAGAAACGCCCTGGCCGTGTCAGCGCCGCCCGGCGGACAGCTTCTGCGCGACCTCGGTGGCCCAGTAGGTGAGGATCATCTGCGCGCCCGCCCGGCGGATGCCGGTGAGGGTCTCCATGATCGCCTTGTCGCGGTCGATCCAGCCCTTCTCGGCGGCGGCCTCGACCATCGCGTACTCACCGCTGATCTGGTACGCGGCGACCGGCACGTCCACGGACCCGGCGACCTTCGCGAGCACGTCCAGGTAGGGCCCGGCCGGCTTCACCATCACCATGTCCGCGCCCTCCTCCAGGTCCAGCGCCAGCTCGCGCATCGACTCGCGGAGGTTGGCGGGGTCCTGCTGGTAGGTCTTCCGGTCGCCCTGGAGGGACGAGCCGACGGCCTCGCGGAAGGGGCCGTAGAAGGCGGAGGAGTACTTCGCGGTGTACGCGAGGATCGACACGTCCTCCTTGCCGATGGTGTCCAGCGCGTCCCGGACGACACCGACCTGGCCGTCCATCATCCCGGAGGGCCCGACGACGTGGACGCCGGCGTCGGCCTGGACCTGCGCCATCTCGGCGTACCGCTCCAGGGTCGCGTCGTTGTCGACCCGGCCGTCCTCGTCGAGGACGCCGCAGTGGCCGTGGTCGGTGTACTCGTCGAGGCAGAGGTCCGACATGATCACGAGCTCGTCGCCGACCTCGGCCCGCACGTCCCGGATGGCGACCTGGAGGATCCCGTCCGGATCGGTCCCGGCCGTACCGAGCCCGTCCTTCTTGCCGTCCTCCGGCACGCCGAACAGCATGATCCCGGAGACTCCCGCCTCCAGGGCCTCCACCGCGGCCTTCCGCAGGGTGTCCCGCGTGTGCTGGACGACCCCGGGCATCGCGCCGATCGGCACGGGCGCGGCGGCGCCCTCGCGCACGAACGCGGGCAGGATCAGGTCGGCCGGGTCCAGACGGGTCTCGGCCACCATCCGCCGCATGGCGGGCGTCGTCCGCAGCCGCCGTGGCCGCGCCCCCGGAAAGCTTCCATACGAGTTCATCCCCCGAGGCTACGCCCGCCCCCACCCCCCACTTACCGACACCCTGTTGCCGCCCCACCACGACGAAACGGCGCGGGCCCCCCGTGAAGGAGGACCCGCGCCTGAAGAGCACCGTCCCGCGGGAGGCGCGCCGCGTTACGTCGTGCGCCGCCTCCGCGCACCCGGCCGCCGCTCGCTCGGCCGCGTGACGGGATCGCCCGCCTCCAGCGCCGCCTCCCGCCGCCGCAGCCCGAACTCCGCCAGCGCCTCGGCCAGCTTGTGGACGGACGGCTCGGGGGAGAGCACGTCGACCCGCAGCCCGTGCTCCTCGGCGGTCTTGGCCGTGGCGGGCCCGATACAGGCGATCACGGTCACGTTGTGCGGCTTGCCGGCGATGCCGACGAGGTTCCGCACGGTCGACGACGAGGTGAAGAGCACCGCGTCGAAGCCGCCGCCCTTGATCGCCTCGCGGGTGTCGGCCGGCGGCGGCGACGCGCGCACGGTCCGGTAGGCCGTGACGTCGTCGACCTCCCAGCCGAGCTCGATGAGCCCCGCGACGAGGGTCTCGGTCGCGATGTCGGCGCGCGGCAGGAAGACGCGGTCGATCGGGTCGAAGACCGGGTCGTACGGCGGCCAGTCCTCCAGCAGACCCGCGGCGGACTGCTCGCCCGACGGCACGAGGTCCGGCTTCACGCCGAAGTCGACGAGCGCCGCGGCCGTCTGCTCGCCCACCGCCGCGACCTTGATCCCGGCGAAGGCGCGGGCGTCGAGCCCGTACTCCTCGAACTTCTCGCGCACGGCCTTGACCGCGTTGACCGAGGTGAAGGCGATCCACTCGTAGCGCCCCGTGACGAGCCCCTTCACGGCCCGCTCCATCTGCTGCGGGGTCCGCGGCGGCTCGACCGCGATGGTCGGCACCTCGTGCGGCACGGCACCGTACGAGCGCAGCTGGTCGGAGAGCGACGCGGCCTGCTCCTTGGTGCGCGGCACGAGCACCCGCCAGCCGAAGAGCGGCTTGGACTCGAACCACGAGAGCTGGTCGCGCTGCGCCGGGGCGCTGCGCTCGCCGACCACGGCTATGACCGGCCGGTGGCCCTCGGGCGAGGGGAGCACCTTGCCCTGCTTGAAGACCTGGGCGATCGTCCCGAGGGTCGCGTTCCAGGTCCGCTGGCGGGTGGTGGTGCCGGCGATGGTGACGGTGAGCGGGGTGTCCGGCTTGCGGCCCGCGGCCACCAGTTCACCGGCGGCCGCGGCGACCGCGTCCAGCGAGGTGGACACGACGACGGTGCCGTCGGAGGCTCCGACCTCGGCCCAGCAGCGGTCGTCGGCGGTCCGCGCGTCGACGAAGCGGACGTCGGTGCCCTGCTCGTCGCGGAGCGGCACACCGGCGTACGCGGGCACGCCGACCACGGTCGCGACGCCGGGGACGACCTCGAAGGGGATGCCCGCGGTGGCGCAGGCCAGCATCTCGGCGCCGGCGTTGCCGTCGAGACCGGGGTCGCCGGTCACCGCACGGACGACCCGCCTGCCGCCGCGCGCGGCCTCCATGACAAGATTGGCCGCATCCCTCAACACGGGGACACCGGCGGCTGTTGACGCCTCGTCAACAACCGTCAGCTCAGGCGTGCTCACGCCCGCGCGCGCATGGCCGCGGACGACGTCGAGGACCTCCGGCTCGGCGATCAGGACGTCCGCTCCGGCCAGGGCCTCGACGGCCCGCAGGGTCAGGAGTCCGGGGTCGCCTGGGCCTGCGCCGAGGAAGGTGACGTGGCCGTGGCCCGCGAAGACGGGGGACACGGGGCTGGTGGTCGGGCTGGTGGGGCTCAAAGTGCTCGCTCCCCCATAAGACCGGCCGCACCCTTGGCGAGCATCTCGGCCGCGAGTTCGCGTCCGAGCGCCGCCGCCTCGTCGTACGAGGTGGGAACGGGACCGGTGGTGGACAGCTGCACCAGCGTCGAGCCGTCGGTGGTGCCGACGACGCCGCGCAGGCGCATTTCGGTGACAACCTGCCCGTGACCGGGACCGTCGGCGAGGATGTCGGCGAGCGCGCCCACGGGTGCGCTGCAGCCGGCCTCGAGGGCGGCGAGCAGGGATCGCTCGGCGGTCACGGCGGCCCGCGTGTGCGGGTCGTCGAGAGCGGAGAGCGCGGCGACGAGGTCGGAGTTCGACGCCAGGCATTCGACGGCCAGGGCACCCTGGCCGGGGGCGGGCAGCACGGAGTCGACCGGCAGGTGCTCGGCCGACAGGCCGCCGAGGAGTTCCTCGGTGCCGCCGATGCGGTTGAGTCCGGCCGCGGCGAGGACGACGGCGTCCAGCTCGCCCTTGCGGACGTAGCCGACGCGGGTGTCGACGTTGCCGCGGATCGGGACGCAGGTCAGGTCGAGGCCGTGGCTGCGGGCGTACGCGTGCAGCTGGGCCATGCGGCGCGGCGAGCCGGTGCCGACGCGGGCGCCCGCGGGCAGCCGGTCGAGGGAGAGGCCCTCGCCCGCGATGAGGACGTCGCGCGGGTCCTCGCGCCGCGGGATCGCGGCCAGCACCAGGTCGGGGTGCTGCGCGGTCGGCAGGTCCTTCAGGGAGTGGACGGCGAAGTCGACCTCGCCGTCGAGCAGCGCGTCGCGCAGGGCGGCGACGAAGACGCCGGTGCCGCCGATCTGCGCGAGGTGCTCACGGGAGGTGTCCCCGTACGTGGTGATCTCCACGAGCTCGACGGGCCGGCCGGTCAGCTGCCGGACCGCGTCGGCCACGTGGCCGGACTGGGCCATGGCGAGCTTGCTGCGCCTGGTCCCGAGCCTCAGTGCCCTCTCGGTCATACTCGCCCTCGGTTCTTGACGTCGGCGTCATTCAGGTCGGCCCGGGAGACGGAAGCCACCGTCTCCGGGTCGAGGTCGAAGAGTGTCCGCAGCGCGTCCGCGTACCCGGCGCCGCCGGGCTCGCTGGCCAGCTGCTTGACCCGCACGGTCGGCGCGTGCAGGAGCTTGTCGACGACGCGGCGCACGGTCTGGGTGATCTCGGCGCGCTGCTTGTCGTCGAGGCCGGGGAGGCGGCCTTCCAGGCGGGCGACCTCGCTGGCCACCACGTCGGCGGCCATGGTGCGCAGGGCGACCACGGTCGGGGTGATGTGGGCGGCGCGCTGGGCGGCGCCGAAGGCGGCGACCTCGTCGGAGACGATGCCGCGGACCTGGTCGACGTCGGAGGCCATGGGGGCGTCGGCGGAGGCGTCGGCGAGGGACTCGATGTCGACGAGCCGGACCCCGGGGATCCGGTGGGCGGCGGCGTCGATGTCGCGGGGCATGGCGAGGTCGAGCAGGTACAGGGGCTCGTCGCGGTCCGCGGCGGCGTCCTCGATCGCGTCGCCGGCGAGGACGAGCCCGGTGGCGCCGGTGCAGGAGACGACGACGTCCGCGCGGCCCAGTTCGTCGCCGACGGCAACCATCTCGGCCGCGCGCGCGGCCACGCCCGTACCACCGGGCTCGGCGAGGATCTCGGCGAGCCGCTCGGCGCGGGAGAGGGTGCGGTTGGCGATGACGATCTCGGCGACGCCGGCGCGGGCGAGGGTCGCGGCGGCCAGGGAGGACATGGAGCCGGCGCCGATGACGAGGGCGCGCTTGCCCCGCGCCCAGCCTTCGACGTCGGCGCCCTGGGCCAGCTGCTCCAGGCCGAAGGTGACGAGCGACTGCCCGGCCCGGTCGATGCCGGTCTCGCTGTGGGCGCGCTTGCCGACCCGCAGGGACTGCTGGAAGAGGTCGTTGAGGAGCCGGCCGGCGGTGTGCAGGTCCTGGCCGAGGGCGAGGGCGTCCTTGATCTGGCCGAGGATCTGGCCCTCGCCGACGACCATGGAGTCGAGGCCGCAGGCCACCGAGAAGAGGTGGTGGACGGCCCGGTCCTCGTAGTGCACGTAGAGGTAGGGGGTGAGCTCCTCCAGGCCGACCCCACTGTGCTGGGCGAGCAGCGTGGAGAGCTCGGCGACACCGGCGTGGAACTTGTCCACGTCGGCGTAGAGCTCGATGCGGTTGCAGGTGGCGAGGACGGTGGCCTCGGCGGCCGGTTCGGCGGCGAGGGTGTCCTGGAGGAGCTTGGCCTGGGTGTCCGAGGGCAGCGAGGCCCGCTCCAGGATGGAGACGGGAGCGCTGCGGTGGCTCAGCCCGACGACGAGGAGGCTCATGCCGGCATCACCGCGGGGACGTCCCCGTCGGGTCCCTTGCGGCCGCTCTCGGCGGTGGTGCGGGTCGCGGCCGGCGGCGCGGCGGCCGGCGGGGCGGTGTCCTCGCCCGGCTCCTCGCCGGCCTTCCGCTGCTCGTGGAAGGCGAGGATCTGCAGCTCGATGGAGAGGTCCACCTTGCGCACGTCGACGCCGTCGGGCACGGAGAGCACGGTCGGGGCGAAGTTGAGGATGGAGGTGACGCCCGCGGCGACGAGCCGGTCGCAGACCGCCTGGGCGACGCCGGCCGGGGTCGCGATGACGCCGATGGAGACGCCGTCCTCGGCGATGATCTTCTCGAGGTCGTCGCTGTGCTGGACGGGGATCCCGGCGACCGGCTTGCCGGTCATGGCGGGGTCGGCGTCGATGAGCGCGGCGACGCGGAAACCACGGGAGGCGAAGCCGCCGTAACCGGCGAGCGCGGCGCCGAGGTTACCGATGCCGACGATCACGACGGGCCAGTCCTGGGTCAGGCCGAGCTCGCGGGAGATCTGGTAGACGAGGTACTCGACGTCGTAGCCGACACCGCGGGTGCCGTACGAGCCGAGGTAGCTGAAGTCCTTCCGCAGCTTCGCGGAGTTGACTCCGGCCGCGGCCGCGAGCTCCTCGGAGGAGACCGTGGGTACGGAGCGCTCCGACAGCGCGGTCAGGGCGCGCAGATACAGCGGAAGGCGGGCGACGGTGGCCTCGGGAATTCCTCGGCTACGGGTCGCCGGTCGGTGAGTTCGGCCAGTTGCCACGGTGCTCCTGCGGGATGAGCGGGGCTGCAGGCGGCCATGCGTCCCAAGACCGCCCCGTCGAATGCAGGCTATGTCTTTGTGAACGCGTGCACAAAGATGGTGTCCGTTTTGTCCGGCCAAAGTGACCGGGGTCACGCGACCGGTTCTCGCCGCCGTGGAACCGTCCCACGGCGCGACGCGTTGGGATCCCGAAGGGGGCAAAGCCGCACACACTCCTCACGACGTGGCCCCCGAATGCCAACAAAACGTCCACGATGGTAACCGGCTTTCGGTCACGCACCCAGTTCGCGCCGGAGCCGCTCCGCGTCGACCCGCCAGAAGGTGTGCTGTTCACCGTCGACCAGGACGACGGGAATCTGCTCCCAGTACTCCTTGTACAGCGCCTCGTCCTGGAGGATGTCCCGCTCCTCCCAGCGCGCCCCGGTCTCGGCGCACACGGCCTCGATCACCGCCCGGGCGTCGTCGCAGAGATGACACCCCGGCTTCCCGATCAGCGTCACGGTCCGCGCGGCCGGGTCCTTGGCCGCGTCCTTCTTCTTCGTACGTCCGAACATGCCGTCCATTGTCCCGCCCGGTCACGGCGGGGACCCGCACTGTTCACACGACGGCATCCCCACAAGTCGGGAAGTACCGAACAGACTGGCTATGCTCCAGACATGGCCGCTCTGGGATGGCTCACCCCCCGTAGGCGCTCCGCCACCGCGCGCAGCGTCCTCGCAGGCGAGGCCGCCGCCGAGGCGGCCCGCAAGACCTCGCTCCAGCTGGAACGGGAGCGGGAGGAGGAGGCCGCCGCCCTCGAAGCGGCCCGGGCCGCCGAAGCCGTTCCGGAGGAGCCCGAGTTCCCGGTCGTCGGCGATGTGCGGGCCGCCGCCTTCTTCGACCTCGACAACACCGTGATGCAGGGTGCCGCGATCTTCCACTTCGGCCGCGGCCTGTACAAGCGGAAGTTCTTCCAGCGCAGCGAACTCGCCCGCTTCGCCTGGGCGCAGGTCTGGTTCCGGCTGGCCGGCGTCGAGGACCCGGCGCACATGCAGGAGGCCCGCGACAGCGCGCTCTCCATCGTCAAGGGCCACCGCGTCTCCGAACTGATGTCGATCGGCGAGGAGATCTACGACGAGTACATGGCCGACCGCATCTGGCCGGGCACCCGCGCCCTGGCCCAGGCCCACCTCGACGCGGGCCAGAAGGTCTGGCTGGTGACGGCCGCCCCGGTCGAGACGGCCACGATCATCGCCCGCCGCCTCGGCCTGACCGGCGCGCTCGGCACGGTCGCCGAGTCGGTGGACGGCGTCTACACGGGCCGGCTGGTCGGCGAGCTGCTGCACGGCCCGGCCAAGGCCGAGGCGGTACGGGCGCTGGCCGCCGCCGAGGGCCTGGACCTCGGCCGCTGCGCCGCGTACAGCGACTCGCACAACGACATCCCGATGCTCTCGCTCGTCGGGCACCCCTACGCGATCAACCCGGACACCAAGCTGCGCCGGCACGCCAGGGACCGCGAGTGGCGGCTGCGCGACTACCGCACCGGCCGCAAGGCGGCGAAGATCGGGATCCCGGCCGCCGCGGGCCTGGGCGCCGTCGCGGGCGGCACCGCCGCCGCGGTCGCCCTGCACCGCCGCCGCCGCTGACCCTCCGCACCCCGGCCCCGGTACGGCGGAAGACCGCGCGCGTACCCGAACTCCCCGGTGTTTCCGGAGCGCCACGCCCGTGCCGATACGTTTCGTCCGCGATCATCTGCGACAACCACGGACCAAAGGGGCTCACCCGTCCGTGGTCGAACAGCCGCGCCTCCCTCGACTCCCGGGCATTCCCGCGCCCTTACCCAGGAGCGGCCCCGATCACTCCCCTCTACCGCACATGAGCACAACGCAACGCCGACGTAGTCACACTCGGAAGTCACTCGATCAATAACCGGTCACCAAGTGCGACTTGATCTGTCCGCAACCTATAACTGAAGCGACGTAATCGATGATTTAGGCAACTGGGTGTAGCGCTGCCTGTACGAAGCGTTATTCTCCTCAGACGCACAGCGGAACCCTCCCGTCGCCACGACGAGTGAACGGCTCCGCACTGCACGTGATGGAAGCTCTGCCTCTGGGAGTCCCGTGTACCCACACGTCGGGGTTGACGCCTCGGGCCTGGCTACGCTGCGCGCAACGGTCCTCGACCACTTGCGTGGCTTCGTCCCCACCGCGTACGCCGGCCCTGCCTTCGCCTTCGCCGCACCGGCACCCGCCGGCCCTTGCTATGCCCTTGCCGACGGCGGTGCCGCCGTCGGCAGACGGAGCGCGCGCGGCTCCGGAAGCCCGGCCACCACCCGACGCCCCACCGCCGACAGCGACAGCGCCCGCATGATGGACCTGGTCGAGCGCGCCCAGGCCGGTGAGGCCGACGCTTTCGGCAGGCTGTACGACCAGTACAGCGACACCGTCTACCGCTACATCTACTACCGCGTCGGCGGGAAGGCGACGGCGGAGGACCTCACCAGCGAGACGTTCCTGCGCGCCCTGCGCCGGATCTCCACCTTCACCTGGCAGGGCCGCGACTTCGGCGCCTGGCTCGTCACCATCGCCCGCAACCTGGTCGCCGACCACTTCAAGTCCAGCCGCTTCCGGCTGGAGGTCACGACCGGCGAGATGCTCGACGCCAACGAGGTCGAACGCAGCCCGGAGGACTCGGTCCTCGAGTCCCTCTCCAACGCCGCCCTCCTCGACGCCGTCCGCCGGCTCAACCCCCAGCAGCAGGAGTGCGTGACCCTCCGCTTCCTCCAGGGCCTCTCGGTCGCCGAGACCGCGCGGGTCATGGGGAAGAACGAGGGCGCCATCAAGACCCTCCAGTACCGGGCCGTCCGCACCCTGGCCCGACTCCTGCCCGAGGACGCCCGCTAGCCCGGGCCGCCGACCGCCGCCGCTCCACCGGCCGTCCCCACGGCCGCCACCCCCTCCCCCTCCGTCCCCTCGTCCCGTCCCGCCCTCGTCCCCCGTGAAGCCCTTGCCGCCTCCCGTACACATCCCCCCACGCCACCACTGCCCGTCCCACCTCACAGTCGGTGACGCTTCGATGACGCACTGGTCCGATCATCTTTCGCGCGTAACCCAAGTGCCGCGCCGCTCGTTGTGCGAAATGCAGGCTCCCTGTGGTCACGCCCTGCCCGCAGACACTCACTCGTTCGTGTGGATCTGCTCAAGGAGGGCAACCTTCCGGACCCCTTGGGGAGTCGACCGTCATGACGAGAGGAGGTGCCGCCAGTGATCGCGAACGTGCACCGGCGGGCGAACGCCTTCGCCCAGGCCCTGGAGGACCGGGCGCCCGAGGGCGAGGCGGCCGGCCGGCCCGACGCCCCGGCCGACACGGGCGACCAGGGACGGCTGTTGGCCTTGGCGAGCGGTCTCGGCGAACTGCCGAAACCGGAGCTCGACCCCGAGGTCAAGGTGGTGCAGCGAGCCCAGCTCGTCGCCGCCATGGAGGCGATGTTCGCCCAGGGGACGGCGGCCGCGGGCCCCGCCGTCCCGGAACAGCGGACCACCAGGGGAGCCCACCGGGCCTCCCCCCTGCGGAAACTCCGCCCACGCTCCCGCTGGACCAAGGGGCTCGCCGCGGGCGGCCTCACCGTCGGAGTCGCGGCCGGAGCCTTCGGCGGGGTAGCAGCCGCCAGCTCCGACGCCCTCCCCGGTGACTCGCTCTACGGACTCAAGCGGGGCATGGAGGACCTCAAGCTCGGCATGGCCGACGACGACGCCGACCGCGGGGGCATCTACCTCGATCAGGCGTCCACCCGGCTCAGCGAGGCCCGCCGGCTCATGGAGCGCACCCGCTCCGGCGACCTCGACCACGAGTCCCTGAGCGAGATCCGCCGCGCCCTCGGCGGCATGAAGCACGACGCCGAGGAAGGCCACCGCCTGCTCCGCCAGGCATACGACCGGGACGGCGAGATCGCCCCCATGGCCCGGCTCAACTCCTTCGCCCAGGCCCACCGCGACACATGGAAGGGCCTCCGCGACCGCCTCCCCGTCCAGCTCGCCGACGTCGGCGAAGAGGTCACCGGCGTCTTCGACGCCATAGACCAGGAGGTCGAGCCGCTCCAGTCCATGCTGCCCCGCACCCCCGAGACGGGCGCGGTCGCTCCCGGCGGCTCCAGCGGCAGTCCCACCACCCGGCAGAACCAGCCGGGCACGGGCACGGACACCCAGCGGCCCCCGGCCACCCGGGGCACCCCCACCCAGGGCAGCCCTTCGGCCACCACCCCGCGCCCCTCCGGCACCACCCAGGGCGCCGGCACGGGCGGCGAGACCGGCACCGGCACCACCCCGAGCCCGGGCGCCGAGACGACCACCACCTCCCCCGAGGACGACGGACTCCTCGGCGGCAACACCGGCGGCCTCCTGCCGTCCCCCACGGGCACACCGACCGCCCCGGAGGACAGCCAGGTCACCCCGACACCCCCGGATGTCACCATCCCGCCACTCCTGCCGGGCCTCCTTCCAGGTCTCGGCATCGACAGCGAGGACGCTCGCTGACAAGGAGAAGGGGCGCCCCCACGGACGGGGGGCGCCCCTTCCTCCATGCCACGGCCCGAGGGACCGGCGCAGAATCGGCGCGAGCCCGGCAGGATCCGAAAGGGACGGCCTAGAAGAACACCGACCGCCGCTGCACCAGCAGCTTGTACAGCGTGTGCTGGATCTGCTCGCGGACCTGGTCCGTCAGGTTGAACATCAGCATCGGGTCCTCCGCCGCCTCCGGCGGATACGAGTCCGTCGGGATCGGCTCGCCGAACTGGATCGTCCACTTCGTCGGCAGCGGCAGCATCCCGAGCGGCCCCAGCCACGGGAAGGTCGGCGTCACCGGCACGTACGGCAGCCCGAGCAGCCGCGCCAGCGTCTTCGCGTTCCCGATCATCGGGTAGATCTCCTCGGCGCCCACGATCGAGCACGGCACGATCGGCACCCCCGCCCGCAGCGCCGTCGAGACGAAGCCGCCCCGCCCGAACCGCTGGAGCTTGTACCGCTCCGAGAACGGCTTCCCGATCCCCTTGAAGCCCTCCGGCATCACGCCGACGACCTCACCGGCCCGCAGCAGCCGCTCCGCGTCCTCCGCGCACGCCAGCGTGTGCCCCGCCTTCCGCGCCAGCTCGTTGACGACCGGCAGCACGAAGACCAGGTCCGCCGCGAGCAGCCGCAGATGCCGGCCCGCCGGATGGTGGTCGTGCACCGCGACCTGCATCATCAGCCCGTCCAGCGGCAGCGTCCCGGAGTGGTTGGCGACGATCAGCGCCCCGCCCTTCTCCGGGATGTTCTCGACGCCCTTCACCTCCACCCGGAAGTACTTCTCGTACAGCGGGCGCAGCAGCGACATCAGCACCTGGTCGGTCAGCTCGGCGTCGTAGCCGAACTCGTCGACCTCGTACTCGCCCGT
This sequence comes from Streptomyces sp. NPDC058052, assembly GCF_042885515.1. Classification (NCBI taxonomy): domain Bacteria; kingdom Bacillati; phylum Actinomycetota; class Actinomycetes; order Kitasatosporales; family Streptomycetaceae; genus Streptomyces; species Streptomyces sp. NPDC058052. The sequence goes on along the minus strand of NZ_JBHVRX010000057.1, from coordinate 6,202 downwards.
CACCCGGCGCCGCAGGAACGCCAGCCCGCCCGCGAGCCGCCGCTCCCAGCCGGCCCGGCCCGGCCCGGCGCCCGGCTCCTCGTCCGCCCCGCCGCCCTCCAGGGCCTCCGGGGCCTCCGGAGCGTCCTCAGGGGCCCTCTCCGGGGCCTCCTCCGGCACCTCCCGGGCGCCGGGCAGCGCCCGTACCGCGGCCCCCGTCTCCGGGCCGGACGGTTCGTCGGGCCGGGACGGCCGCCGCCGGGCCCGCGAACGGTCGTCGTCGAAAGGAATCACCTTGGCGTCCGCCATCGCTGTGTCGCCGCTCCTCAGGAACCGTCGTGGGAAGGAATCGGATACGCCTCCGGGGCGACCCGGCCGGCCAGCCGGTCCACCGCCCCCGCGAGCGCCGCCGGCGGCAGCAGCCCCGGCCCCCGGCTCGCCGCGAAGTCCGCGAACGCCTCCGCCGTCGAGTACCGCGGCCGGAAGCCCAGCACCTCCCGCATCTGCGTGGTCGAGACGACCCGCCCGTGCGTGAGGAGCCGGATCTGCTCGGGCGCGAAGTCGGTCAGCCCCACCGTCCGCAGCGCGGAGCCCACCCAGGTCACCGCGGGCAGCAGCACCGGCACCGTGGGCCGCCCCAGCCGCCGCGCGCACTGCGACAGCAGCAGCACCCCTTCGCCCGCCACGTTGAAGGTGCCGCTGTTCAGCGACGCCCGCCGCGGCTCGTGCGCCACCAGGCGCAGCACGTCGATCACGTCGTCCTCGTGGACGAACTGCAGCCGCGGGTCGTACCCCAGGACCGTCGGCATCACCGGCAGCGACAGGTACTCGGTCAGCGGGGACTCCACCCGGGGCCCCAGGATGTTCGCGAACCGCAGCACGCACACCGCCACGTCCGGCCGCCGCCGGGCGAAGCCCCGTACGTACCCCTCGACCTCGACCGCGTCCTTCGCGAAACCACCGCTCGGCAGCGACTTCGCCGGCGTCGTCTCGGTGAAGACCGCCGGATCACGGGGGGCGGAGCCGTACACGGTCGTACTGGACTTCACCACCAGCCGGCCGACCCGCGGCGACTTCTGGCAGGCACCGAGCAGCTGCAGGGTGCCGATGACGTTGGTCTCCTTGACCGTCGTCCGGCCGCCGGCGCCCAGCGCCGTCCCCGTCACGTCGAGGTGCACCACCGTGTCCACCTCGTGCTCGGCGAGCACCTTGGCGATGGCCGGCCGGCGGAGGTCCGCCCGGACGAACTCGGCGGCCCCGAGCGGATGCGCGGGCTCGACCGCGTCCACGGCCACCACCCGTTCCACCTCCGGGTCCCGCTGGATCCGCCGCACGAAACGGCCGCCCAGATGCCGGGCGGCACCGGTCACGAGCACGACCTTGCCCAAGATCAGCGCCTTCCGTCCGAACTTCCGTCCGTCTTCCCGTAGCCGCCACCGTAGCGCCTGAGGATTTCAGTGCAATGAAAACGTGGCCCCTCACCGATGTCGGTGAAGGGCCACGCCTTTGTCACACACGGAATACCGCTCGCGCGGCGCCGCTTACTTCTTGTTGCGACGCTGAACGCGCGTGCGCTTGAGCAGCTTGCGGTGCTTCTTCTTGGCCATCCGCTTGCGCCGCTTCTTGATAACAGAGCCCACGACTACCCTCGCTCACTTCTTCTCACTGGTGCGGGGCGTCTGGGCCCACACGACCTACGTCGGCCTAGCCTACCGGCATGAGCGCCCGGCTCGTAATCCGAGGGCCGGACGCGGCTCACCGACCGTTCGGCCGCAGGACGACCGCGCGCCCGCTACGCGGTCCCCACCCCCACGTACGACTCCCTCAGGTACGCGTGAACCGCCTGTTCCGGGACCCGGAAGGACCGGCCCACCCGGATCGCCGGCAGATGACCGCTGTGCACCAAGCGGTACACGGTCATCTTCGACACGCGCATCACCGCGGCGACTTCCGCCACGGTCAGGAACTTGACCTCGTTGAGAGGCCGATCGCCAGCAGCCATGACCCACCTGTACCTTCCGCCGCGACGCCCACCGGCTTCCCCTCCGGTGACTCTTCGTCGTCGAACGCTCACGAATCAGACTAGGGGCGGGTGGTACGAGTGGGGAAGAGGAGCCCCTATCGCCCGTTTACCGTGACAGACACGCTCGATTGAGTACATAGCGCGTGAGGGGACGGTAGTACGCCGAGGGCACCCCGTCATCGAGCGGCACGGCCACCGCCACCTGCCCCTCGGCCTCCCCCACGAAGAGCGCCGGATCGTCCGTGTCGGCCACCCCGATCGCCTCGATACCCAGCTGACCAGCACCGCAGACCCAGCCGTGGTCCCCCACGACCAGCTCGGGCAGCGGCCCGCCGGCCTCCGCCGCGCTCTCCAGAGCGGCCCGCACCGGCAGCGCCGAGTGGGAGTGCGCCCCCACCTCACGCCCGTCCTCCGGCGGCCCCGCCTCCCGTACGAACGCGACGCCGCGTACGTAGTCGACGCGGTACGTGCGTAGACCGAACCGGGTCGTTATGTCGACACATCTCCCCTGCGCGGGGGTGAGTACGTCACATCCCGCCGCCGACAAGGCGTCTGCGAGCGCGGCGTAGAAACCGAGCAGCCGGTGCGGATGACCCGTCCCGAGGAGCACCGGAGCCCGCCGGGCCGCCACCGCCGCGAGCCTCCCCGCGAAGGCGTCGAGCCCCCGCAGCGTCCGCTCCGGATCGATCACGTCCGGCCCCGAGCGGTGCGCCGGATCGCCCGACACCCCGCACTTCTCGGCCATCAGCCGCAGCAGCTCGGCCTCGTCCCACCCCCCGGCCGGCACCAGCCCCAGCGTCACCCGGGGATCCCGCGCGGCGAAGAGCCGGTAGCTCCGCAGGCTCTCCTCCCGCGACGTCGCCACCGTCCCCGCCAACCCCGCCGCCAACAGATGCGCCCGCAGCGCCCCGGTACTCAACACCCGTCCGATGCTGCCGGATCATTCCTGTCGGAACGTCAGAACCGCTTCTCTACCGCACAGTTGGCGTAACAGAAGGACGGCTCTGCTAGGCGAGCAGCCCCCGCAGCGGGAAGGCCGCCCTGCGAGTCGCCAGCACCGCCTGGTCGAGCCGGTCCGCGGGGTCGTACCCGGCCGTCCACTCCCGGAAGTCCACCGGCCACCGCCCGTCGGTCATCCGTCCGGGCCCCAGCTGCCGCGTCCGCGCGTACACCTCGTCCCGCCAGGAGGACGGGACCACCGTCTCCGGCGCCACGGGCGCGTGCGCCGCGATCCCCACCAGGTGCGTCCACGACCGCGGGACGACGTCCACGACCGCGTATCCGCCGCCGCCCAGCGCCACCCACCGGCCGTCCGCGTACGCGTGCGCCAGCTCGTGGCACGCCTCCTGCACGGCCCGCTGCGCGTCGAGCGACACGGCCAGGTGCGCCAGCGGGTCGTCGAAGTGCGTGTCCGCCCCGTGCTGGGTCACCAGCACCTGCGGCCGGAAGTCGGCCAGGAGCTCCGGCACGACGGCGTGGAAGGCCCGCAGCCAGCCCGCGTCCCCGGTCCCGGCCGGCAGCGCCACGTTCACCGCGCCGCCCTCGCCGGCCCCGGACGCCCCGGTCTCCTCGGGCCAGCCGGTCTGCGGGAACAGCGTCCGCGGATGCTCGTGCAGCGAGACGGTCAGGACCCGCGGGTCCTCCCAGAAAGCCGCCTGCACCCCGTCGCCGTGGTGCACGTCGACGTCCACGTACGCGACCCGCTCCACGCCCAGTTCGAGCAGCCGGGCGATGGCCAGCGAGGCGTCGTTGTAGATGCAGAACCCGGCCGCGCCGCCCGGCATCGCGTGGTGCAGCCCGCCGGCGAAGTTCACGGCGTGCTCGGCCTCGCCCCGCCACACGGCCTCCGCCGCCGCCACCGACTGCCCGGCGATCAGCGCGGACGCCTCGTGCATCCCCTTGAACGCCGGGTCGTCGACGGTCCCGAGCCCGTACGCCTGGTCGGCGTGGCGCGGGTCGGCCGAGGCCGCCCTCACGGCGGCCACGTAGTCCTCGCGGTGCACCAGCCGCAGCGTCGACTCCCCGGCCGGCTTGGCGGCCACCACGTCGACCGCCCGGTCGAGCCCGAAGGCCCGGACCAGCCCCATGGTCAGTGCGAGCCGCACCGGGTCCATCGGGTGCTGGGGCCCGAAGTCGTACCCCGTGACAGCTTCATCCCACATCAACAGTGCGCGGCCGCTCATGCCCGCCACCGTATCGGGCCTCCCGCGCCCCGAACGACGTGGCATACACCACCGTCACCAGGACGAGCACCATCGGCACGAGCATGGCCCCGCGGTAGCTCCACGCGTCCCCGAGCGCCCCCACGAGCGGCGAGCCGACGAGGAAGCCGACGTAGTTGAAGACGTTGAGCCGGGCGACCGCGGCGTCACTGTGCTCCGGGAAGAGCCGCCCCGCGGCCGCGAAGGTCTGCGGCACGATCACGCTCAGCCCGAGCCCGAGCAGCGTGAAGGCGGCGATCCCCGCCCACGCCGACTGCGCCGACGCCACCAGCGCGAACCCGCACGCCGCGAGCACCGCCCCGGCCCGCACGACCGCCGACGCCCCGAAGTGCCGCACCCCGAGGTCGCCCACGGCCCGCCCGAGCAGCGTCGTCACCATGTACGCGTTGTACGGGACGGTCGCCGCCGCCTCCGAGCTGCCGAGCACGTCCTGGAGGTACTTCGCCGACCAGTTGGAGACCGTCGAGTCACCGATGTACGCGAACGTCATCACCAGGCACAGCGGCAGCAGAAGCCGGAACGACAGCGCCCCGCCCTTCGCCGGCGTGCCGCCCTCCGGGGCCGCCGCCGCGCCGTCCACGTACCACCGGCTGCCGAGGAACGCCGCCGGCGCCAGCACCACGACCACCGGCAGGTACGACCAGAACAGCGACAGGTGCCAGTGCGCCCCGGCCCAGGCCAGCGAGGCCCCCGCGATCCCGCCGAGGCTGTACGCGGCGTGGAAGCCGAGCATGATGCTGCGCCCGTACGTCCGCTGGAGGCTCACCCCCAGCATGTTCATGGACGCGTCGAGGGCGCCGACCGCGAGACCGAACAGGCCGAGCGCCACGGCAGCCATCCACAGCGCGTCCCCCGCGCCCACGCCGAGCAGCGCGAGCAGGACGAGGGGCTGCGACCACCGCAGCACCACCGAGGGCGCCACCCGGGCGACGAGCTTCTCCGTCGCCACGCTGGCGACGCCGGCGAGGATCGGCACGGCCGCCAGGAAGAGGGGCAGGAGCCCGTCGGAGATCCCGTACCCGTCCTGGATCCCGGGTATCCGGGTCACGAGCAGCGCGAAGGCCACGCCCTGGACGAGGAAACTGAAGGCCAGGGAGCCCCGCCCCCGCCGCAGCCGCACATCGGTCATGGCGGCACAGCGTAGGGCTGCCGGCTACCGATGGGTAGATGGATCACAGACCCAAAATGCCGGGCAGCTCGTCCATCCGGGAGAAGAGTCCGCGGGCGCCGGCGAGCCGGTCCTCCGGCGTCATCGCGGTGAACCCGTAGACGTCGATCCCGGCGGCCACGGCGGCCTGGACGCCGAGCCGGCTGTCCTCGACGACGACGCACCGCTCGGGCGCCACCCCCATCCGCGCGGCGGCGTGCAGGAAGAGGTCCGGCGCCGGCTTGCCCCGCCCCACGTCCTCGGCGCTGAAGACGACCTCGGCGGGGAACCAGGCGTCGAGACCGGTCTTCCGGTGTCCGACCCGGATCCGCTCATGGCTCCCCGAGGAGGCCACGCAGTACGGCACCCCGTCGGCCATCAGCCGCTTGAGCACCTCCACGGCCCCTTCCACCGGCTCCAGGGCCTCCTGGAACGCGGCGAAGACCCGCGAATGGAAGGTGTCGTCGAAGTCCTCGGGAAGCCGCTTCCCGGTCCGCTCCTCCACGAGGTCGTGGATCCGGTGGAGGGCGGCTCCCATGTAGTCGCGGAGGGAGTCCTCGTACGTGGTGGGGTGCCCGAGCTCGGTGAGGTAGCCGGCCAGCAGCCGGTTGGAGAGCGGCTCGCTGTCGACGAGCACGCCGTCGTTGTCGAAGATGACCAGGTCGTAGCGCATGGATCCAGCCTAGAACGCAAAAATGCCTCAACCCCCGGACAGAGTCCGGGGGTTGAGGCTAAAAATTGTTCGGCGGCGTCCTACTCTCCCACAGGGTCCCCCCTGCAGTACCATCGGCGCTGAAAGGCTTAGCTTCCGGGTTCGGAATGTAACCGGGC